>CAZGRM010000038.1:0-19568 GCA_964528295.1 uncultured Lachnospiraceae bacterium
TGGGAGGCGTGATCCTGGTTCTGCTTGGCCTGAAGATCCTGCTGGAGCATCTTGGTGTCTTCGGGAGCTAGAGCGTGTTTGATTATGACAGTGTGGGCGCTTCGATGGGCTCACTCCTGGGTCAGGCCGCGGAAGACCGCACCGCTGGCCTTCTGGTAATCCTGGGGGGAGAGCTCAATCTGGGCGCCGATTTTGCCTCCGCTGACAATGATTTTGGGATAGCGCAGAGCGGATTCGTCCATGTAGACAGGATACTGCTTTTTCATCCCGATGGCAGTACAGCCGCCCCGGACGTATCCGGTGATGCCCAGCAGCTCCTTCACGTGGATCATGGCCAGTGATTTCTGTCCGGCGGCCCTGGCGGCTTTTTTCAGATCCAGCTCCTGGTCGATGGGAATGACCAGAACGAAATAATTTTTGTCCGGGGTGACTGTGACCAGAGTTTTGAACATGATCTCGTGGGGAAATCCCAAAAGATCAGCGGTCTGCTGCCCGTCGATGAACTCAGAGCATTCGTAAATGTGGGTGGTATATGAAATCTTCATGCGGTCCAGAATCCGCATGGCGTTTGTCTTCACTTCTTTATTCTTTGCCATTTCTATCCTCCGGTATGGGTTTTATATGGTGAAACAATGGTACGGGGGTATTATACCCGCAATTGATTCGATTGTACAGAGGCGAATAGGCTAAATCACAGTTTGGCCGGAGCGCGCTGGCATAGCTATGCCGGAGCAACCGGAGGAGTTTCTTCATATAATAATAGAGAAAATATCAGAGGAATTTGCTGCGATGAATTATTTTGATGCCAAATGGTACGGAAACGGCCAAGGAAGGGCAGAGACCCGGCCCTGCCGAGGAATGTATATGAAAGCGGAGGAAATTGACAGAGAGCGGAAGATGAGCGGATGGAACCAGTATCCGGGGGAGGAGGAGGCAGACATCCCGTCTATGGGCGGCAGAAATGAAAGCCGTGATATGCGGGAAAACATGGAGCGCCGGGTAGAGAACGATGACCGAACCGCCTCATCCATGATGTCCGGCGGCCAATCGATGGGGAGTACCCAGCGGATGCCAAACGGTCAGTCGATGGAAAATTCCCAACGGATGTCCGGCGGCCAATCGATGGAGGATTCCCAGCGGATGTCCGGCGGCCAATCAATGGAGGATACCCGGCGGATGTCCGGCGGCCAGCCAATGGAGGATTCCCAATGGATGTCCGATAGCCAATCAATGGAGGATACCTGGCGAATGCCCGGCGGCCAGCCGATGGGAAATATGCGGCGGATGCCCGGCGGTCAGCCGGCATTCGACATGCGGTCCGGAAACGATATGGGAATGGACGCGGGCAGGAATCAATATGGCGCGGGGGCTTCCATGGGGCGGCCGGGAGATGGCAGAGACAGAAGGAAGTCCTGCGGTCAGCCCTGCGCGTCACCCACCCCGAGGCGTTCGGACGGTACTGCCTGGAACGCTCCTTCCATGATGTATGAGACCTACGATGCCGCGGACCTTTTGCGCGACCAGCAGATGGCGGAGCAGGATATGAGGAGGCTTCAGTCCATGTTCCCGGAATCCGCCCGGATGCTGCTGCCCTACGTTGAAGAGGAGTGCGACAAACTGGAATATGAGGGCAGCGCCATGTTTGATGAGCGTCCGGACCGGGAGACAGTGCGGCGGATCAGTGAAAACATCTACGATCAGGTCCGGGATCAGTTTCCGGTTCAGGAGGAGCGGCAGGCCGGTGAGGTCCTGTCCATGGAATGCCGGAATTGCCGCCGCTCCGGGCGAAACTGGCCCCAGGACCTGATCCATGTCCTGCTGCTCCAGGAGATGCACCAGCGCCGCTGCCGCCACGGAGCATGCAGGAGAAGACGGTGGTAGAAGCACATTTGGGCCCAGCGGACGGTCCCTTATTAAAACAGAAAAATTGATATATGAAAAGCGGCAGACTGCGGTGATAGAACAACTGTGGTCTGCCGCTTGTTTTCTCCTCTTTTAAGGTGTGATCGCTAAAAAACTGCTGGGCGCCCCTTGGGCTGCTCTTCGCAAAAATACTCTCTGGCGGACACTGCGGTTTTACAAAGACTGAGTGAGTTTCTGATGGACAATATCAGCAGCCTGACTTCTCCAAACAAGGTCAGCCAGCTTCTGAACGCGAATGATGTGGCTACAAGCCATGTCACTGTGGGCAAATACATCAAATATCTGTGCAATGCCTTTGTTTTCTATGATATTAAGCGATACGACATTCGGGGCAAGAAGTATTTGGAAAGCTCCGAGAAGTTCTATCTGTGTGATACGGGTATCCGTTATGCTATTTTGGGCAGCAGAAATATGGACTATGGCAGAGTTTATGAAAATATGGTTTGCATTGAGCTTCTGCGCCGAGGTTACGATGTTTATGTCGGTAAGCTGTATCAAAAAAAGATTGATTTTGTAGTGCGGAAAGGCAGCGAAAAGATTTATATTCAGGTCAGTGATAATATTTCCGGACAGGAAACCTTTGAACGAGAATGTTCCCCGTTGTTTCAGATTCGAGACGCGTATCCGAAAATGATTCTCGCAAGAACCAGACATCCAAAGTACAGCTATGAAGGAATTGAGATTCACGACATAGCGGATTGGTTGTATCAGGAATGAATGAAACTGATTAAAACAGAAAAATTGATAAATGGAAAGCGGCAGACTGCGGTGATAGAACAACCACGGTCTGCCGTTTTTTGGTTTCCCTCTTTTTTATTAAAAAATCAATAAAAATTTTAACAAAAATTACTGAATAAAACTATTAAAATTACTGAAAATTTAAAATGAATATTGACAAAAGATTTGTTTGATGATATATGTATAAATAAAGAATTTAACGACAGGAAAGCCACAAAAAACGGATAAATTGTTTGAAAAATATAAAAAATAGAGAAAATAAAGTCCGCTAAATTTAGATCAGTGGAGGGAGGGCTGAAAAAATAGATGGATTTTAAGTAAAAAATAAATATTTTTCAATAAAAAGAAGATTTGAATTTTAAAGACAAAGGACAAAAGCAACAGCAAAAAACGAAATGGAGGGAATGGAATGAAAAAGAAAGCGTTATCGATTTTATTGAGTGCGGCGATGGCGATGAGCATGACGGCGGGATTGTCTGTCAGCGCAAGTGACGCGGAAGAGCCGGTACATATCCGGGTGGCTCTGTTTTCAGACGGCGCGGATATGACCGCGTCCCAGAAGGCGGTGTTCGACGCGTTTACAGCGGAGAACCCGGGCATTATCCCGGAGTTTGAGTACATCACCAGTGATTCCTACGGTTCCAACTGGAATGGATACCTGATGAAGATTCAGACCATGATCGCCAGCGATAATGCCCCCGATGTCATAGCCCTGGGCCTGGAAGGAGTGGCGTTTATGGCAATGAACGATCTGGGACTTCCGATGAACGACTACATTGAGGCTCATCCGGAGGAGGTGGAGGCCATCCATATGGATGCGATCTCCGATGAGCTGCTAGACATTTTTGAGGTGGACGGGAAGCTGTACGGCGTACCCTATGAGGCCAATTCCGTGGTGACCCACATCCGAAAGGATATTTTTGAGGAGGCGGGGATCCCTCTGCCGGAGGAGGACTGGACCTGGGATGATTTTATTGACATCTGTGAACAGCTGAAAAATTCAGGGCTGGATGTTTACCCCTTCGGCGTTCCCACCAATTTCTTCTGCCTCCAGGCACTGCTCTACAGTGAGGGCGGAGCGCCGCTGAACGACGACTGGACAGCGGCCGCCATCAATTCAGAGGAGTGCAAAAAGGTATTCCAGTTCCTGCAGGATTCCATCTGGGAATACGGTTACTCACCGCAGCCCAGCGATACCATCTCGGACGTGGAGCTGATTGTCCAGGGCAAGACGGCCATGGGCTTCTGGGGCAGATGGGTGTCGGATGATTACAATGCAAGTGAGCTGACGGATACCATCTATGTGACAAATGTACCGGCGGGCGCCGCGGGAAATACCACCTGTGCGGGCAGCTGCGGCTTTGTGGTACTGAACACCACGGAGCATCCCGACGAGGCGATGAAGGTGGCTCTGTGGACGGCGGGCCAGACCTACTCAGAGGTATTTATGAAGACCGGTTCCCTTCCGGCCAACCCCACCTGGGGCGAGGAAATCTGCGCAAGCGACGGCATCATCGACAATTATGAGGTGATGTATGATGTATATGCCAACGGCACCTGGAGGAGAAGCCAGGATCCGCCTGAGTATGCGGACCTTGCCAATATCTACGCCAAGTATATGGATATTATCTACGCCAACCAGGAAACGGTGGATCAGGCGCTGGATGAGGCCGCGGCGGAGATCGACCAGTGCTTTGAGCAGAGTACCTACCGCACGACGGAGGAAAACATGGAAGTGATCGCGGGACTATTTAAGAATTAAGATATCCAAGGCCCGGCGCCGGACAACGGGCCGGGCCTTGGATATCGCGGCAGGCTTTGGAAAAGGGAGTGAAGAAAAGGAATGAACAAGAAGGTAAAGAAGGCAAAAACACGTGCGGTCAGGGATAATATAACGGCGTACCTCTTCCTGAGTCCCACACTCATCTTTTACACACTTTTCATCGGAATTCCTCTGTTTATGACGATTTTTGTGCTGAGCTTTTCGGATTTCAGTCTGATTAAACCGTTGGAATTCGTGGGGCTGAAGAACTTCAGGCAGCTTTTCAGCGATCCGGATTTCCGCACTGTGATGCTGAATACGGTCAAGTTTGTTCTGATCATCGCTCCGGTACATATCGTGGGAGGACTGGCGCTGGCCCTGGCGGTGTACTCGGTGAAATCCAGATTTTTGCAGGGAGTGTACCGGATTTTATTTTACTTTCCGCTGGTGGTGACCACCTCGGCCATCGTCATAGTCTGGGGCTACCTGTATGATTACGATTTCGGCGTGTTTAACTGGCTGCTGAAGGAGCTTGGGCTGAAGCCGGTGAACTGGCTGGGGAACGCCAAGTGGTCCCTGGTCTCCATCGCGATCTTCAGCGCGTGGAAATTTATCGGGAACGCTTTTCTGTATTATTTTATCGGACTGCAAAATATACCGGAAAGCTACATTGAGGCGGCGAAGGTGGATGGAGCGACCCGCTGGCAGTGCCTCTGGAAGATCCGGCTGCCCTTGCTGACACCAACTATCTTTTTCGTGGTAGTCACCACACTGATCAACTGCTTCCAGATGTTTGACGAGACCTATTTCCTCACCAAGGGAGGTCCGGGGGTATCCTCCCAGACCATCGCCATGCACATCTACCGGAAGGGATTTCAGGAGTATCATTTCGGCTACGCGGCCACATTGGGATTGATTCTGTTCATCATTGCGCTGATTGTCACGGTTTTGATGTTCCGGTATCAAAATAAATGGGTCAACTATGATCTTGAATAGCAGGGCAGGAGGTATGACAGAATGAGACAGGCAGAAAAAAAGAAAAGCATATTTCGCTATGGAAAAGGTGAGGGAAGGTATCAGATTATTTTGAATGTTTTCCTGATCATCTTTGGGATTCTTTTCCTTCTCCCCTTCTTCTGGGCATTTTCCACTTCCCTCCGGCTCCCCAAGGATTCCTTTGATTTGCCGCCCTCCTTCCTGCCGACGGAGTGGAGATGGGAAAACTACGCCCACATTTTTCAGGCATTTGACTTTCTGAGATTTTTTTGGAACAGCACGAAGGTCTCTTTCCTGATTGTGGGGATCGGGATTGTCTTTACCACGATGGCCTCCTTCGCCATCGCAAAATTAAACTTCAGGGGAAAAAGCTTTGTATTTCTGTACATTATATCGGGACTTTTGATTCCGTTTCAGTCCTATGCCATCGCGCAGTTCATGGTGCTGAATAAAATGGGATTGATCGATACCCACATTGCGCTGGTGGTTCCCTATCTGGCCAATCCCTTCGGCGTCTTTTTGCTGACGCAGAACATGAAGGGAATCCCGGACAGCTACATCGACGCGGCGGTGATCGACGGGTGCTCCAAGTTCCGGGTGTACTGGAATGTGGTGACGCCCATGTGCGTCCCCACCATCATGGTGGTGTGCTTCATGAAATTTATTGAGCAGTGGAATAATTTCTTCGCGCCGCTGATTTACATCAATTCGGCGAATAAATTTACGCTGACCATGGGGATGCAGTCGTTGAAGGGCTTCCGGTCCGCGGGGAGCCTGGCATATATACTGGCGGGAGTGATGATCTCCCTGATCGTCCCCACCATTGTTTACGGGTTCGGTCAGAAATATCTGACGGAGGGAATATCGATTTCAGGCTTGAAGAGCTAGAGGAGGATGAAATGCTGAAAGGGATTTATTTTATGGGCTGGCAGAGGGATATGTGGAATTATCACCCTTCTCTGCCGATGAAAAATATGCAGATGGTGGAGGACATCCAGGATATGAGGGGCAACATGCTGATCTGGTCCTGCCTGGGCAGCGGAGCCATCGGCCTGCCCTACATGGACAGGGAGGCAAATGACCCCACGCCGCCGAGAATGCGGCTCTACGGCTACATGAATGACAGAGAATTCTGTGAGGAGTGTAAAAAACGGGGCATCCGGGTATTTTCCGTGCTGTGGAAGGCACAGCTGTGGGAGTTCGGGGCGGAGCTGAATGAGGATGAAACGGAGCTGCTGTCCTTAAATATTCTGCGGAATGCCTCGGAAAACCATAAGTATGTGGGAATGAGCGAGCTTTCGACGAATCAGTATCCCCATATTTTTGCCCCAATAGAGAAATATTTTCCGGAGGGGCTTCTGAATTACCGGGGAGAGCGGGTGGGCGATTTCCTGGAGGAATTCAAGGCGGTGTCCCTGGAGGGACGAAATATTCTGTCAGCCTGGCTGATGGCGCCTGATCATGACCACAAGTGTTATACGCCCTGCTGCAATAAGGATTCCTATTTGACGTATATGAAGCGGGATGTGGAGATGATGATTGACGCAGGAGCGGGAGGACTCCACATTGATGAGTATGACACCCAGAAGCATGCTCTTCACAATGCGGGCTGCTTCTGTCAGGAATGTATGGACAAATTCAACCGCTATCTGGCAAAGCGCCAGATCCCTCTTCCCGAGGGGGAGAACCGGGAGCGCTTCAACTACCGGGAGTATCTCCTGAGAAAGGGCTACCGGGACGAAAATCTGCTGGCCTTCAACGGCAATGACCGGTGGAACATTCCTCTCTATCGGGATTTTGTGGACATGCAGATCGACTCCATCGAATGGGTGGTGCGGGAGCTGTCCGCCCACGCGAAGGAGTACGCCAGAAAAACCCGGGGGGACGAAGCGTTTCCGGTGACGGCAAACCTGTTTCAGTGCTTCCCCATTGCCTGGAAATGTAAAAAATACCTGGACCTCCTGGCCGGAGAGAAGACCGATATCTCTCTGCGGCAGGACGGCTGGTACAAATTTGCCTTTGGCTGGCTGAACGGGAAGGACTGCTGCTTTGTGGAGGATCCCAACCAGTACGTGAGGGACATGCTCACGGACATCAAGAATGGGATCAATGACCGGTGTATTTTGTTTCTGCTGGAGCCGCTGGCCCACGGATTTCACATTGCCTTTCCCTATGGCTCCTGGCTGCAAAACCAGGTAAAGGACGCGTTTTGGCCCGACCTGCGGATGGTGAAAAGGCTAGGGGCATGGCTGGATGAAAAGTCAGAGCTCTTTCCGAAGAATCCCCAGGCGGATATCGCGGTGATCTACGATCTGAATTCCGCATATGAGAATCTGTGGACGGAACCCTCCGACAGACAGACCACCACCTACAACCGCGTCCAGAAGATGGATCTGACCGGGGTGGAGGAGCTGGGGACCCAGGGCGCCTTCTCCAGCGACGGCGCTTTCGAGGCTTTCTTTGAGCTGATACAGAATTTGAGCGACCGGAAGGTGCTTTACAATGTCATCTATGAGAGCCCGGATGAGCCCCTGAGGGAGGAGCGCTTAAGGGACTACAAAACCGTGGTGGTAGCGGACAGCTTCCGGATGGATGAGGAGACGGCTCAGGTGCTGAACGCGTACGGGGCGGCCGGCGGGGAAGTGATCGGCTATTCCAGATGGCCGAAATCCCTGGAGACGGCCCGCGCCTATGAAAGACAGGAGGCAAAGGCTCTGGAGGATTATCTGGCGGAAAAGGACAGCAGAGTCCGGTTTGACGAAAATCAAAGGTACGGCGTGGCTCTCCATGAAAACGAGGAGGCCCAGGTGCTGCATATTGTAAATTATAATTTTAACGAAGTGACGCATAGAATTGATGAAATCCCTGAGATCCGTCTGGAGCTTTCCTCTGAGCCGGAGGAGGTGCGGGCGCATACCTTCCCGGAGAATCCGGAGCTTCAGGTGCAGGCGGAGGGCGGCAAAATACAGGTGAGGCATGTGGGGATTTACACGATTCTAGAGCTGCGCGGGATGAGGGAGGCGAAGGAATGAAACGTTCAGAATTAAATAGGATTATCAGTGAGGCCATTGCCTTTGTGGAGCAAAGGGGCCTTTGCTTTCCAGGATTCGCAAAGTGGGGAATCCGGGAATGGGAAGCTCTCGGGGAGGAATCCAGGGAGATTGTAGACAATATGCTGGGATGGGACATCAGCGACTTCGGCAGCGGAGATTTTCAGAAATGCGGTCTTTTGATCTTCACCTTCCGCAATGGGAATTTCCACAATCAGGACCGATACCCCAAGCCCTATGCGGAAAAGCTGCTGCTGGTGGAGGACGGGCAGATCCTTCCCTACCATTTTCACTGGAAGAAGATGGAGGACATCATCAACCGGGGAGGGGGAAATCTGATTGTGACTCTCTACAATTCCGATGAGAAGGAGGACTTCGCGGACGAGGATGTGACGGTGACCATAGACGGTACGGAGGTGACAGTGCCGGCGGGAGGCAGTGTGGTCCTCCATCCGGGGGAGAGTATCACTCTGAAACCGGGCCAGTACCATATGTGGCAGGGGGAAAGGGGGACCGGTAAGGTGATGCTTTTTGAGGTCTCCACCACGAATGATGACACGATTGACAACCGGTTTCATTCCGCAAAAAATCGTCTGCCGGAAATCGAAGAGGATGAGGAAGCCAGATATCTGCTGTTCCAGGATTATAAAAAATATGTGAAGAGTCTCGGATGAGTAATATGCGGAGCGGACAGGAGCACAGGGCTGTCCGCTCCGCATATGGTTTGGGCGAAAAATGTACTGACATTATCCGGGAATTATGTTAAAATTCTACAAGATACGGATGAAAACACGGTGGAAAAACAGCAGAGCAGGGGAGGAATAGAAATTGGGGAAAGTGACTTTGAAGCAAATCAGTGAGATGACAGGATATTCACAGGCCACTGTGTCAAATGCTTTGAACCGGAAAAAAGAGATCAACGAGGCGACGGCAAAACAGATTCTCCAGGCGGCCAGGCAGCTGGGCTACAGCTATTCTGTTCCTTCAAAAAAGATGAACCGGATTCTGCTGGTCATGTACCGCAAGAGCGGCCAGATTCTCATCGAATCGCCGCTGATTCTGGCGTTGATTGAGAGCGTGGTGGAGGAAGCCAGGAAAAATCAGATCGAGACCAATATTTATAATCTGAAGATGGGCGATCCGGACTATGAGGCGAAGCTGGAAAACCTGATGAGTGAGAAGAAGAGCGGGATCATTTTGCTGGCGACGGAGCTGGAGTGGAGGGACATGGAGCCATTTCGAAAGCTGGATGTGCCCTTTGTGGTGGTGGACGCCTGGTTCCGGGAGGGGGACTTCACCACAGTGATTATGGATAACCGAAGCTCCTTCGCCAGGGCGGTGGATTACCTGGCGGAGAAGGGGCATGAGCGGATCGGGTTTATCGGCAGCGCCATTTCCATCCGCAACTTCCGGGAGCGGGAGCAGGAGTTTCGGAACGCGATGCGGGAGTACGGGCTGAGGGTGGAGGAGAAGTATACGGTTTATTTGCAGCCCACCATGACCGGGGCCCAGGAGACGATGCGGGAGTACCTTCAGACCGGGCCCGAGGTGCCCACCGCGTATGTGGTGGTCAATGATATCATCGCCCTTGGGGCCATGAAGGCGCTGAAGGATCAGGGCTACCGGGTGCCGGAGGATGTGTCGATGATCGGATTTGACAATATGCCCTTTGGCGAAATCTTTTCCCCGGCCCTCACCACCTTTGATGTCCGAAAGGAGGAGATCGGGCGGGTGGCGACCCAGCTTCTGCTGGAGCAGAACCGCACCGGGAAACGGATTCATCAGCGAATCGAGGTGCTGACGGAGCTGGTGGAGAGGGACAGCGTGAAGGATTTGAGAAAAGAGGAATGAGAGATGAGGCACCTGGAGGAGAGCTCCGGGTGCCCTTTTTGTGGACAAAAGATTAAGATTTACAAAAAAACTTGTTCAAACCCTCCTGGAATAGTATACTGGGAGAAGAAAGTGAAGGAGACAGGGGACGGCGGAGACAGATGGAAGAGCTGAAAGCACTTTTGGAAGAAATTTTAGATGAAAATTTGAGAAATATGGTGATCAGCGGAGCCAGGACGAAGGAAGGCCCGCTGAAAATAAAAATCCGGCCGGTGAAGCGCCGGGGAGCTGTGGCGTACCAGGCGGCGCTGTGGGATGGGAAGAAGGAGTTCCATAAAAATTATGGGAGGGAAGAGCTGATTCCTGCGGTGCTGCTCTGGATGAGCCGGGATTTCCGGCAGCTTCAGGCGGACACCAGGCTGCTGACCGCCTCCGCACTGGTGAGCAAAAAGGGAAGGGTGACCGTCAGCAGAAAGCAGCGTCAGGAGGCGGTCCGGGGGCCGGAGCTGAGCCACAACAGGACAAAGAAATATCTGCTGCCGGAGGGCGTTCCCGTGCCCTTCCTGGTGAAGCTGGGAGTGATGACGCCGGAGGGGAAGGTGGTTCATGCCAAGTACGACAAGTTCCGCCAGATCAACCGCTTTCTGGAATTTATCGAGGACGTGTGCCAGGAGCTGCCCCGGGACCGGGAAATTTCCATCATTGATTTCGGCTGCGGGAAATCCTACCTGACCTTTGCCATATATTATTATCTCCACCAGATCAGAGGGCTGGATGTCCGGATCACGGGCCTTGACCTGAAGGAGGATGTGATCCGCCATTGCGGTGAGCTGGCGGAGGAGTTCGGATATGAGAAGCTGCGGTTTCAGATCGGGGACATTGCCCAGTATGAGGGGGAGGAACAGGTGGACATGGTGGTGACACTTCACGCCTGCGACACGGCCACGGATTTTGCTCTGGCAAAGGCCGTTTCCTGGAAGGCCGGGGTGATCCTGTCCGTGCCCTGCTGCCAGCATGAGCTGAACGGACAGCTCCGGTGCAAGGTCCTGGATCCGGTGCTGAAATACGGCCTTTTGAAGGAGCGGATGGCCGCCCTGATCACCGACGGCCTCCGGGCCTCCATGCTGGAGGAGGCGGGTTATCGGGTGCAGGTGCTGGAATTCATCGACATGGAGCACACCCCGAAGAACATCCTGATCCGGGCCGTGAGGGACGGCCGGGGACGCGGCGCCTCCCCCGGCAGCCTGGACTCCTGCATGGATTTTCTGGGAGTCAATTCCACGCTCCGCGCTCTTTTAAAGACAGAGGAAGCCTCCGGGGCTCCTGAGAAGAACGAAAAAGAGGATAGTCAGTCATTATGAGGGAAAGATTAAGAACGGTAAAAAATGTATTCATACACATCGTTGTGCTGCTGGTCATATTTCTGGCGGCTGTGATCGGGTTTGAGCGCTGGATCAACCAGACCGTGCCCACCGTGGCGGAGGAGATGGGAAATTCCACCTTCCCTCTGGTCTATATTCAGAACCAGGGAGTCAGCTACAACTGCCTCCACGGCTACGCCAGCGAGATGGATGTGAATTATATCCGGGATACGGTGACGGTGCTGGACAGCAGCCATGAGCTGGACATCCAGATCCAGACCTTCAGCACCAGCGTGGACAGCCTTTCCTACGAGGTGCTTACGCTGGACGGCGGCGAATCCCTGGAAAATACAAAGGTGATCCGTCTGGAGGAGGAGAGCAATTACGTCAACGCCACACTTCAGATCCAGAATCATATGCTGCTGGGGCAGGAGTACATCCTGAAGCTGCAGGTGACGGCGGGGGGCCGGAATATTTACTTCTACACCCGGCTGCTGCTGGAGGACGGCCTCCACCTGGAATCCTACCTGGATTTCGTCACCGGCTTTTATGAGAAGTGCGTAAACGGCACCGACCAGCAGACCTTGGGTACGGTGGTGGAGCCGGATGAGACCACCGACGAGCTGGACTCTCTGGCTTACATGGATATCCACGATTCGGTGGCCCGGCTGATGTGGGAGGATCTGAAGCCCCAGATCTACTACAAGCCCGTCCCCAGCCTGGTGGACATCAACGGGACCACGGCCTCCTTCGTGCTGGACTACCGGATCTCCTCCATCAACAGTGAGGGCGTGACGGAGATCTATAATGTGAAGGAATTTTACCGTCTCCGGTACACGGATACCCGGGTATTCCTGCTGGACTTCACCAGAACCACGGGCGAGATTTTCAACACGGACAAGACGGTGCTGAGCTCCAAGGGGATCAACCTGGGCGTCACACTGCAGGAGGATGTGGAGTACGCCTTTGATTCGCGGAAAAAGGTGGCGGCCTTCGTCCAGGAAAATGAGCTCTGGACCTACCAGATCAACAGCGGAAAGATCTGCCGGGTATTCGGTTTCCCCCAGCAGGAAAACATGGATTACCGGGATTTTTACGATAAGAACAGCATCAAAATATTCCGGGTGGACAGCTCAGGAAACGTCTGGTTCTGTGTCTCCGGCTATATGAACCGGGGAAACCATGAGGGAGAGAACGGGATCGGCATCTACTATTATGAGGACGCCTCGGCCACGGTGGAGGAGGTGCTGTTTGTCCACAGCATGGAATCTTACGATATGCTGAAGCTGGATGTGGATGCCCTGGCCTACATCACGGACAATGAGCAGGACTGCTATGTGCTGCTGGAGGGCGTGGTCTACCGGATCGATCTGGTGTCGGGGAATTATGAGCGGGTGATCGACGGCGTGAACAACGAGTGCTACGCCAGCTCCGATACAAACCGGTATTTCGCCTGGCTGAAGGAGGGGGAGAGGTACAATTCCCAGACCTTGTATGTGATGGATTTCGAGACGGGCACTGTCCGGGAGATCAGCTGCGGCAGCGAGGAGCGCCTCCGCCCGGTGGCCTTCATGGGGGAGGATCTGGTCTATGGAAAGGCGCGCCTGTCAGATATTGACCTGACCCACGAGGGGAATGAGCAGTTCCCCATGTACCAGCTGGCAATCGTGGATGAGGAGGGAGAGACGGTCAAGACGTACCAGCCCTCAGACTGCTACGTGACGAAGGTGGAGCAGACAGACAGTATGCTGCTGCTGAATCGGGTGAAGAAGGAGGGAGCCGGCTATGTGGAGACCACCCAGGACCACATCGTGAGCACCGATACGGAGGAGGAAGTGGTCTACGGCGTGGCGGCCCAGACCTCCAGCAGAAAGCTGACAGAGATCCTGCTGCGGGTGGGCACCACCGTCACCGATACCAAGCCCCAGACCGTCCTCTCAAAGCTCCTGACCTCCGGGGAGGACTGCGGCAGTGAGATCACCATACCGGTAAATACCGGGAAGGAACGGCTGTATTACGTCTATGCGGGGGGCAGCCTGGAGAGCGTCTGGACCACCGCGGGAGAGGCCATACGCCGGGCCGACGAGCAGGTGGGCGTGGTCATCAATGAGGCGAAGGAATATGTCTGGGAGAGGGGAAACAAGGCGGACACCGCAAAGATAAAGGTGGAAAACATCCCGGCGGCTTTCCAGACTGGCACCATGGATGTGGCGGCTCTGGAGGCGGCCATGGGCAAGGACGTGATTGATCTGACCGGCTGTACCCTGGAGGAGGTGCTGTACTTCGTCAGCAGCAAGCGCCCGGTGCTGGCCTACGGGTCGGAGGGGGTCGTGATCATTACCGGGTATGATGACTATGGCAACCTGATCCTGCTAAGGCCCGGTGAGACGGAGACGTATTTCTACGGTCCGGAGGACAGCAAGGCCATGTTTGAGGCGGCGGGCAACCAGTTTGTCACCTACCTGGAGACGGAGCTGTAAAAAATCTGAAAACAAGATAAAATGACAGAAAAACATAAGGCTTGAATCTGCGGAACTTGTCGAAAAGGAAAAATGGACGAGTAATCCTGCACAAAAATTCGAGCCTTATTTTTTTATACTCTGTGGATAGGTGAAAAGTTGTTCACTTTTTATCAACATCCGGTGGATAAGAAAAAGGCTATAAAATGGACTTATGCACTGAGTTATCCACATTATCCACATTTTTGGCTGTGAATTATCTGGTTTACATAGGTTTTTGAAAGAACGAACGTTTTGTGAATTGTGATAAAAGGGAGAAAAATAGAAAAAGGCGGGGGGAGAAGTCTGAGAAATTAAAACTCAGTAAATTGATGAAATTAACTGAATAATCAAAATATAATGTTTGATTCACGCAATTCCGCCCGCAAAAAAGGGACCGTTTCCTGTGGAAACGATCCCTCATCTTTAGCTCCAATAACGGACAGCCTTCAGAGGCGTCTGGTAGTTGTAGGCGGATATCTTGATGCCTCCCGCCGGATAGGGCTGGGAGTTGCTGGCGTGTACGATCTTATTATTGCCTATGTAGATCGCCACATGGCTGGCGTAATTGCCGGCGCCGTAGAACAGCAGATCGCCCGCCTGAATATCCTTGATGTCCACCACCACGGCCTGTGTATAGCCCTGCTTGATCATGGAGGCCGAGGGGCCCTTCATCTGATCATCCGCCACCCGCAGCAGCTTGTAGCCAAACTTGGAAAATACCGTCTGCACAAAGCCGGAGCAGTCGGCGCCCTTCGTCAGGCTGGTGCCGCCGTAGACGTAGGGATTTCCCACGTACTGCAAGGCGTAGTTGGCGATCTCTACTCCCTTTGTGGAGCCGCTGGTCTTTATGCTGACCTCGGAGGTCACCACGCCGTACTCATTGATGGTGTACTGCTTGGTCCCCACCTCCAGGGTGATGGAAACTGCCATATGGCCGTCGGGATAGAAGTAATACTTCTTGCTGCCGATGCTTCTCAGCCCGGTCATCATCTTCCCGTCGGAGTCAAAGTAATATTTTTGTCCGCTGATGGTCACCAGTCCGGTCACCATAGTGCCCTTTCCGTCGAAATAGTATTTGTATCCGCCGACGCTGGACCATCCCACGGTCTTCGTCTGGCCGGTCCGGGCTCCGGTGGAATCCACATAGTATTTACCCACCCAGGTGCTCTTCGCCATCTTTCCGGTGCTCTGGAAGTAGTAATACTTGGACTTAATCTTGACCCATTTGCTCTTTGCGGCGGTGCCGTCCGACTGGAAGTAGTAGCTGTCATTGTCCACCTTCTGTAAGGTTTTGGTGACCTTCTTTCCGGTGGTGGTATTGAAGTAGTAAAGCTTGCCGCCCACCGCGTTCAGTCCCTTCAGCACAGCTCCGGTGCTGCTGGCGTAGTAGGTATTGGTCCAGAGCCACCGCTTCTTTTGCAGCTGTCCGTTTTTATTCAGGAAATACCGGGAGCCGTCCACCGTAACCCATCCTGTCTGCATGGTGCCGCTCTTATTGAAATAGTAGGTGTATTTTCCTATGGTGGTCCACCCCACGGCCATAATCCCGGTGCTGGTCAGATACTTTTTGCCCTGCCAGGTGCTCTTCTGCATGATGCCGCTGCTGTTAAAATAGTAGTAATTATCCTTATATTTAATCCAGCCGGTACGCTTTTTTCCGCTGGAATCAAAGTAGTAGGTCTTCTTCGATATGGTGGTCAGCCCGGTGGCCACGGCTCCGGTCTTGGTGAGATATTTTCCGCTGAGCCACTGCTTTTTCAGGATGACGCCCTGCTTCGGCCCGGCGTAATAGAGCTTCCCGCTGACCTTGATCCATCCCTTTTGCAGCACTCCCGTGGAGGAATGGAGATAATACGTTTTCCCGTTGACCGTCAGCCAGCCCTTCGCCTTTTTGCCGTCATCCCCATAGTAGTAGGTCTTTCCGCCGCTGGTGACCCAGCCGTAATTTCGCTTCTTCCCGGTATATTTGCCGTCCGCCCCTACCCATTTGCCCTCGATCCAGGTGCTGACGGCCATCGTACCGTCCTCCTGGAAATAATATTTTCCGCTGATCCACTTAGACACGGCCAGCACGCCGTTCTTGTCCGCATAGTAGGTCTTTTTGTCGGCGGTCTTGATGAAGCCGTTCGTCTGCATGACGCCTTTTTCATTAAAGTAGTAGAGCTTCTTGCTGATGGTGACCACGCCTGTCTGCATGATCCCCTTACTATTGAAATAATACCATTTTCCGCTGATCTTCTTCAGCCCGGTGACATAGCCGGGGGAAGCGGTCTGGGTATATATCTTGCCGTCGGAGGTGGTTTCCCATGCGGCGCCTGCCGTCAGTACGGGGGCCCCAAACGTCAGCAGCCCGGCCAGGGACAGCAAAACCAGTGCTTTCCTCTTTTTCATAATAGGAATCCTCTCAATTTATGACTGGAACAAAAATTACAAAAGTTTTAAATCTTATTTAAAATATTACTCGATATTTAATAAAAAGTCAATAAGTGGAAAAGAAAATTAAGAAGTAATTTGGCTTGACATTTTTTTGTTTTTTGAGAGAATTAATCTTGATTATTCAGGAAAATCAGGGTAAGGAGAGATGAAATGCGTTTGCGAAATATACCTGGCTCAAGGGAGGCCATAGCGGAGAGTGAATTTGTGGTGCATGAGGATGTGATGAGGGAAAAGAAGGGCCATTGGCGGGAGGTATTCGGCAACGATTGTCCCATCTATATCGAGGTGGGCATGGGAAAGGGGCGGTTTATCACGGAGCTGGCCAGGCTCCACCCGGACCGGAATTACGTGGGAATCGAAAAATATTCCAGCGTCCTGGTGCGGGCTCTGGATAAGCGGGCCGCCATGCCGGAGTTGACAAACCTGAAATTTCTGCGGATGGAGGCGGAGGATCTGCCGGAGGTGTTTGGACCGGGGGAGGTGTCGGGCATCTATCTGAACTTTTCCGATCCCTGGCCCAAGGACCGCCATGCGAAGAGGCGTCTCCCCAGCCGGGAGTTTCTGGCCAGGTACGATCAGATTTTGGCCGCGGGCGGACAGGTGGAATTTAAGACAGACAACCGGGGTCTCTTTGAGTTTGCGCTGGAGGAGGCGAAGGAGGCCGGCTGGCGGTTGGAAGCTTGCACCTTTGATCTTCATCATGACCCAAAGCTGGCGGAGGGAAATATCATGACGGAGTACGAGGAGCGTTTTTCCGCCCAGGGAAATCCCATCTGCAAATTAATCATAGGAAGATAGATCACCGGAGCGGGGCGTCCTTCATATTTTATAGAGAAAAGAAGCTTTGACGGCGGGGAAAAGGGATGCGGCTCAGGGGATTTCGAAGAAAGGTTTACCGGCTGACCTACGACAAGCCGGGGGTGAACAAAAGGGCGCTCCAGGTCAAGCGCTCCGTGGATGAGGTAAAAAAGCTGCTGACCGCGCCGAAAAACGGGGCGGCCGGGGGCAGGGGAAAATAATGGAGCCGGATCAATCGTCCAGCTCCATATTTTTCAGCGCTTCGTCCACCTGCTTTTCGGTGATATTCTTTTTCTCCAGACGGTATCCCAGATAGAGGTCAAAGAGATAGCTGAGGATCGCCACCACCGGCACGCCCAGAAACATGCCGATGACGCCGAAGAGACTGCCGCCCACGGTGATGGCGAAGATGATCCACAGGGGTTTCATTCCGGTGGAGTTTCCCAGGATCTTCGGGCCCAGGATCAGGCCGTCGAACTGCTGCAGGCAGAGAATCATGATACCAAAGACCAGTGCGTTTACAGGCCGGATAAACAGCATGACCACGATACCCGGGACCGCTCCGATGAAGGGACCAAAGTAGGGGATCATGTTGGTGACGCCCACCACCACGCTGATCAGCAGGGTGTAGGGCAGCCGCAGCAGACTCATTAGGATAAAGCAGAGGAGCCCGATGATGGCGGAGTCGATAAATTTCCCCACCACAAAGCTGCTGAACAGCCGGTGACATTCGGAGAGAATTTCGTGACAGGCGGGAATGTGCTTGTTCGGCACAAAGGCGTAAATAATTTTCCAGGAGGCCCGCATCAGCCGCCGCTTGTCGTAGAGCATATACACCGAAACAATGAGGGTCAGCAGCAGGTTCACAATCCAGTTGGCGATGGACATGGACAGGCTGTAGATGGCCGGCAGCATGTTGGTGGCGAAATCCCGCAGGTAGGTGATCACGTTGGGCACCGCGTCGGTGATGGGCTTGCTGATGGCGGCCACGTCCAGATCCGGGAACCGCTCCTGCAAAGTGGTCAGCAGCCCCATCAGAGCCTCGGAGGCCGCGGGGATATAGTTGATGAAATCAATAATATTTTTGGTGATCTCCGGCAGCACGTATACCAGGATCAGCACCACCACGCCCAGCACCAGCACGTAGGTGATCAGGATGGAGAGCACGGTGTGGATGCTGTGCTTGATTTTTATCTTGGCCCGGGAGGCCAGCCTGTCGATGGCCCGGTAGAACAGATGGACCATGGGATTCAGCACATAGGCCAGCAGGGCGCCAAAAATGAAGGGACTGAGCATGGTGGCCAGCTGTCCCAGAGAGGCCTTGGTCTTATCAATGTCAAGGATGGCCTTGAAAATGATGGCGGAGATGATCAGCATGACCACTCCGTAAATACAGATGGTGAAATAGCGGCTGTTTTTGATAAAGCGCTGGCTTTCGCCCGGCAAAGTACCCCCCTGCGCCCCGGATGTCTCCGGCTTGGAATTTGTATTTTGTTTCATAATGGCCTTTCTTTTTCCTTTTAATTCTGCTATTCTTAATAGAAGAAACATCCTTATTATAATTGTTTAAAAAAAAGGATTCAAGTACAGGAAGCGTTAAAAAAGGGCAGAAAAGATTAAATAAAAATAAACTCTTTCGCGGACTGTGCGGAAACGGAAAGGACGGAGTGAAAAATGAAAAAAATTGCGCCAGAGGAGTGGAAAAAGGAGCTTGCCGCGTTTAAGGAAAAGACGGAGGCCTTCTATGCGGGGGAGCTGAGCAAGGGAGATTATAAGGGCTTCTCCGGTCTATATGGCAGCTATGCTCAAAAGGGAGGAAAGGCCAGTATGCTGCGTCTGCGGATGACAGCGGGCAGGGTGACCAAGGAAAAGCTTCTGTTTACGGCGGAGGCCATCCGGAAATACCAGGTGACAAAAATGCATTTCACCACCTGCCAGACCATTCAGCTTCATGACCTTCTGCCGGAGCAGATCTACGGTATCATGGAGGAGGCTCTGGATGTGGGGATCGTCACCATGGGCGGCGGCGGAGATTTCCCCCGAAATGTGATGTGCTCCCCCCTTTCTGGTGTGGAGGAAGGGGAATATTTTGACGTGCGGCCCTGGGCAGAGGCGGCGGGCGAGTATCTGATGGGCTTTATCAAGGCGGAGAAGATGCCGAGAAAGCTGAAGG
>CAZGRM010000038.1:19578-20817 GCA_964528295.1 uncultured Lachnospiraceae bacterium
AGGTGGGCTTCTCCAGCTCCCCGGCAAACCTGACCCACGCCACCTACCGGGATCTGGGCTTTGTGGCCAGATCGGACGGCAAATTTGACGTTTACAGCGCCGGAGGCCTGGGCAACAATCCCCGGTTCGGCGTCCTGGTGGCCTCGGGGATCGAGCCGGAGATGATTTTATACTATGTGAAGGCCATGTGGCTCACCTTCCGGGCCTACGGCAATTACCAGAACCGGGGCAAGGCCCGCACCCGCTATATGCAGGAGGCCCTGGGCGGACCGGAGGAGTACAGGAAGGCGTTTTTGGAGAAGCTAGAGGAGGTGCTGGCCTCCGGCGAGGATCTTCGGGTCTGTGTAGAGCCGCGGCCGGTGGAGAAAAAGGGGTCAGGAGAGCTGGCCGGCAGCCGGGTAAAGAGACAGAAGCAGCCGGGGCTGTACACCGTGGCATGGCATCCCATCGGAGGGCAGCCTGGGGTGGAGCAGTTCTGCGCTCTGGCGGACACGGTGAAGGACATGGAGGCCGTGGAGGTGCGCCTGGCCCCGGATGAGACGGCCTACATCATCAACCTGACCGCAGAGGAGGCGGAAAAGGTGCTGGCGGCCACGGAGGAGGGAGCCGGGACTTTGTTTGAGACCTCGGTGAGCTGTATCGGCGCCGTCATCTGTCAGGTGGGACTTCGGGATTCCCAGAGCCTTCTGCGCTCCTGTGTGGAGGCCGTCCGTCAGGCAAAGCTTCCCGACGGGGCGCTGCCTCAGATCCATATTTCCGGCTGTCCTTCCTCCTGCGGCACCCACCAGACCGGAGCCATCGGCTTCCGGGGCGCTTCCAAGTCCGTGGACAAGAAGCCCCAGCCGGCCTTTGTGCTGTATGTGAACGGCCAGGAGCGCCAGGGCCAGGAGGCCATGGGCCGGGAGCTGGGCACCATTCTGGAAAGCCGCATACCGGAGTTCCTGGTGAAGCTGGGCAGAGCCGTGGCGGCCACCGGCCTTAACTACACCGCCTGGACCGAGCAAAACCCCGGCGGATTGGAGGAGCTGGCGGCGGAGTATCTGGCATAAACGGGATTTTTGCGGCCCATTTCCGGGCCGCAAAAAATTAAAAAAATCGAAAAAAAAGCTTGCAATTTAGAAAAGGTTGTACTATAATAGTCCTTGCGTTGAGGGAGAAACGAAAAACGCAGAAAAAAATAGAATTAGCGCGATTAGCTCAGTTGGTAGAGCACCTGACTCTTAATCAGGGTGTCCAGGG
>CAZGRM010000039.1:0-20657 GCA_964528295.1 uncultured Lachnospiraceae bacterium
GCGGCATTGGAAAAAAAGGAAAGCGAGCTTGCCAGAACAGGCCGCATAAGCAAAAGTGACAGAGACAGCCGTTAAATATTCATAAATTTTACAGACAGCCGGGTGATTTTCCCCCTACGGAACTTCACCCGGCTATTTCTATGCTATGTTAGCCAGCAGCTTCCCCGGTCTCTTTATTCCAGAGAAGCAAGATACTCCTCGTACTCGTCCCAGTTGGCAAAGTTTGGCAGGTCCTTGCCCGCGTCCCACTCGGACTCTCCGAACCAGTCCTCGGCCACGGTGCCGCCCAGGCACTGCTCCACCAGGCAGCGTCCCGCCTTCAGGCCGCTCCAGATGGAGACGCACTGGCAGTTGCCCGTCTCGTAAACGTCGGTGACGTAGCCGGAGATGGTCAGGCCGGTGGCGTAGAGCCCTGCCACCGGAGTAAAGCTCTGGTCTACCACCCGGCAGTCATGGTCCACCCGGATGCCTCCGTTGGTGTTCACGATGATGGAGCTGAGCTTAAAGGCATAGTAGGGAGCCTCCCCCAGCGCCACCATGTACTGGGGATCCTTGTTAAAGGCGGAATCCGCGCCCGCCGCCGCGTCCGCGTCATAGGTGGCCACGGTCTGTGCCAGAGCGTCCGCCGGCACCCCGATTTTCTCCGCCAGCTCCTCGATGGTATCCGCGATAAACAGATTCTCATTGTCGGCATACAGCTCCAGATCGGCGTCCAGATCGAAGGGCCGCTCCGCCTGTCCGTCACCGTAGAAGCTCTCACCGTCCACGCCGTTTTCTTTATAATAATTCAGAAGGCCGGTGCCCATGATGGAGTACACCGCTCCCTGGCCCTCCACCACCTTACTGCGGTTGACGCCGGGATGGGTGGCGCCCTGGGTGATCCGGTTCATATCCTCGTTGACGAAACGGGTGCCCCCCTGGTTCACATACACCGCCGTGTTGACCTGCCCCGCCGCCAGGCAGAGCCAGGACTGATAATGCATTCCGTCCACATAGGCCTGCATGCTGGACAGTGCGATGATCTTGCAGCGCCCATGGGCCGTCTGCTCCGCCATAACCATTCCATCGCCGTAATGTCCCTGCTCCACAGGTACACAGTGCTCCAGCTCCTGGTTGCTGTAATTCTGCAAAAGCTCCAGATTGTTGGACATTCCGCCGCAGGACAGTACCACCGCCTTCGCGTAAATGTTCACATACTCGCCCTCCGAGTTCAATACCTGAATGCCGGATACGGTGTGCTCGTCCTCCAGAAGAAGGGCCACTCCTCTGGTATTGAGGCGGGTCTCCACGTTCGCGTAGGTCTCATCGTTCTCCACCTCTTCCAGCAGGCGCTGAATCGTCTTGGAGCCGTTGCCTCCCTCATACCCGGCGATCCCGTTCCATCTGGAAACCGGCTCTCCGGCCTCAAACGCGTCCAGCGTCGTTTTCAGCCGCTCAAAATTCTTGATGGTCAGGGGAATGCCGTGCTTCGCGAACAGCCAGGAGCTGTTGCGGCCCATATCATACTTGCGCTCCGCCTCCAGACGGGCGTCCTTCACAAAGTTTGTGGCGGCGGCCACCTCGTCGCCGTACTGCAGCGCCGCCGTCCAGTCATAGCCCTCCGCAGGCATATCCGGCTGCTCCGCAAAGTTCGTTCCGCCGCCGTAGATCCCTCTGGCCTCCACGATAATCACCTTCGCCCCCGGCATCTGCTCGGCGGTCACCATGGCGCAGGTCACTCCGGAAATACCGGAGCCCACCACCACCACATCCGCTTCCTCTTCCTTCTGAGCCTCGTGCACGATGCCGATCTCGTCGGGATTGCTGGCCTTGGTGTAGCGCGTGCCGACATTGGCCGCGGCCGCCGTCTCCCGCGCCTTCGTTTCCTCCTCCGCCTTTGTGGTTTCATATGTGTTCAGTCCGAGAAAAGCGGCTCCTGCGACACAGGCCGCGCCTCCCTTTAGAAAATCACGGCGGGAAATTCCTTTTGCTTTCATATGTATGTTCCTCCTTCTGCGGTCTTCGAACCGTTTCTGTTTCCTATTTTTCCCACGGTTCTTCTGCTGTTTATTTATTTTACCATAATTCTCTGACTGAAATTTTGTCTTCCCCTAACTGGCATCCCGCCTTTCCCAAATCGTCATTTCGGCCCCAAAAGCTGCCATTTAGTCGCAAAAATCTGCCATTTGGTTTTCCTCCTGGTCCCCTTCGGTTTTGCGGATTCCATTTCTCGCTTTTTTATGTTAATATTATCACAACATTTTTTCGAAGGAGGTACTTTATGTACCGGATCGCTGTGGTGGAGGACTCCGTCTTCGACCAGAAAAGACTGCTGGAATATCTGCGACGATATGAAAAGGAAGCAGGACTGGAATTTCAGATCGACGTCTATTCGGACGGCGCCGATCTCATCAAAAACTACCCAGAAAATCTCCACATTCTGCTGATGGACATCGTGATGGATAAAATGGACGGCCTGAAGACGGCGCGGCTGGTGCGGCGCAGGGACGACCGGGTGCTGCTCATTTTCATCACCAACATGGTCCAGTACGCCGTGGAGGGCTACAGCGTGGACGCCATGGATTTTATCATAAAGCCGGTCTCCTACACCGGGCTGAAGGTGAGGCTGGACCGGGCCCTGCTCCGGCTGAGAAGAAACACCTCCGACCACATAGAAATCCGGAATTCCGACGGCACACACTCCGTCCCCATCTCCGAGATCTGCTATGTGGAGACCTGCAGCCACAAGGTGGTCCTTCACACCAAAAACAGGATCCTCCCCGCCAACACCTTCATGCGGGCTCTGGAGCAGGAGCTGGGGAGCCGCCTCTTTTTCCGCTGTCACGCGGCGTTTCTCATCAATTTAAACTATGTGGATAAAATTCAGGGAAATGATATCTGGGTCAACGGGGAGTGTCTCTCCATCAGCCGCTACCGCCGAAAAGCGTTCCTTGAAGTATGGGCCGCCTATCTGGGCGGCTGAGTTGGGAGGTCACACATGATTTACTGGTTGTCACCGCTGTTCATCTCCGCCGGGCAGGTCGCCGCCATCCTGCTGTTTTTTCTATCTGAGAACCCCAGGGGCCTCACCCGGCGCGTGGGTTTGACAGCGGCCTTTTTTCTGATTCATACCGCCTTGCAGACGGCTCTGTATCTCTGCGGCACCTCGGATATCCCGGGCACCTTTCTCCCCATCCAGTACATCCCCGTCACCCTGCTCTACTATATTCTTTTCACCCGCCTGTGGACCGGGCTCTCTCTACCGGTCTGCGGCTTTCTCTCGCTTTTTTTTCTGCTGACGGACAACTGTGTCTGGCCCCTTCTGGTCAGCCTCTCCCAGTGGCTCTGGGGCGTGGGCTCCCTGCGGGAGGGGGCCGGGCTTCCCCTTTTTCTGTCCATCGCCCTGCTCTGGGTCCTGGAGGGCAGATTTCTGATCCTGATCCGCCGCCTGCTGCCTCCGCTGCCGGACATCCGCCTGGACCGCTACACCTCCATCCTGACGCTGACCTCCATCCTCCCCTTTTTTTACATCCGTCTCTTCCGCGTCCCCTCCGCCGGACAGCCGGACCGGGCGCTGCGGGTGATTCTGGCTCTGTGCTGCCTGGTGGCCCTGGTCACCGTGGTGGGCGGCATCGGCCGCAGCTTCCATGAGCAGGAGCGGCTGAGGGCCTCCCAGACCCGCCATGTGCTCCAATGCCAGCAGCTGCAATTTCAGCAGAAGCTAGAGGACATCGACGCGGTAAACCGGAAATACCATGACATGAAAAATATCCTGCTCTTCCTCAGCGCCCACGACAGCACCCGAAGCATCCAGGGTCAGATTCAAACCATTTTAGATGATATCCGCTCCTACGAGTCCACGGCGATCACCGGAAATGCCGCCATCGATATTCTGCTAAACGAAAAGCTGGCGGTCTGCCGCGAAAAGGGCATCACCTGCGTGCCCTACCTGGAGGGCGCTCTGCTGAGCTTCATCGAGCCGCTGGATCTGTGTACGATTTTCGGAAACGCCCTGGACAACGCCATCGAAAGCTGCGAGCAGCTCCGGGAGGCCCAAGACCGGCAGATCAGCATCCACACCTCCGGACAAGGAAATTCCGCGGCCCTGACCTTTCGGAATACCTTTGCCCGGCTCCCGGAATTTCGTTCCGGCCTCCCGGTCACCACAAAGGCAGACAAAAAAAATCACGGATACGGCCTGAGCAATATCCGCTATATCACCCACAAATATCACGGGGAGCTGAGCTGCCGGATCGAGGGGCAGGAATTTGTCCTGACGCTGCTATTTCCCAGAGTCCCGCCGGAACCTTGATTTCACGCAAAAGAAAGCCGGGGACAGCCCCGGCTTTTTTGAATCCGCTTTTTTGTGGTTTAATAGTTCTCCGCTTTGATCTGGAAATAGCTCTGGGGATGGGCGCACACCGGACAAACCTGGGGCGCCTTCTTGCCGATCACGATATGACCGCAGTTCGAGCACTGCCAGATCACGTCTCCCTCTCTGGAGAACACCAGATCTCCCTGGATATTGGCCAGCAGCTTCCGATACCGCTCCTCGTGCTCCTTCTCGATCTTCGCCACCTGCTCAAAGAGGAACGCGATCTCCTGGAATCCCTCCTCCTTCGCCACCTTGGCAAAGCCGGCGTACATATCGGTCCACTCATAATTTTCTCCGTTGGCCGCCTCCACCAGATTCTCCGCGGTGGAACCGATCTCGCCGCCGTTCAGCAGCTTGTACCAGAGCTTGGCATGCTCCTTCTCGTTGGCCGCCGTCTCCTCAAAGATGGAAGCGATCTGGACGAAACCGTCCTTCTTCGCCTTGCTGGCAAAAAATGTATATTTGCTCCTGGCCTCGCACTCTCCCGCAAAAGCCGTCTTTAAATTTTCCTCAGTCCTGGTTCCCTTTAATTCTTTCATCGTAAAACTCTCCTTTTTATATAAATTCAGTTTCTATTTTAATAATAGTAACTGTTACTGTTATTATAACATCCTTTTCTCCTTTGTCAAGAAGAAATTACTTTTATTTTGAAAAGAAAAAAGCAGGATATCCCGGTTCCATCCCCATACGGTGGAATCCCGGGTATCCTGCTGCTCCATCTGTTCCTCTTCTTCCGTCAGCCGATTACTCCGCCGCGCTCAAATATTTCTCTATCTCCTCAACTGCCGCTTCCTCGTCCGCACCCTTCGCTGTCACAAAAATCTTCTCACCCGCGGCCAGTCCCAATGTCATCATACCCATGATACTCTTCGCATTCACAGTTCTGCCGCCATTCTCTACGTGAATCTCACTGTCATACTGGCTGGCTACCTGAACTAATAACGCCACCGGTCTTGCCTCGAGACCACTTGGAAGCTTCACTGTGATTTCTTTTTTAATCATAATAGTATTCCTCCTTGTTTTGCCTTAGCTCTTCTGCCAAACGGCTCAATTTCCTCAGCCTGTGGTTCACACCAGATTTCCCCACAGGAGGGGTCAACATCTCCCCCAGCTCCTTCAGAGAAGCGTCGGGATTCGCCAACCGCAGCTCGGCCATCTCCGCCAGACCCTCCGGCAGCTTCTCCAGGCCCTTTCTGGCCTCCAGATACCGGATGTCCTCAATCTGCCTCACCGCGGCGTTCACCGTCTTATTGATGTTGGCCGCTTCACAGTTTACCTTTCTGTTCACATCATTGCGCATCTCCCGGACGATCCGGATATTTTCCAGATCCATCAAAGAGCCGTGCGCCTCCATGATGTTTAACATATCGACGATCTGCGCCCCTTCTTTAATATACACAATAAAATGCCGCTTACGCTGTACAATTTTGGCATCGGGCCCGAAGGTGCGGATCAGGGACTGAAGCTGCGCGGCTCTCTCCCGGGAGACGCACACGATCTCGAAATGATAGGACTTCCGGGGATTGCTGATGGATCCGGCGGACAGAAACGCCCCCCGGATAAACGCTCTCCGGCAACAGGACTTCTGCACCAGAAGCTGATTCGCCGGCGTCACCTGCTCCGCGATCTCCCCATCCTCATCAAAAAGCTTCAGGGCCTGTAAAATTCTCCGCACAGCCTCCTGATCCCGCACCAATATGGTGTATATCTGGCCGCGCTTTCCGCTGCCCTTATGTAGGCGGACGGACACGTCACTATTTATAGTAAATGTTTTTTGCAATAATGTAAAGCATTTTCTTCCGACTGCGACATTTTCTGTGTGAATTCTCAATTTCCACCGCTCAAAAGAAGAAATACAGACATCCCCGCACATGCCGATGATGGCCGCCAGCTCCGCCAGCATACAGTGACGGGCAGCGGGACACTGCCTGGAAAGCTCCTCCTTCACATCTGATGAAAATGACACCCTGCCACCTCCTCCCTGTTCCCGGCTCCGCTGCCGGGCGCTACCGGTGAATATCCCGGTGTTCGATCTTCAGGCCGTACTCCTCATGGGAGGACAGATAGCGGTACAGCTGTCTGGCCAGCGTCACCGAGCGGTGCTTTCCCCCGGTGCAGCCGATGGCGATCACCAGCTGATTTTTGCCCTCCGCCACGTAGTTTGGCATCAGAAATTCGATCATATCCTTCAGGCGGCTCAGGAACTGCTTCGCCACCTCAAAACCCATCACATAGTCCTCCACGGCCTGATCCAGACCGGTCTGAAGCTTCAGCTCATCCACGTAGTAGGGATTGGGGAGGAAGCGCACGTCAAACACCAGGTCCGCGTCCGCCGGGATGCCGTACTTGAAGCCGAAGGAAAGAACCGTGACAAAGATGTTCCGGTATTCCTTGCCGCTGACAAAAATTTTTTCCAGCTCTCCCCTCAGCTCCCTGGTAAGCAAGGTGGAGGTGTCCAGGATGTAGTCCGCCTGCCTCTTCAAAAATTCCAGGGCCGTCCGCTCCCGGAGGATGCCCTGGTCGATCCGGCCGCCCCGGGCCAGCGGATGGCTGCGCCTGGTCTCCTTATACCGCTTCAGCAGCACGCTGTCCGAGGCGTCCAGGTACAAGATCTCGTACTCCACGCCCCGGACTGTGAGCCGCTCCAGCACTCCCTGCAGCCCCTCGATCTCGGCCCCCGCCCGGATATCCGCGCCAAGGGCCACCTTATTGTACTCTGTCTCCTGGGTGGCCGCCAGCTCCGCGAATTTTTCCACCAGGGGCAGAGGCATATTGTCAGCGCAGAAATACCCCGCGTCCTCCAGGACCTTCAGTGCGGTGCTTTTGCCCGCGCCGGACATACCTGTCACGATCACAAATCTCATGGTTCTTCTCCCTCTCCTGTCTTCATCCGCTCCTGCCCTTTCATTTACTCCCCGAAGTCACCCAGCAGCCGCACCTCCGGCTCCAGGTCCACGCCGGCCTGGGCCTTCACCCGGGCGGCCACCTCCCGGATCAGCCGGTACACGTCGGCGGCCGTGGCCTCTCCCCGGTTTACCACAAAGCCGCAGTGCTTCTCCGATACCTGGGCTCCGCCCACCGCAAAGCCCCGCAGCCCGGCCTCCATGATCAGCTTTCCGGCAAAATATCCCTCCGGGCGCTTGAAGGTGCTGCCCGCGCTGGGAAGATCCAGGGGCTGCTTTGATACCCGCTGAATTTTCAGCTCCTCCATCCGGCTCCGGATCCGCTCCCGGTCTCCTCTGACCAGCCGCAGCCTGGCGCCCAGCACGATCCAGTGGTTTTCCGCCACCGCGCTGGTTCTGTAGCCCAGCCTCAGCTCCGATGCCGGAAGCGTCCGGATTTCCCCGTCCCAGGTCAGCACAGTCACCTCGGTCAGCACATCCTTCATCTCTCCGCCGTAGGCCCCCGCGTTCATCACCACGGCTCCTCCCAATGTCCCCGGGATGCCGGAAGCGAATTCAAAGCCCGCAAGGCCCTGGGCCAGGGCGGTCTTCGCGATCACGGAGAGCATGGCTCCGGCCTGGACCGCCAGCTCCTCCCCCTCCGCCTTTATCTCACTGAAATTTTTATAAATCTGTAGGATCACACCCCGATAGCCCTGGTCGGACACCAGCAGATTGCTGCCGTTTCCCACCACGTAGAAGGGCACGCCCTGCTTCCGGCAGATTCGGACCGTATCCCGGATCCCCTCCGCCGTCACCGGAGAAACAAAAAGATCCGCCGGACCTCCGATCCGAAAGGTGGTGTGTCCCTTCATGCTCTCCATCTGAAGGACATTTTTCTCCCCCGCCGCCTGGCGAAGCAATTCGATGATCGTCTCCATGACCACACTCCTCTTTTTCACCTTATTATTTTTATTCCCTTTTCTGATCCGGCTCTCATCCCTTTTTCAGGATTCCGCTTCGCCGGATACTCTCCACCACCTGGCGAAGCTGATCCGGCGGCAGCACCAGGGCGAACCGCACATGACCCTCGCCCAGGCTGCCAAAGCTGCTGCCCGGCACGCAGATCACGCCGGAGCGCTCCATCAGCTCCAGGCAGAACTGCTCGCTGTCCCGGTAGCCCTCCGGCAGGGGAGCCCACACAAACATGGTGCCCTGGCTGTCCGGCACGTTCCAGCCGATCTCCCTTAAACCGCCGCAGAGCACCCGGTTTCTCTCCTCGTACTCCCGGCACTGACGCTTCACCCCGTCGAAGGGACCCGTCAGAGCCGCGATGGCGCCGTACTGCACCGGAAGGAAGGTGCCGTAGTCGTACTGGGTGCGCAGCGCCTTGAATTTCTGAATAATCTCCCGGTTTCCCACCGCGAAGGACATCCTGGCTCCCGTGTAATTAAAGGATTTGGACAGAGAATAAAACTCGATCCCCACCTCCTTCGCCCCCTCAAAGGCCAGGAAGGAGCCGCAGGTCCTGCCTCCGAATACAATATCGGAATATGCGTTGTCGTGGAGAATTATGATATGATATTTCTTCGCGAAATCGATCAGCTCCCGGTAAAAGCTGTCCGGGGCCACCCGGCATACGGGATTTCCCGGATAATTTACCACCATGAGCCGGGCCCGGCGGGCCACCTCCTCCGGGATCTGGTCCAGCCTGGGAAGATAGTCGTTTTCCGGCAGCAGCGGGTAGGACCAAAGCCGGGCGTCACAGAGCTCCGGGCCCACGCTGAAAATCTGATAGCCCGGGTTTGGCACCAGCACCAGGTCTCCCGGGTCACAAAGGGCCCAGGCGATATGGGCCATTCCCTCCTGGGAGCCGTAGAGGGCCATGATCTCCTCCCGCTCCAGCCTCACCTGGAATCTTTTCTGAAAGAAATCCTGAACGGCGGTGAGAAGCTCCGGCAGCTCCGCCAGAGAATATTTATAGTTTTCCGGGTCCCGGGCCGCCTGGCTCACCGCCTCCATGATGTGGGGAGCCGGCTGAAAATCCGGGGTGCCCACCGACAGATTGTAGATGGTACGGCCCTGGGCCAAAAGCTCATTCTTTTTCTCATTTAATACCGCAAAAATGCCCGCCTGTATCCGGTTGGCTTTCTCTGAAAATGTCAGGTTCATTGGTCCTCTTCCTCCTCGTCAAAATAGTAATCCTCCGGGTCGCCGCCGGGGTGGGTGAGCTCCTCCGTCCGCTCCTCCGGGTCGCCGCCGGAATAAAGAAAGTCTTCCTCCGGCTCACCGCCGGAATGAGGGAAGTCTTCTCCCCGCTCCTCCTTGGGGAACCACCAGGGATGACGCTTTTCCAAAATGCCGGAGAGCAGGTACAGCATCACGCTAAGCAGACTCAAAACAGTGCCGGGCCACAGTCCCGCGGGTGTATATTTCATGCGGATCTCGTGGCTTCCCTCGGTGAGATGTACTCCGGTCAGGGCCTGGCCCACCGCGTACTGCTCCGTCTCCTCGCCGTCCACCGTGATGGTCCACCCCTCATCGTAAGGAATGGTCAGCAGCAGGGTCCCCTCCTCCTTCACGTCGATGGAACCGCTGACCTGATTTCCCTCCGCCGCCACACCGGTGAGCTGACTCTGGGCCAGCTTCTCATATACCTCCTGGTAGGCGGTGTTGGCGCAGGTATACACCTCCGCCCGCACGGTGGTCTGGGTATCCTTCAGCGTCACCGTAAAGTCCGCCATGTCGCTGGTCAGACTGCCGTTGATCACATAGAGATGATCCGTATAGTCCGAGAAGGACTTGGTGTACTCCGGCGTGGTCAGCTCGATCTTTGCCACCCGGGTGTCCAGGCAGAGATATACCTGCTTGTTTTCCGGAATCTTGATTCCGTAATTTTCTCCGTCCTCCATGTCGATGTACCGGTCCAGCACAAAGATGGGACCAAGCCCCGTGGCCAGCTCCACAAAGCTGTTCTGGACCTCCAGGGGCTCCGAGGCCTCAATGTCCCAGTCCCGGATGGAGTCCTTCACCATAAAGCCCAGGGAGAGAGCCTGGTCATTCTTGTAGAGCGCCAGCTCCCCGTCCTCGCCCAGACGCCGGAACTGGTACATGGTATCGGACACCTTGGAGGGGGAGGCCAGGTATTTGATGCCGAACACGTCGTTGATCAGCTTCGTCACCCCGAGATAGCCGTTTTTATTGGTGCGGGCCTCGATCCCCAGGCTGTCGCAGAGGTTGATCACCGACTCCTGCATGGTGGAGTTGAACATCACCATTCCCTTGCCGCCGGCGTACATGGTCACATTCCGCATCCTTTGCCGGTCAATCTCGCTCCGGTAGAAGGTTCCCTCCTCCTCCAGCCCCTCCGTCAACGCCTGATAGGAGGCCTGGTCCGCGATATAGATGCTCCGGGTCACTCCCCCATTGCAGGAAATTCCGTAGATGCCATTGACCGACACCTCCACCAGGGCCAGGGCCGCCAGCAGGGCACAGGGCACTCTCCGCCATTTTCCCCGGAGATACCGGGCCAGCAACGCCAGGACCAGGTAGACCAGCAGAATCCCCATGGACACAAAGTAGACGAAGGGCTGAATCTCCTCCTCCGGGCTTCTCGTATACCAGGCATAGGCCAGAAAGCCCACAGGGGCCGCCGCGGAAATCAGCAGCTCCGGCAGATGATAGACCCGGATATCCCCCAGGGCATCGTAGGCCATCACCAGCAGCACCGCGATATAGAGAAAGGCAAACCGGTTCGGCAGACCGTTCTGCACATGAAAGCCGTGCCAGATGTAGTTCAGGATATTAAAGGAAAAGCTGAAAACCAGCAGCGCGCACAGGGCGTAGTGGGCCAGCCGCTCCCGCGGCTTGATCCTGTGGTCGAAGAGATACAAAACTCCCGTCAGCACCGTCAAAAGTCCGCAGTAAACATTTAATCCCACCTGATTGCTGGAGATATTGACCGGCTCCATGAGGGCCATGTGGTTCTTCATCATCTCCACAAAGCTGGTGTAAAATTTCACCGCGGTGGGGAAGGTATTTCCCTGCATGGACTCCGAGGCGCTGAGCCCCATGTAGGCCGGGGCCAGAACCATGGCCGCCATCCCTCCCGCCAGCAGCGCGTACCAGCCGAAGACCAGACAGCTCTTTCCGATCCGCTTCCAGCCAAATTTCCGGGCGGAGATCCAGCGCGCCAGGAAATAGAGGCAGGAGAAAATGCAGAGCATAAAGCCGATATAGTAATTGCACCACAGACCGTAAAACAGGGAGATGCCGAAGAGCCTCCCGCTCTCCCCCCGGGTGATCCGCTCGATCCCCATCATGATCAAGGGCAGCACCGCTATGCTGTCCAGCCACATCAAGTTGAAATAGTAGCCGATCATAAAATTGCTGAGAGCGAACATGACGCCGAAGACCACCGGAAGGTACTGACGGTCCTCATCCCGCTTGTGGAGATACCAGGAGAAGATGCCGCCGGCGGCGCCGATCTTCAGAAGAATCACCAGATCCATGAAATCGCAGACATTTTGCGTGGGCAGGAAGGCCATCAGGAAGTTCAGCGGGCTGGCCATATAGTATGCGTAGGTGGACCAGAAATTATAGCCAAGGCCGCCGGAAAAGGAGTAAAGCAGGGACTCATTGTTCACCAGCTTCTCGTGGAAATCGGTGTAGAAGGGCAGGTACTGATGAAGCGAGTCGATGATCAGCACGGTCTTGTCCCCGAAGGGCCAGACACCAAGGCAGATAAAGCCGATGGCCGTCACCAGGCAGGACAGGCAAAAGCCGCCCAGGAAAAACCGCCGGGAACGGCGGGCCCTCTGCCGGCTCTGTTCCGTTTTCTCCGGCTCCGCCTCCCGAAATACCACAAATTTGCTGATCAGGAAGTTCAGCACCAGAATCAACACCTGGATCAACAGCTTTGACACCATGTCGTTGACGCCCCATACGCTGCTTAGGAGCACGACTCCCAGCACCTCCACCACCATGGTGCCCAGGCGCATCCCGATGAAGCTGCCCGCTTCCTTTAATAGCTCAGAGAAAGAATTTACCCGATGTTCAAAGACGAAAAGCTTATTCACCGCATAGGCGAACAGGATAGAAAGAAAGATCGCGAATGTGTTAGCCGCGGTGACGCTGACCCCCATTCCCTGCCGCAGCAGGTAATAGCTTACCAGATTGACCATGGTGGTACAGCCGCCGAAAAATACGTACCGCAGCGCCTGATTGTGAAACAATTTTTTCATAATATAAGGTTCCTCATAGCATGGACCGGGGAGAAGTGAGCTCTCCCCGGAATGATTTTTATACAGCGTCCTGACCGGTGCCTTTTATAGAGAGATGGCCTGGCCCAGATGGAAGGAATAGATGACCTTCTCCTTCACCCTCCGGCCGGTCAGGCGTGACAGGGCCATGGCGTAATACTCCAGCTGGGCCCTGTACTTCTCCACCAGAGTCTCCATGGTGGCCACCCGGTCCGTCTTGTAATCCAGCAAAACGATACCTCCGTCCTCCTCGATGAACCAGGCGTCAATGATCCCCTGCACCAGCACCGTCTCCTCATGACTCCACTGGCCCCGGATCTGGTCCGCGGGGACCCCAAGCACGAAGGGCTTTTCCCGGAACAGACGTCCCCTGCCGGCCGCGGCGGCCATCCGCTTTCCCATCTCTGTCTCCAGAAAATGAAGAATGTCCTTTTCCCGGACCACCCCGGCCTCTTCCCTGGACATTTTACCACAACTTATCCATTCTTCCAACTGTATTTCCAGCTCTTCTTTCTTAGAAAAATCAAAATTCTCCATGACAGAATGGTAGACCGTCCCCCGGGCGGCTCCCCGGATCTCCTCCGAAGCCCCCATAAATCCGGGAATCAGAGGCACCACCGTCTCCTGACGGTACAGCTCCTGGGCGTCCTCCTCCTCCACCATGTGGGACAGCCGCTTCAGCTCCGAGACGGACAGCTTGCCCGGGATGGCCCGCTGGTCCTCGTAGGGGTAGACGGAGCCGAACACCTGCTCCAGATACCGGACGGCCTCCTCGTCGGGAACGGAATCGGGATCCAGGGACAAAAGCTCCTGAAGCTCCATGGTCTCCCCGGCCGCGGCGCCCAGCTCCCGGAGAAGGGCGGCGTCAGGAGTGACGGCCCGCAGGGTGAAGCGGGCGGAAAAGGCGGAGCGCTCCGCCTCGCCCATGTCCTGCCCTCCGCCGGCATCCTTCTGCCATATTATGGGCCCCGGCGTCCACTCCAGCTCCTGCTCCCTCATCAGCTTTTCGGCGTCAGGATGGCGCAGCAGGGCGGGCACGGCCCAGTCCAGATAGGTGGCCGCGGAGGAACGGCGGGAGTAGGGAAGCCGCTCTCCCTCCTGCCGGGCGGCGGCGCTCCATTTTTCCAGCCTTCCCTTCACATCGGTCACGGAGCCGGTGAGGATCAGCTTCTCCTTCGCCCTGGTCATCGCCACGTAGAGGACCCGCAGCTCCTCCCCCAGATTTTCCGAGGCGGCGGCCCTCTGAATCACCTTTTTCAGCAGCGTGGGGCGGCGCAGGCGGCGGGTCTCGTCCACATAGTCGCAGCCGATCCCCAGCTCCGGGTGCAGCACCGCCCTGGCCCGCAGATCCGATTCATTAAACTGCTTTCCCATGCCGCTGACAAAGACAATGGGAAACTCCAGCCCCTTGCTCTTGTGGATGCTCATGATCCGCACCGTGTCCTCCGATTCGCCTCCGACGTTGGCCTCACCGTAGTCCACCTCATATTTTTTCAGGCTGCCGATGTAGCGGACGAAATGGTAGAGGCCCCGGTAGCTGGTGGACTCGTAGGCAATGGCCTTCTCCACCAGCATATCCAGGTTGGCCTTTCGCTGGGCGCCTCCGGGGAGGGAGGCGGCGTAATCCCCATAGCCCGTCTCCTCCAGGATCTGCCAGAGCAGCAGATGGACCGGGGTGTACATGGCCCTGCGGCGAAACTGCTCCAGCCTGTCGAAAAAGCGGTCCAGCTTTTTTCTGATCTCCGGGTTTTCCCCCTCCCTCCGGTAGCTCTGGCAGCAGTCGTAGAACCGCCGCTCCCGAGAGCCGCCCCGGATCCCGGCCAGCTCCTCGTCCGTCAGGCCCCCGATGGCGCCCCGCAGCACGGCGGCCAGGGGAATATCCTGCACCGGGTTGTCCAGCACCTGGAGGTAGGACAGGACCGTCTGTACCTCCGTGGCGGAGAAGTAGCCCTTCTGGGAGCCGGTAAAGCAGGGGATTCCCATGTCGGAAAGTACCTGGCCGAAGACTTCGGACCAGCCGCTGACGGTGCGCAGAAGGATCACCACGTCCCGGTAGGCGGCGGGCCGGTATCCGCCCTCCTCCTTATCCCAGACCATCATATGGCCCACCAGCTCTTGGATCCGGGCTCCCACCAGCCGGGCCTCCTCCTCCCTTCTCTGCTGGCCGGAAGCCTCCAGAAGGTGAAGCTCGGTGAACAAATCCTCTGATGCCTCCCTCGGCTCGCCGCCCGGGGCCGCCGCGCTTTCCGGGCGGGGCGCGAAGCTGGCTCCGGGGTACAGGGCCGCGTCCCGGTCGTAGAGGATGCCCCCCAGATCCGGCGCCATGATCTGGCGGAAAATGTAATTCACACCGGAGAGCACCAGAGGGCGGCTGCGGAAATTCCGGTGAAGATCAATGCGGCAGGCCCCCTCCTGATTCTGATAGGCCTTGTATTTTTCCATGAAAAGCTCCGGTCTGGCCAGGCGGAAGCGGTAGATGCTCTGCTTCACGTCCCCCACCATAAAGAGGTTCCGCTCTCCCCTTCCCCGGCCGGAGACGCTGCCAAGGATCAGCTCCTGGACCATGTTGCTGTCCTGATACTCATCGATCATGATCTCCTCAAAGAGCTCCCCGTATTCCCTGGCCGCGGAGGTGGGCACCGCCCTTCCCTCCTCCTTCCGGATCAAAACCCGGAGAGCCAGATGCTCCAGGTCGGAGAAATCCAGCAAATTTTTTTCTGTCTTTTTTTGGGTGAGGCGCCGGGTGAAGTCCTCCACCAGCCGGGTCAGCACCCGGACGACCACGCCGCTTTCCAAAAACTCCTGGCGCAGAATTTCCGGGCGGTCATAGAAATACTGTCCCCGGACCGCCGCCAGATCCTCCTTTACACCGGAGCGCAGCTCCTGAACCCGGAGCTTTTTTTCCTCGGAAATGCCGCTGTCCTTCTTCGCGCCAAGCCTTGTATAGGCGCCTGTGGAGGCAAAGGCCTCCGCCAGCTCCCGGTAGGTACTGGCCTGGCACAGGGTTTCCACCATCCGAATGTCGTCCCCCAGGGCTTTCAGATAGGGGTAGGGGCCGTCCGGCTCCCGGGCGATCCGCACCGCCAGACGGAGCTGGCCCAGCACATCCTCCAGCACCCGCTTCGCGTCCTCCAGGGCAAAGTCCAGCCAGGCCGGCGTCTGCCCCGGCGCCCAGCCTCCGCTCTCCTGGGCGGAATCCTCCGGATCGTATATGGCCCGGCAGGAGGCCAGCCACTCTTCGGGCCAGGGCTGTCCCAGGGAAAACTGGTAGGTGGACAGCACCATCTCCTCCACCGGAATATCGTTTTTTCCCGTGGCGAATTTTTCCAGAAAGGTGTGAAATTCCGGGCTGCCCTCCTGGTAGAAGGCCTCCAGGGTTTCCCGCAGGGCGTCCTGCTTCAGCATCAGCATCTCCCCCTCATCCGCCACCCGGAAGGAGGGATCGATGCCCAGGGTGTGGAAGTGACCGCGGAGCACCTGGAGGCAGAAGCTGTGGATGGTGGTGATTCTTGCGTTGTGGATCAGCACCAGCTGGCGCTGAAGGTGGATATTTTCCGGTTCCTCCTCGGCCCGCTGCTCCAGGGCGTCCCGGATCCGCTCCCGCATTTCCGCCGCCGCCGCGTTGGTGAAGGTCACCACCAGCAGCCGGTCAATGTCCACCGGCCGGTCCGGGTCCGTGATCATGGCCAAAATCCTCGCCACCAGCACCGCCGTCTTGCCGGAGCCGGCCGCCGCCGACACCAGCACGTCACAGTTCCGGGTATCAATGACCCGCCGCTGCTCCTCCGTCCATTTTACCGCCATATTAGCTCACCTGCCTCTCCAAAAGCCTCCGCTTCCTCATCCTTCTGTTCTGCCGTTTTCTGGGCCAAGGTCTCCGGCTCCGCTCCCGCCTTTCTCCGGCCCGGCGCCGTCTGCGGGGAGGACTCCGCCCCCGCTTCCGCTTTTTTCATGCCCGCCTTTGCCCGGGCGGGCGGCTCCGCTGCCGCTTTCCTCACACCTGGCTCCGCCTGGGCGGGCGGCTCCGCTGCCGCTTTCCTCATACCCGGCTCCGCCCGGGCGGGCGGCTCCATCTGAACACCTGCTCCTTTTGCGCCTGGCTCCGTCCGCGCGGAGACGCCTTCGCTTTTTTCTTTGGCCCCGGCTGTCTCGGCCGCGATCCTTGCCCACACCTCCTCCTTGGAGAGGGCGGGAAGCTGGCGGAGACACATGCCGGGGATCTTCCGGTCGAAACCGCAGACCTCCCCGTAGAGGCAGAAGTCGCAGGCGCTGCCGTTTTTGTCCCCGTAGGGGCTGACGCCGATCTCCCCCTCCAGCATCCGCTCCCCCATGGTCCGTAGCTTCTCCGCCACAAAATCGGACAGCAGGGCAAACTGCTCCGTGGTCACGACGCTGGAGGCGGCCTTGGGCCGGCCGTCCTTCCTCAGCCCCACCGGAATCACCAGGGAATCTCCGTCAAGATGATGATCCAGCATCCGCAGGATCTCCTGGTCACTGTTCAGGATGCCGTCGGGCCTGAGCTTTTTCAGCAGCCGGTCCCGGGCCTCCTGCTCCTCAAGCCCCGGCTCCAGATCCAGCACCGGGTCCTGCATTCGGTAATAAAAGATCCCGGCGGGCACCACTTCCTTCCCCCGGTGAAGCCGGCGCTCCATCTCCAGGGCCGCGTTTAAGTAGACTACCAGCTGCAACTGCAGCCCGTAGTACAGGGACACCGGATCAAACTGGGTCATGCCCGACTTGTAATCCACGATCTTCACATAGACCGCGTCCTCCGTCTCCGCCGTGTCGATCCGGTCGATCCGGCCCAGCAGACGGATTCGGCCCTTTTCCCCGAACCGCACATTCACCGCCTCCAGATCCCCGGCGTCCTCAAAGGACACCTCAAACCCGGTGGGCCGGAAGCTGCCGGAGGCCAGCTGCTCATGGAGCGCCCAGGCGCTGCGGCAGAGAATCCGCTTCAGCCGCCGCACCGCGTACTCCGACCGGGCGCTGCTGTGGAACACCTTGGCCCCGTACTCCTCCGTGACCTCCTCCACGCAGCGCTCCATGATCACCTGCTGCTCCTGCTCCGTCAGGTCCATCCACTCCCGGCCCTCCCGGCTGATCTGCCGGGAAAACAGCTCCAGAGACCGGTGAAAAATAATACCCAGGTCCGCGGGCTTCACCCCGTAGAGCTCCCGCTCCTCCAGCCGGAGTCCGTAAAGGGCGAAGTGGGCGAAGGCGCAGGCCGCGAACTGCTCCAGCCTGGTGACGCTGTTGGTCATCACCTCCCCGTAAAGCTCCCGGGAGGTGTGATAGGAAAGCCGTGAGGGGGTCCCCCGGGAAAAGGCCGCCCGCGCCAGCCGCTCCGCCTTCTCCCGGTAGTCCGGGTCCCGGCGGTACACGCAGTAGAGGGCCTCCCACTCCCGGTTCCTCGCGCCGCTCTTCCTCTCCTGCAGCCCCCGGGCCAGGTACAGCATCCCATTCTTCTTTGAGGTCACCTGATAGAGGCTGCTCCCGGCCTCCCCCTCCTCCGTCACCGGCATATCGGGAAACATCCGGCGGACCGTTGACACCAGATAGGAGGGCCGCGCCACCGCCCCGTCACTGCTGCCGAGGCACCAGGACAGATACAGGTGCTCCTTGGGCTTTGTCAGATTCTGATACAGGTAAAACCGCTGAATATAGCTGTTTTCCCTGGCCGAGGGAGCCAGCTCGATCCCCGCTCCCTTCAAAAGCTCCCGCTCCATGTCCGTGACGATGCCGCCCCCGTCTCCCCGGGAAGGCACCCAGCCGTCATTGAGTCCCAGGAAAAACAGCACCCGGACGTGGGCCAGCCGGGACCGCTCCAAATCTCCCACCTGCACCTGGTCGATCCCCGGCGGAATCACCCCCACCCGGGCCTCGGAAAATCCCGCGTCCAGGATTTCTCCGAACTCCTTCCCGTCCATGGGCTCCTCCCCCAGAAGGTCCACCATCTCATCCAGCAGCTTCATGAGGATTCCGTAAATCTGGCCGTACTCACTGGCCTCCTCCCGGTCTCCCGCCTCCGAAAGCTCCTGCTCCCGGTCCTTCAACCGCTGCTGCACCTGGCAGTCCGCCAGCAGCTCATAGAGAGCCTCCCCATATTCCCGCAGCGTCCGGCCCTTCTGCCCCATCCGGGACGCAAAGAGGCCAAACCGCTCCAGCACCCGCTCCCGGCAGCCATTGCAGAACTCCAGCTCCTCCTCACTGCCGTTTTTCGTGCGGTAGGTCCACTCCTGCTCCCACTTCCACCGGCGGTCAATCCCCGCGGCCAGCACATAATTCTCCAGCCGGTCGATCTCCTCCGGCGCAAAATCTGTCATGCCGGCCCGCAGGCAGCGAAACACCGACTCGCAGGAAAAATCCCGCTCCGCCATCTCCAGCGCCCCCCGGATAAACTCCAGGCAGGGATTCAGCAAAATATGCCTGGTCTCATCCAAAAAAGCCGGAATCTCATACAGAGGAAATATTTTCCGCACATAATTGTCATAGCTGGACATATTCCCGGTAATCACCGCGATCTCCCGGTATCTGAGCCCCCGCTCCCGCACCAGACGAGAGATGGTCCGGGCGGCAAAATGCACCTCCGAGGCGGGATTGGGGGAAACATGAAGGGAAATCTCCTCCGGCTCCCCCCGATAGGTCCGGCGCTTCTCCCGAAACAGATTCCGCTCCAGATGGGCCAGCGCCCCCTCCCTCCGAAATCTGGGACACCCCTCCTTCCCAAGAACCACCGGCGGCTCTATCATCCCGGAGCCTTCCCGGTACGCCCTCATGGCCGCGGCGCTGACTCCCTGCACCAGCCTCCGGCTCACGGCAAACAGCTCATGCTCATGAATTTCCCCGTAGGGGGACACTCCGGCATCCAGCGTCACCGTAATCCAAATCCTCGGGCAGATTTTCATCAGCTCCTCCAGCACCTTCATCTGAGAGGGCGTAAACCCGGCAAAGCCATCCAGCGCCAGGGTACTGTTCCTCAAAAGCTCCGACTGCCCCGCCACCTGGCAGAGCACATCCAGCAGCTCCTCCGGCTTCAAAAAAAGCTCCCTCTGGTACTCCAGAAACGCCCGGTACAGCACCCGCAGATCCGAAAGCTTCGCGTGAAGCAGCGGCCGCTTCTCCGAAAAGCGCAGCATCTCCCCCATCTCAAAATCCGTGATCTCATACTGCATCAGCTCCGACAGAATCGACTTCACCTCCGAGACATAGCCCGGCCGGTTCATCCGGCTCCCCAGCACCGTCAACCGCTCCCGCTCCTGAATCGCCACCTTCCGGATCATCAGATTTTTCCCCGTCTCCGTCAGCACACTGCGCCGGTCCGCCCCCACCTCCTCAAAAACCCGGTGGGCCAGCCTCCGAAAGCTGAGCACATCAATATTCATAATCCCTCTACTCGGATGAAGCCGCACCAAATCCCTCTGGGTCTGCATCGTAAACTGCTCCGGCACAATCACAATAAAATTCCCCTCCGGATGCCTCCCCGACTCCTCAATCACCCTCGAATAAACATAATGAGACTTCCCGCTCCCAGAATTCCCCAAAATAAACTGAACCGACAAACCAATCCCCCCTCACACATTCTATCCCACACCCTATCCCCCCAAAAACAACAAGGCCGTCCCAGCCCCAACCGCGACAGCCCACACCCCTTCACATCTCCCAAAAAAGAATATCCTTCAATGCCTCATCCATCTCACAGCCTGCAAAGCCCAATGCCCCAACATCCTCGCCCCATCCATCTCACAGCCTGCGGAGCGGAATGTCTCCCAGTGTCCGGCCTCGCAGCGGACATCTGTTCGGAATGTACGTCATCAGAAGACATTCATGTCTTATGATGGCGCACATTCCGGGCGGATGTCCGAGGCGGAGACGGCACACGGGAGATCTTCCGCTCCACAGGCGTCCGGCGAAAGCCACTCTCCGGCGGAAGCCCCCCTACTTATCATCCAACTTCAACACACTCATAAACGCCTTCTGCGGAATCTCCACATTCCCCACCTGGCGCATCCTCTTCTTCCCCTCCTTCTGCTTCTCCAGCAGCTTCTTCTTCCGTGTAATATCCCCTCCATAACACTTCGCCAGCACATCCTTACGCATCGCCTTCACCGTCTCCCTGGCAATAATCTTACTCCCAATCGCCGCCTGAATCGGAATCTC
>CAZGRM010000040.1:0-20541 GCA_964528295.1 uncultured Lachnospiraceae bacterium
CGAAAAAAAATAAGCCTGGCAAGGCTTTTCGGGTTTTGGGGTGTCAAAAACCCGGTATAGTAATGGTAATAAAAATTTTTTACAATAGTCTTTTGAAAAGGACAAGAGTCTGATATAATAAAAAATTGATAAATAGCACGGAATTACGAAAACGTTTAATCGACAAGAAAAAAGCGAGGTACGGAGCATGAAAGAGACAGAAATCAAGGCGCTGCTGCGGGATATGTCCCTGGAGGAAAAGGTCAATCAGATGGTGCAGCTCATGGGGATCTTTTACAGTAAGGATAAGAAGGGAGTGGTGACGGGACCTCTGGCTGAGTTGGGATTCACGGAGGAGACCATGGATCAGGCGGGCTCCATCCTGGGCACCTACGGGGCCCGGGACCTGATGGAGATTCAGAAAAAGCAGATGGAGAGACAGCCCCACCACATTCCCATGCTGTTTATGATGGACGTGATCCATGGCATGAAGACTGTCTTTCCCATGCCGCTGGCCCAGGGAGCGACCTTTGAGCCGGAGCTTTCGCGGCGGTGTGCGGCCGCGGCGGCCCGGGAGGCGGCGGTGTGCGGTCTCCATGTCACCTTCTCACCCATGGTGGATCTGGTGCGGGACGCCAGGTGGGGGAGAGTGATGGAGTCCACAGGGGAGGATCCCTATCTGAATGGACAGATGGCGGCGGCCCAGGTCCGGGGCTTCCAGGGCGAGGATATGAGCGAGCCGGGCAAGGTCTGCGCCTGCGTGAAGCATTTCGCCGCCTACGGAGGGGCCACGGCCGGCCGGGACTACAATACGGTGGAGCTGTCGGAGCACACGCTGCGGGACTTCTATCTCCCGGCCTATCAGGCGGGGGTGGAGGCCGGAGTGGGGATGATCATGACCTCCTTCAACACGGTGAACGGCATCCCCGCCAGCACAAACCGGTGGCTGATGCGGGATATTCTGCGGCAGGAGATGGGATTTGAGGGCGTGCTGATCTCGGACTTCGCGGCCATCGGGGAGACCGTGGTTCACGGCCACTCGGAGGACCTGGAGGGGGCGGCGAAAATGGCGGTGGAGGCCGGGGTGGACATTGACATGATGTCCAAATGCTACGGCGGAAAGCTGGCGTCCCTGGTGAGAGAGGGAATCGTGGAGGAGGCCCTGGTGGATGAGTGCGCGCTCCGCGTTCTGAGGCTGAAAAACAAGCTGGGACTTTTCGAAAATCCCTACAAGGACGCGTACCCTGAAAAGGAAAGGGAGGTTCTGCTCTGCCCGGAGCACCGGGCTCTGGCCCGGGAGGCGGCGGGGAAGGCCTGCGTGCTGCTGAAAAATGAGGGAGCGCTTCCGGTGGATGGGTCAAAGCGGGTGGCCTTCGTGGGGCCCTACACCGACTGTAAGTATTTGAACAGCAGCTGGGCCTTTATCGGGGACACGAAGGACTGTGTGACCCTCCGGGAGGCGGCTGAGGAGGTGCTTGACCGGACCAGAACCAGCTTCCATCCCGGAGTCCCCATGCTGACGCCGGGACAGGATGGCGTGGGGAAGGAGATCCTGGGAGAGCACACCATGGCGGAAGCGGAGGCCATGATCGCGGAGGCGGTGGAGGTCGCCAGACAGGCGGAGCTGGTAGTGCTGCCTCTGGGTGAGTGGTATCAGCAAAGCGGCGAGGCCGCCAGCCGGGCCATGCTGGACCTGCCGGAGATTCAGATGAGGCTGCTGCGCAGGGTGGCCGAGGTGAATGAAAACCTTGTGGTGGTGCTGTTTTGCGGAAGGCCTTTGGATCTGCGGGAGGTGAGCCGGCTGGCGAAGGCCGTGCTGGTGGCCTGGCTGCCGGGCACAGAGGGCGGCCGCGGCGTGATGGATGTGCTGACGGGCCGGGTAAATCCCTCCGGCAAGCTGCCCATGAGCTTCCCCTACTGTGTGGGACAGGTGCCGGTCCACTACAATGAGTATTCCACGGGACGGCCGGAGCGGCTGGACCCCCGGGACCACTTCCGCTCCAGATACCTGGACATTCCCAATACGCCCCTGTATCCCTTCGGCTTTGGACTGAGCTATACGGAATTTGAGATCTCCCCGGTGGAGCTGAGCCGGGAGAGCGTCACGGACCGGGATGGAATCACCGCCGGGGTGACGGTGAAAAATGTGGGGACCTGCGCCGGGACTGAGGTGGTTCAGCTCTATATCCGGGACATCGCGGCCAGCGTGGTCCGCCCGGTGAAGGAGCTGAAGGGCTTTGAGCGGGTGACCCTGGAGCCGGGGGAGGAGAGACGGGTGGAATTCTCCATCCAGGAGCCCATGCTGCGCTTCACCCGGGCGGACGGCACCTTCGGCAGCGAGCCCGGCAAATTCCACCTGTGGATCGGAAACAGCAGCGCCGCAGAGGGCGGAGCGGAATTCCGCCTGGAGGATTGAGCGGCGCGAAAAACGCCGGGGAGAGCGGTATGGAAAATAGAGAAGACAACAGAATGGCAGCCGAGGCGGAAAGCGGAATGGCTGTCCCCATGGAACGCAAGAAAACGAAAAGCGCCCCGGAGAATGTGCGGGTGCGGATCGCCGCGCCGGAGGATGGGGCGGAGCTTCTGGAAATTTACCGGCCCTATGTGGAGCGGACGGCGGTGACCTTTGAGTACGAGGTGCCCACGGCGGAGGAATTTGCCGGGCGCATCGCCCGGGTGCTGGAGCGGTACCCCTATCTGGCGGCGGAGGGGGAGGATGGCCGGCTGCTGGGCTACGCCTACGCGGCGGCCTTCCACAAGCGGGCCGCCTGCGGCTGGGCGGTGGAGACCTCCATCTATATCCGAATGGACCAGAGGGGCCGGGGAATCGGCCGGCTGCTGTATCATACCCTGGAAAACATCCTGATCCTCCAGGGCGTTCGGAATATGAACGCCAGCATCGCCTGCCCGGAGACGGAGGACGAGTTCCTGACCAGGGACAGCCTCCGCTTCCATGAGCGCTTCCAGTACCGGATGGTGGGAGAATTCCATCAGTGCGGCTACAAATTCCGCCGCTGGTACAACCTGGCCTGGATGGAAAAGCACATCGGCCCCCACGGGCCGGACCAGCCGCCGGTGCGGCCCTTCCGGGAGGTGCGAAAGCAGGTGGAGGAGGAACTGGAGCGTATTTCTTTAGACTAAAAAGACAAAGGGCAGAGCCGGAAAAAAGGCTCTGCCCTTTGTCTTTCATCTACGGATTCGGAAACTGAATCTCCCGGCAGAGATTGAAGCGGGCAAATCGCTTCACCCGGCTCTCCACCGCCCCCTGAAGCTTTTTCGTCCGGCGCACCCCATCCTCATACCAGATGTTTTTCACGGTCAGCACGCCGGATTTCTGATCAGCCACGGCCTCCAGACGGCCCGCAAAGCGGCTCCCGCAGAGCAGAGGGAGCACGTAAAAGCCGTACTTGCGCTTGGCCGCCGGAGTGTAAATCTCCCAGGTATAATCGAAGTCAAAGAGGGCACGGATCAGCTTCCGGTCCCACATCATGCAGTCCAGAGGAGCCAGAAGCTCACAGCGGGGACGGAAGGACTCGCCGGAAAGCACCCGGTCCAGCAATTCCTGATCCTCACTGCGGAAGTACAGGACAGGCTTTATCCCCTCCACCGCCGCCTCCGTCAATCGGCCCTCCTCCAGCAGCTCCCCGAAGGCCCGGGTCCGGTCCCCGGCACTCAGCCCCCAGATATTCAGCCAGGCGTCGGAGGGCCGGTTCCACAAAAGCCCCACGCCGCCGATGCGCCGCAGGATCCGCCATTTTTTGTGGGAAAACTCGTCGGGCAGCGGATCGGGGGCATGAAGGAGGGCGTCGGGGAGATGGCGGGAGGCCAGATCGTAGTATTTTCTGGCGCCCTTCTTGTGATGGATCACCAATTCCCCGGTGGAGTAGAGCTGCTCCAGCACCGACCGGGCGGCGGCGGACTTCCCGCCCCAGTTTCCGCTCCAGTGGATGGAGGAGTGCCAGTAGATATCCCCCTCAATGGGCAGCTCGTCGGAGCTGACCGGGCCATGACGGCGGATATAATCCCGGGCCTGCTCCGAGAGAAGGGAAAGCTCCGGGAACTGTCTGCCGCCCTCCAGCGCCGCCTGGCGGTACCGGGCGAAATAGGGCCAGTCCTCCGCGGGGAAGATGGAGAGATTCTTATCCGGGTAGTCCACCAGCCTCCGGTCCTCATACAGCAGCTCAAAGAGTGTCTGCTTGGTGAAGCCCTTCACTCTGGACTGGAGCGTCAGCTCCGCGTTCTTTCCGCAGGCGTCCACCGGGTCAAACTGGACGCAGCCCGCCTGGCGGACAAAATCCAGCGCACCCTCCTTCCCGACAAACCGGTAATCCTCCAGCAGCCCCTGCTTCAAAAGCAAAAATTGTCTTGCCTGCTCCTTCGTCAACTCAACCATATTCCACCTCATGCTTCCCCTGCGTGTTCAAAGCTGGCTACAGTATAGCATGGAAAACATATGTTCTGCAAGAGGCAAATGATCAAACACCTTTGCCCTGACTCGCAAGGCCGGTGGAATTTTTTACGAGAGTTTCCTGAATCACATCTCTGACGTATTTCCCGATAAATTTCTGCTCCTCCCTGGACAGCTCGCCGGGGTAGATGGGCTTTCCGTACTCGATGGTCACCCGGGATCCGCGGATCCAGGGGATGTGGTCCTCGAAGATGGAGGAGGAGTTGGTGATGCTCATGGGGATGATGGGGCAGCCTGTCTTGGTGGCGATTTTGAAGGAGCCCTCGTGGAAGGGCAGCAGCTCCAGCTCCGAGGGGCCCGAGTTTCTGGTGCCCTCCGGGAAAATCGTGATGGAGACGCCGTTTTTTACCAGGTCAATGGCGGTGAGGATAGTTTTCAATCCCTGCTTGATGTCGGAGCGGTCCAGAAACAGGCAGTGGAGAATCTTCATCCACCGGGACAGCAGCGGTATCTTCAGCATCTCCTTTTTCGCCACATAGCCGGTGAGCCCCGGGCATCTGGCGTAGGTCATCACCACATCAAAATAGCTGCGGTGATTGCCGATGTACAGGACGGCGGTGTCTTTGGGCACGTTTTCCTCCCCGATGACGGTCAGCTTCACCCCGGAGAGGAAGATGACCACCTTGAAGGCCCACTGCACGATGCGCAGAGAGCTGATATCCCGAAGGCCGGGGTTGAATTTCCCGATGATCCATTCCACCAGAAAGATGGGGATGGACAGAATCAGGAAGGTAACAAGAAATACTGCGACCAGTATCAATCGAATCATAAAAGGCTCTTCCTTTCCGGTGATGTTGTCTTATTTTTCTTCTCTTCTGCCTCTGCCAAAGAGGGTGGTGGTGGACAGCAGCCACTGCTTCCGGTCTTCGCTGAGATCCTCCTTCACATACCGGAAGGCCCAGTTGGCGGCGGCCACTCCCGGAGTGTTCATTCTGGCGTCACTGCCCATGACGAAGAGGTCCTGGATGGGGAAGATGGCGTACTTGGCGATGGAGCCCATGCAGAACCGGATGAAATCCAGGCTCACATAGTCCCCGCTGGTATTTCCGTAGCGGCGCACCCGGTCCCGGATGACCTCCGGCTGGGAGGCGTACCAGCCCATGGTGGTATCGTTGTCGTGGGTTCCGGTGTAGCAGATGCAGTTGGGGCTGGTGTAAAAGTGGGGCACGTAATTGGTATCGTTCATATCCCCGAAGCCAAATTGCAGCACCTTCATGCCGGGGAAGCCCAGGGAATCTCTCAGATGCTCCACCTCCGGCGTGATGATGCCCAGATCCTCGGCGAAAATCGGCAGGTTGTCCCCCAGAGCCTTCTCGATGGCGTGAAACAGATCCTCGCAGGGACCCTTCACCCATTTTCCGTTGATGGCGGTCTCCTCCCCGGCGGGCACGGACCAGTAGGCCTCAAAGCCCCGGAAATGGTCGATCCGCAGATAGTCGGTGAGGGTGAGCTGGCGCCGGATCCGCTTGATCCACCACGCGTACCCCGTCTCCTTGTGGTAATCCCAGTCGTAGAGCGGATTGCCCCAGAGCTGTCCGGTGGCGCTGAAATAGTCCGGCGGCACTCCGGCCACACTGGTGGGGTAGCCCTTGGTATCCAGCTGGAACTGCTTTTTGTCGGCCCAGACGTCGGCGCTGTCCAGGGAGACGAAAATCGGAATGTCCCCAATGATCTCCACATCCTTTTCGTGGGCATAGTCCCGCAGCTCCAGCCACTGCTTCTGGAAAATGAACTGGACGAAGCTGTAGTAGCTGATGCTGTCCGCCAGCTTCTTGCGGTATTCTTTTTTCGTCTCCTCCGTGGGCATCATGAGATCCTTCTCCCACTCCAGCCAGCGGCGGCCCTCGTGGAGATCCTTACATGCCATAAAGAGGGCGTAGTCATCCAGCCAGTCCTTCTCCTCCTGGCAAAACAGCTCAAACTCTTCCAGCAGAGTCTTGTCCGGCGTGTGGGCGAAGGCCTGGAAGGCCTTTTTTAGAAGTCCCGTTTTAAACTGGATGGCGGGGCCGTAATCCACCCGGCGGGGATCCCACTGGGGCATGCCCTGCAGATCCTCTCTCGTCAGCAGCTTCATCTCTATCAGCTTGTCGGGGCTGATGATCAGCGGCTGTCCGGCAAAGGCGGAAAAGCCCTGGTAGGGGGAGTCGCCGAAGCCGGTGGGACCCAGGGGAAGCACCTGCCACAGATGCTGGCCGGAGGCCTTCAGAAAGTCGATAAAATCATAGGCGCCGGGGCCCAGGTCACCGATGCCGTAGGGCGAGGGGAAGGAGGTGGGATGTACCAGAATTCCCGACAGCCGGACAGGTGTCTCCTTTACAATGACAGATTCCGGTTCCGTTTGTGCAAGTTTTGTATTCATATGTATCTCCTTAATTATTTATAGTGATAAAAGCACAAAAATTATTATACCGAATTGCGGCGGGGATGACAACTGGAAATTCAGGTATATTTTGGCCTTTCCCGAAATATGTTTAATAGAAAGTGCTGGGCAGGTGTGGATGTGAGAGGGATCAGAGGATGGTTGCTGGCGCTGGCGGCGGTGCTGTGCCTGTGCGGGTGCTCCCGGGAGGAGCAGCGGCAGGGGGAGCGCCGGGAGATCGATTTTACGGTGGTGGAGCAGGAGAAGCTGCCCCAGGAGCTGCGGCAGATCATTGAGAAAAATAAGAAGGATGAGATACGGATGACCTACCTGGACGGGGAGGAGCTGTACCTGATCCGGGGCTACGGGGAGCAGAAAACGGGGGGCTACAATATCTCGGTGGTGGAATGTACGGAGGACGAGGCGGGAATCTACCTGGATACCAGGCTGACGGGACCCTCAAACCAGGACAATTTGTCCAGGGATCCCTCCTACCCCTGTCTGGTGCTGAAGATGGAGGCCCGGGACAAAGAGGTGGAGATCCGGTGAGGGAGAGGGACCGGAAAGCAGGCGCGACGCGGGGAAAGCTTTGAACAGGGGAAAGGTGGTTGATTTTATGGAGCTGTTGATGAAAAATATACATATGTGCCGCCAGGCAAAGCAGGCGGGGACGCAGATTACACTGGATGAGGATCTGAATGTGCCGGACGCCCGGCCGGATGTGGAGATGATTATCCAGAGCCGGGAGCGGGTCACGCTGGAAAACACCAGGACCGAGGCGGGAAAGCTCTACGTGGACGGCTTTATGGAGGTGAGCATCCTCTACATGGACGATACGAAGGAGCGGCAGCTCCACCGGCTGGACGCGAAGCTGCCCTTCGACGAGGCCATCGCCATGGAGGGCCTGGAGCCGGGGGACAATGTGAGGATCCGGTACGAGACGGAGGACCTGAATGTGGCGCTGATCAATTCCAGAAAGCTGGCCATCCGCAGCTTATTGAGCTTCGACGCCTCCGTGGAGGAGATCTACGACATGGCGGCGGGGGTGGAGGTACAGACCGCCATCCAGCTGTGCCAGCGGCGCAAAAAGCTGGAGCTGATGCAGCTGGAGGTGCAGAAAAAGGACATTCTTCGCCTGCGGGAGGAGGTGCAGCTGCCCTCAAACAAGCCGGATATCGGGGAAATTCTCTGGGAGAATATCCAGCTGAGGAGCTGCCGCGCGCAGCAGAAGGAGGGGAAGCTCTCTGTCGCGGGGAAGCTGTTTCTCTTTGTACTGTACCGGGCCATGGATGAGGCGGGGAGCAGCCAGTGGATGGAGCAGCTGATCCCCTTTGAGGGGGAGGTGGACTGCGCCGGGTGCGCTCCGGAGCTGATCCCGGATCTGGAGCTCTCCCTTTCCCAGGCGGAGCTTACGGCCAGGGAGGACGGCGACGGGGAGACGAGGGTATTCCATCTGGAGGGAGTGCTGGAGCTCTCCATACGGCTCTACGGAAATGAGGAGGCGGAGATCCTGGAGGACATTTTCTCACCGGAAAAGGATCTGGAGCTGACCACCAGCGAGGAGATCTACGAGAGCCTGGTGATGCGCAACGAGTCCAAGTGCAAGGCCTCCGGCAAGATCCGGATCCAGGGCGCCAAGCCCAGAATCCTGCAGATCTGTCACAGCAACGGCAGCATCAAGGTGGACAGCGCCCGGATCGTGGAGGGCGGCATTTTGATTGAGGGGGCGGTGCCGGTGTCCATCCTCTATATTTCCTCCGACGACGCCATGCCCTTCGCCATGCTGGAGGGCACGGTGCCCTTCACCCATATGGCGGAGGTGCCGGAGGTGGATTCCCAGTGCCGCTTCCGCCTCACCGCCGCCATGGAACAGCTCTCCGCCACCATGGCGGACAGCGAGGAGATCGAGGTGAAGGTGACGGCGGGTCTGAATCTGTTTGTGACGCGGCCGAGGAAGCAGAGATGTATCCGTGAAATCCGGGAAAAGGACTATGAGCTGGAACGGCTGGAGGAGGTGCCGGGGATCACCGGGTACATCGTCCAGGAGGGGGATTCCCTCTGGGATATCGCCAGAGCCTACTACCTGACCCCGGCCCAGATCATGGAGATGAACGGCCTGGAGTCGGAGCAGGTCAGGAGAGGGGACCGGTTGATCCTGATGAAGAGCGTCAGCGGCCAGTTTGTATGAGTGGGATGGTGAAAAACGGATGGAATTTAGAGGGAAAAGTACAGCAGTTTTTATAAAAATAAAATTCTGCCCCTCCTCCGATTGACAGAACCGCAGGAGACGGATACAATAATTGTATACAAAGTGCATGGAAATACATGCGTTGGGATTGATACAAAAGGTGTGTGAGGAAGACAAATGAGAGAATTAAAGCTGAGAGCGATGGCAAAGGTGAATCTGGGGCTGGATGTGCTGCGAAAGCGGGAGGACGGCTACCATGATCTCAGAATGGTGATGCAGAGCGTGGAGGTGTACGACAGGATCCGCCTGAGGGTGACGGAGCGCCCGGGTATCCGGCTGGAGACGGATCTTTCCTCCCTGCCGGCGGATGAGGGAAATCTGGCGTACCGGGCGGCGAAGCTTCTGATGGAGGAATTTCAGGTGAGGGAGGGGCTTTCCATTGAGCTGGAGAAGCACATCCCTGTGGCGGCCGGGCTGGCCGGCGGCAGCTCCGACGGCGCCGCGGTGCTGGTGGGTGTGAACCGGCTCTTTGACCTGGGGCTTGATCTGGAGGAGCTGCAAAAGCGGGGAGTGAAGCTGGGAGCGGATATCCCCTACTGCCTTCTGCGGGGGACGGCCCTGGCGGAGGGGATCGGGGACCGGCTGACGCCCCTCCCCAAGGCTCCCGGGGCCTGGGTGGTGCTGGCGAAGCCCAAGGTGCGGGTATCCACCGGATTTGTATACGGAAATCTCCGGGCCGGGGAGCTGCGGGACCATCCTGACATCGACGGCCAGGTGGAGGCCATCCGGCGGGGGGACCTGTACGGGATGGCGGAGAAAATGGGAAATGTGCTGGAGACGGTGACCATCCCCGCCTTTCCTGTGATTCGGGAGATCAAGGCGGTCATGATGGACTGCGGCGCGGTAAACGCCATGATGAGCGGCAGCGGCCCCACGGTCTTCGGACTTTTTGACGACAAAAAGAAGGCAAGGGCGGCCTGGGGGCGCCTGACAAAGGGCAGCCAGGCCAAGGAGGTATTCCTGACCCGGTTCTTCAACCGGGCCGGGGAGCGGTAAATGACGGAGCCGCCGCGGCATGAGCGGTACAGAGGGAATACAGGGATAAGAGATACAGGCGCGAAACGCCCCGGCAGAGCGCGGTCCTTTGGATGGCGGCGGGGCGGGGGAAGCGGATGCGGAGGAAAATATGGTAGAGACGTTTCAGTTACAAATGAATGAATATCTGCCGCTGCGGGATGTGGTGTTTGAGACGCTGCGGCAGGCCATCCTGAGGGGGGAGCTGAAGCCGGGAGAGCGGCTCATGGAAATCCATCTGGCCCAGAAGCTGGGGGTGAGCAGGACCCCGGTGCGGGAGGCGATCCGAAAGCTGGAGCTGGAGGGGCTGGTGCTGATGATTCCCCGGAAGGGGGCGGTGGTGGCGGAGATTACCGTCTCCGACCTGGAGGATGTGCTGGAGGTGCGGATGGCCCTGGAGGAGCTGGCGGTGAAGAAGGCCTGCGGCCAGATCACCCCCAAGCAGCTGGAGGAGGTAAAGCGGTGCTCGGAGGAATTTAAAAAGGCGCTGCTGGGCGGGGATGTGTCAGCCTGCGCCCAGGCCGACGAGGAGTTTCACGACGCCATCTATGAATGCACCGGAAACAAGCGTCTGATCCAGATTTTGAATAATCTGAGAGAGCAGATGTACCGCTACCGGATGGAATATCTGAAGGATAAGCGCTCCTATGAGATCCTGGTGAAGGAGCATGAGGAGATTGTCCGGGGGCTGGAGGAGCATGACGAGAGCCTGGCCGTGGAAGTGACCTGCCAGCATATCCGGCAGCAGAAGGAGCATATCATCGAGGAATTGGGGAAAAAAGAATAAGAGAAAGGCGTAATGGCTATACTAAGGGATATTCCGGTGGGAATGTCCCTTTTTTTGACGGTGGGAAAGGCGGTGCGGAAGTGACGGAGATTTCAATACACATAGAAGAGAACCGGCAGGCGGTACAGCGCCTGTGCGGTCACTGTGACGATATTATTCTGCGGAGTATGGCGCTGGGTCATCCGGCGGTGGAGTGCCTGATCGTGTATATCGAGACGGCGGTCTCCAATATGATGCTGGAGGACTCGGTGCTGGGCAAGCTGCTGAATCATCTGTGGGAGATGGAGGGGGCGAGCCTTAAGGAGGTCATGGAGAAAAACGGGCTGGGAATCTCCGATGTGACAGAGTTCGGTCATCTGGAGGATGGGATGGCGGCCATGCTGGCGGGCAACGCCCTGTTTTTCCTGGACGGCTACGGGAAGGCGCTGAAAATCGGCAGCAAAGGGTATCCCGGTCTGGGCGTGGCCAAGGCGGAGTCGGAGAAGGTGCTCAGGGGCTCCCGGGAGGCGTTCAGCGAGTCGGCAAAGCTGAACACCGCCCTGATCCGCAAAAGAATCCGCTCCACCAATCTGAAGGTGGAGGAAAATTTCCTGGGAGTCCGCTCTCATACGGTGACCGCGCTGGTCTACGAGGAGACGCTGGTGAGGAAGAGGGTACTGGCGGAGGTGAAAAGGGAGCTTCGGTCCTTTTCCATCGACGCCATCCCGGACAGCGGCATCCTGGAGCAATTGTCCGGGCGGTTTACCTGGTCTCCCTTTCCCCGGTTTCAGTCCACGGAGCGGCCGGACCGGGCGGCGGCCGCGGTGCTGGAGGGGCGGATCGTGCTGCTCTCCGACAATTCGCCGGTGGCCCTTCTGCTGCCCACCACGCTAAACAGCCTGCTCCAGGCGGAGGATGATTACTACGGAAACTTTGAGATCGCCTCTCTGCTGCGGTGCGTCCGGTACGGAGCCCTGGCCCTGGCCTTTTCCCTCCCCGGCCTTTACCTGGCGGTGACAGGCTTTCATCCCCAGCTTCTTCCCACCGCCCTGTCCCTGTCTCTGGCGGAGGCCCGGGCGGGGGTGCCCTTCCCGGGAATCGCGGAGGTCCTGTTTCTGGAGCTGGCCTTTGAGCTGCTGCGGGAGGCGGGCCTTCGGATGCCGGGCCCCATCGGAAACACCATTGGCATCGTGGGCGGGCTGATCATCGGCCAGGCGGCGGTGAGCGCCAACCTTTTAAGCCCCATCGTGGTGATCGTCACCGCCCTGACCGCTCTTGGCTCCTTCTCCATTCCCAATGAGGAGCTGTCGGAAGCGTTCCGGCTGCTGAAATACGGGATGATTCTGCTCTGCGGCTTCCTGGGTATCTACGGCTTCGCCTTTGGCTGGATCCTCCTTTTGATTCATCTGTGCGGGCTCAGAAGCTTTGGAATTCCCTACCTGATGCCCTTCGCGGCCACCTCCATGGATGGGATCCGGCCCGCGGGGGACGGCGTCCTCAGGGCTCCGCTTCAGAAACTCACCCACCGTCCCGTATACACCAGACCCGGCGCGAGACGGCGGTATGCGCCAAATAAGGAGAGAGGGGAATGTGATGTTTTCAAAGAATGATAGGATTTCCTCACGCCAGATAAAATACATCGTATGGATGGAGGCTCTGGCGAAGCTGTGTCTGATGCTCCCGGTCTATCTGGAGGGAAAGCGTCTGGGCAGTGTGATTGTCTGCGTGGCGGCGGGGCTGATGGTTTCCCTGTGGTTTTCCGCGCTGGTGGTGCGGTGGAGCGGCGGAAGGGATTTCTTCACCTGCGTCCGGGAGGCCACCTGCCGCCCCCTGGGCGTTCTGGTCCATGCGGCGGGTTTTCTCTATTTTCTCGCCTCAGGAGCCGTTTTCCTGAATCTGGGGGCCGAGGCGGCGCGCGCCTACCTGCTGCCGGAGGTGCCGGTACCCATACTGGTGATTCCCCTGTTTGCGGCGGGGGTCTATCTCTGCTGCCAGGGAATCGAAGTCCGGGGGCGCTTCTGTGAGGTGGCCGGGCCGGTGGTGGGCTGGCTGGCGGTCCTTCTGGTCTTTGCCTCCGCCTTCGGTATGGACGCTTATCAATATGAAGAAACCCGCATGCTCCTGTCAGACCATCTGGCCTCCGGCGCCTACGACGTCTTTGCCTGCCTTGGCAGCGTCTTTCTGCCCCTTTTAACCGGGGCGGGAGCGACCTCAGAATACGAGGCCGCCGCCGGAAGCCGCCGCAGTCAGGCCGCCGGGACGGAGGCGGGACAGATCAGCGGAGAGGAAGAAAAGAAGGCGGAGGGGCAAGGAGAAGGCGGCAGGGTGCCCCGGGCCGTGAGGCGGGGGATCTGCGGCGCTGTGGTGACGGCAGGGTGCCTGACGGCGGTGACGGTGGCCTCCTACGGAAAAAATACCATGGCCAGCCTGACCTTCCCCGCCGTCCGGGTCATGAGCAATGTCACCATCCCCGGAGGATTTTTCCGCCGGTGGGAGGTGCTGTTTCTGGTCCTGCTTTTGTTCAGCCTGACCGCCTCCGTGGCCGGCGCCTTCTGGTACATGCGGGTGATCTGCGCCAGGCTCTTCGGAGAAAGAGAAAAATGGAGGGAAAACCGGGAGGAATACTGGTTTGCCGCAGAAAGCGGAGGAGAGGAGCGCAGGGGCGCCGGGGCGGAGAAAAATCGTCTGAGGGCCTGTGACTTCCCCTGGCTTTTTTCCCTGATGATCGCCTGGTTTGCCGCCGCCGGATTTTTAGACGGGACCTGCGCTCTGTGTTATTACCGGGGCCTGAATCTGTATTTCCTGCTGCCCCTGGTGGTTTTCCTCTATCTTATTATGTTTTTTCGGAAAAAGGGGAGAGGGCTGCCCTTGACCCTGCTGGGGGCGGCGGTCTGCCTTCTTCTCTCCGGCTGTACCGCCAGGGAGCTGGAGGAGCGCCTGTTTCCCATGGCCCTGGAGATTCGGATGGAGAATGACGCACTGTGCGTGACCTACGCCTGGAACGAGGGCAGCGGCCCCGGCAGCAAGCAGGAGCCGGGGGAGAACGGTGAGGAAAAGGAGTCGGAGACCGAGGCGGAGGAGGAAACAAAAGCCGAGTGGAAAGGGGAGGAGGCCCGGGCGCCGGCGGTGTCCGTCGGAGAAAACCTGACCGTCTTCAGAGCCTCCAGCCTGTCCGGCGTCTGGGACCAGCTGCTGGAATACACCGGCCAGTACGTGGACTACAGCCATGTGAAGGCCGTGATCGTCGACGAGAGCCTGGCCGGGTATCCCCTTCTGGAGGCGGAGCTATTGGAGTGGATGGAGGCGGAGCCGGAGTTTGCCACCAGCCTCCTTCTGTATCCCGCCCAAAAAAGCGGCCTCCTTCTGGAGGAGATCTCCGAAAAAGCCCAGGGCCGCGTCGGCCCCTATCTGGAAAATCTCTACAAAAATAATGAGAAATACAGGGAAAACGCTGTGACTCTGGGAGAAGTTTTGGCCTACTACCACAGAAAATAAAAAAAGGATTGTAGACAGGGAAATTTCTGTGTTATACTATTACGGCATTTTAAGAAAAACATATAGCTTCCCGCGGGACGGCGGGAGCTTTCATTACAGCGGAAAAGGGTGAGAGATATGAAAAAAATTCTGGATCTGATCAGTCAGGAGGTCATGGACGCCTTTGAGGCCTGCGGCTACGAGGCGGCCTACGGAAAGACGGGAATCTCAAACCGTCCGGACCTGTGCGAGTATCAGTGCAACGGTGCGATGGCCGGGGCGAAAAAATATAAAAAGGCTCCGATCATGATCGCCCGGGAGGTGGTGGACCGGCTGAAGGACAGCGCCACATTTTCGGAGGTGAACGCGGTGAACCCCGGGTTCATCAACATCCGGGTATCCGGCGATTTCCTGGCGGACTACCTGGGAAGGATGCAGGCGGACGAGCGGCTGTCCGTGGAAAAGGCGGCGGAGCCGAAAAGGATTATCATCGACTATGGCGGACCCAACGTGGCCAAGCCTCTCCACGTGGGCCATCTGCGCTCCGCCATCATCGGCGAGAGCATCAAGCGGATCGCCCGTTACGTGGGACATACGGTGATCGGAGACGTACATTTGGGGGACTGGGGCCTTCAGATGGGACTGATCATCACGGAGGTGAAGCACCGCCAGCCGGAGCTGGTCTACTTTGACGAGAGCTATGAGGGAGAGTACCCGGAGGAGGCGCCCTTCACCATCTCCGAGCTGGAGGAGATCTACCCCACCGCCAGCGCGAAGTCCAAGGAGGACGAGGCGTACAAGGAGGAGGCCCTGGCGGCCACGGCGAAGCTGCAGGAGGGGGACCGGGGATACCAGGCCCTGTGGCGGCACATCATGAACGTCTCCGTCACCGATCTGAAGCGGAATTATCAAAATCTGAACGTGGAGTTTGATCTTTGGAATAAGGAATCCGACGCGGGGGCCTACATAGCGGACATGGCAGAGTACATGAAAAGGGAGGGATACGCCTACCTGGATCAGGGCGCTCTCATCGTGGATGTGAAGGAGGAGACCGACACCAAGGAGGTGCCGCCCTGCATGATCCTGAAATCCGACGGGGCGGCCCTGTACACCACCACCGATCTGGCCACGATCATAGACCGGATGAAAAATTATGACCCGGACGAGATCATTTACGTGGTGGATAAGCGTCAGGAGATGCATTTTACCCAGGTCTTCCGCTGCGCCCGCAGGACGAAGCTGGTGAAGGAGGATACGGCGCTGAAATTCCTGGGCTTTGGCACCATGAATGGCAGGGACGGCAAGCCCTTCAAGACCAGGGAGGGCGGCGTGATGCGCCTGGAGCGGCTGATCAGGGAGATCGAGGAGGAAATGTTCCGCAAGATCACGGACAACCATGAGGTGGAGGAGGCCGAGGCAAGACAGACGGCAAAGCTGGTGGGCCTTTCCGCCATCAAGTACGGCGACCTGTCCAACCAGGCCTCCAAGGATTACATCTTTGACCTGGATAAATTTACCTCCTTCGAGGGCAACACCGGCCCCTACATCCTCTACACCATTGTGCGGATCAAGTCCATCCTGAACAAATACCGGGCAAACGGAGGCTCCGTGGACCAGGGCCATCTGCTGGCTCCGGCCGGTGAGAGCGAGAAGAGTCTGATGATGGAGCTGGTGAAGTTCAACAGTGTCATCGAGCAGGCCTGCGAGGAGACCGCTCCCCACAAGATCTGTTCCTTCATCTATGACCTGGCCAATGCCTTCAACCACTTCTATCACGAGACCAAGATCCTGACCGAGGAGGATCAGGAACGGCAGCAGAGCTACATCGAGCTTTTGGAGCTGACCAGGAGGGTGCTGGAGACCAGCATCGATCTGCTGGGCTTCTCCGCACCGGAACGCATGTAGCGCAAGTGCGGGCAAGGCGGCGGTACCTTGCCCGTTTCACTTGCTCTGCCAAAAAATGCGGGGAGCCTCCGGCCGGGGGCGCTTTGCTTCTTGCAGGAAAGAAGGAAAACAATGAAATACGTAAAACAATTCGGCATCATCCTGGCAATTTCCTTTCTGGGAGAGGTACTGAAAAGTCTGATTCCCCTTCCCATACCCGCCAGCATCTACGGCCTTCTGCTGATGCTGGCCGCCCTCTGCCTCCGGGTCATTCCCCTGGAGTCCGTGAAGGAGACGGCCAAATTTCTCATAGAGATTATGCCTCTGATGTTCATTCCGGCGGCGGTGGGCCTCATCGAATCCTGGACCGCCATCAGCCCCATCATTTTGGAGCTTTTGGCGGTGACCGCTGTCTCCACGGTCCTGGTGATGGCCGTGTCCGGCAGGGTCACGCAGCTGGTGATCCGCCTGGAATCTGGGAAGAAGCCCTCAAAATCAGTCAGAGATGAAACAAGGGGCCAAGGGCCGGGAGGAGGAGAAAAATGAAAGAACTGTTTACCGGCTCCGTCTTCTTCGGAGTGATGGTCAGCATCCTGGCCTATGAGCTGGGGATGCTGCTGAAAAAGAAGCTGAAGCTTGGGATCTGCAATCCGCTGCTGATCTCCATCGCTCTGGTTATTGTGATTTTGCTGGTCTTTGACATAGACTATGACAGCTATCAGCAGGGCGCCAGCCTTTTGAGCTATCTGCTCACCCCCGCCACGGTCTGCCTGGCCATCCCCCTCTATGAGCAGCTGGAGCTGCTGAAAAACAACGCGAGGGCCATCCTGGCGGGGCTGATCTCCGGGGTGCTCACCAGCCTGATCTCCATTCTGGCCATGGCGCTGCTCTTTGGCTTCAGCCATGAGGAGTATGTGACCCTTCTCCCCAAATCCATCACCACCGCCATCGGCATGGGCGTATCGGAGGAGCTGGGGGGCATGGTGACCATCACCGTGGCGGTGATTATCGTGACGGGGATCCTGGGCAATGTGATCGGTGAGCAGGTCTGCCGCGTGTTTCAGATCCGGGAGCCCATCGCGAAGGGGATCGCCCTGGGCAGCGCCTCCCACGCCATCGGCACGGCCAGGGCCATGGAGATGGGAGAGGTGGAGGGCGCCATGAGCAGCCTGTCCATCGCGGTGGCCGGACTCTTGACCGTAGTGGGAGCCTCCGTCTTCGCCCAGTTCCTGTGAAGGGGACAAAGGCCGTTCTTTTTCGTTAAAAAAGCACAGTTTTAACGTATTACATCGCTGACTTTACATGAAAATGTAGAAATTTGAATTTCCTTTTGTATTTTATTCCGTTATATGATATATTAGTCAACAATAAGGAACAAAGGAGCTCCTGGTTTCCGGGGTTTCTTTGTCCTTTTTTATGGGAAAGTATTTTGCCTTCCCGTGACGTTTTGTTTTATAAAAAGAGCGCCGCGGCCGCGGCGGAAGAGAGGAGAAAGATTATGAAAAAGAGTAGAAAAGCAGCAGTCAGCGCCGCCTGTGCGGCCGCCATGCTTCTTGCGGTGGGAAGCAGCGCGTTCGCGGAGGAGACGAAAACCCTGAAGGTAGCCATGGAGTGCGGCTACGCTCCCTACAACTGGACCCAGCCCACCGACGAGAACGGGGCCGTGCCCATCGCGGACAGCACCGAGTACGCCTATGGCTACGATGTCATGATGGCCAAGCTCATCTGCGAGAAGCTGGGCTATGATCTGGAGATTGTGAAGCTGGACTGGGATTCCCTGGTACCCGCGGTGGTATCCGGTACTGTGGACTGCGTCATTGCGGGACAGTCCATCACCTCCGCCCGTATGGAGGTGGTTGATTTCACGGATCCCTACTACTATGCCTCCATCATCACCCTGACCAAGTCGGACAGCGAGTACGCGGACGCCAAGGGCGTGGCGGATCTGGCGGGAGCCACCTGCACCTCCCAGCTCAACACCATCTGGTACGACACCTGCCTGCCTCAGATCGAGGACGCCAATATCCTTCCGGCCCAGGAGTCCGCGCCCGCCATGCTGGTGGCCCTGGATGCGGACAAGTGTGACATCGTGGTGACCGACCAGCCCACGGGACTGGCGGCCTGCGTGGCCTATCCCGAGTTTACGCTCCTGGATTTTTCCGAGGGGGACGATGATTTTGAGGTGTCCGACGAGGAGATCAACATCGGCATTTCTCTCCAGAAGGGAAACGCGGAGCTGAAGGACGCCATCAACGGCGTGCTGGCCGAGCTGACCAATGAGGATTATGTGGAAATGATGAATGAGGCGATTTCTGTTCAGCCGCTTTCTGACGCAGAGTAATTCAAAGGGGAGCGGGGGGCTGTTTGAGACAGCCCCTTTTTCGTAATATAGAAAGGCGTGCTCATGGGAAAAGCACACTTTTACAGCCGCAAAGCAGAGAAAAGCCGGAATACCGGGCTGCTTACGGGGCGGGAGAGAGGAGAAAAATATGCCGCAGGATTTTTTAGGCAGGATAACCTATATCTTACAGACCAGAGGGGCCTCCTACGTAAATGGCGCCGTCAACACCATGGTGATCGCTCTGATCAGTACCTTCATCGGATGTATCATCGGCTTTGCCATCGGTATCGTCCAGACAATTCCCATCAATAAAAATGATCATGTGATAAAAAAGCTCCTTCTGCGGATCGTCCGGTTCATTCTGGGCGTCTACGTGGAGGTATTCCGCGGCACGCCCATGATGGTGCAGGCCATGTTCATCTATTTCGGCTCCGCGGCCGTATTCAACATCAATATGTCCATGTGGTTTGCCGCGTTTTTCATTGTCTCCATCAATACGGGAGCCTATATGGCGGAGACGGTCCGGGGAGGGATCCTCTCCATCGATCCGGGCCAGACAGAGGGAGCGAAGGCCATCGGTATGACTCATTTCCAGACCATGCTGTACGTGATTCTGCCCCAGGCGCTCCGAAATATCATGCCCCAGATCGGCAACAACCTGATTATCAACATCAAGGATACCTGCGTCCTCTCCGTCATCGGCATTGTGGAGCTGTTTTACGCCGCAAAGGGCGTGGCGGGAGCGCTGTACACCTACTTTGAATCCTTCACCATCTGTATGGCGATCTATTTCGTGCTCACCTTCGCCTGCTCCCGCCTCCTGCGCTACTGGGAGAAGCGGATGGACGGCAGCGACAGCTACGACCTGGCCACCACCGATACCCTGGCCCACACCAGCGGCCTGGTGAAGTATCAGGAGAAGAAGGAGGAAGAGGAATGAGCAGTGAAGTAATCAAGGTAAATCATCTGAGCAAGGCCTTCGGAAAAAATGTGGTGCTGCGGGACATCGATTTCTCCGTGTGCGCCGGGGACGTGACCTGTATCATCGGCTCCTCCGGATCCGGAAAATCCACCCTGCTGCGGTGCATGAATCTGCTGGAGACGCCCACCACCGGGGAGATCCTCTATCACGGGGAAAATATTGCGGCGGCCCACACCGACGCGGCGGCCTACCGGGCCAAGGTGGGCATGGTGTTTCAGAGCTTTAACCTGTTTAACAATATGACGGTGCTGAAAAACTGCATGATCGGTCAGAGAAAGGTGCTGAAGAAGGACAAGGAGTCGGCCAGAAAGAGCGCCCTCTTTTTCCTGGAAAAGGTGGGGATGGCTCCCTACATCAACGCGAAGCCCCGGCAGCTCTCCGGCGGCCAGAAGCAGCGGGTGGCCATCGCCAGGGCCCTGGCCATGGAGCCGGAGCTGCTGCTGTTCGATGAGCCCACCTCGGCGCTGGATCCCCAGATGGTGGGAGAAGTGTTGGATGTCATGAAGCAGCTGGCCCAGGAGGGGCTGACCATGATCATCGTGACCCACGAGATGGCCTTCGCCAGGGACGTGTCCAACCATGTGGTGTACATGGCGGACGGAGTCATCGAGGAGGAGGGAGAGCCCTCCCGGATTTTCAGCAATCCTCAGAATATGAAGACGAAGGAATTTCTGAGCCGCTTCATGAGAGGCTGACGCCCAAAGAAGCGCAGGGCCTGATGGCGGAGGGAAAAAGAGAGACGCAGGGCAGGCATGAAAATTGTCCGCGGCGTCATATATTTAGGAAAGAAAGGGTTGAAAAAATATGGTTGATATTATCACAAACATCAATGGCGTGGTAAATAACTTTGTCTGGGGGATCCCCATGCTGATTTTGCTGGTGGGCACCGGCATTTTGATGACGGTGCTGACAAAGGTATTCCAGATTTCCCACTTCGGTTACTGGATGAAGCACACTCTGGGCAGCATCTTCACGGACCGGCACATCACAAAGCACACAGACAAGGAGGATAAATCCATCTCCCAG
>CAZGRM010000041.1:0-20422 GCA_964528295.1 uncultured Lachnospiraceae bacterium
CAAGGGGACGCTGTACCGCCAGACCATGTTCGCGGAGTTTGAGATGGAGACCCACCGGCTGGTGGAGCAGGGAGAAATGCTGACGGCGGAGCTGCTGTGTCAGATGTATTATGAGCTGAACCAGCGGTACTTCGGACCGGATATGGTGGTGGATCAGGAGATCGGCTGTGAGTGGGAGCGGATCCCGCACTTCTACACACCCTTCTACGTATACCAGTATGCCACCGGCTTCTCCGCCGCCATCGCCATCAGCACAAAGATCCTGAAGGGCGAGCCGGGCATCCTGGAAAAATACAAAAAATTCCTGAGCGGCGGAAGCTCCCAGGACCCCATTGACCTGCTGAAAATCTGCGGTGTGGACATGTCCTCCCCGGAGCCGGTGCGGCAGGCCCTGGATGTGTTTGAGGAATACCTGTCTATTTTGGAGCAGGATTAAAAAACCGGACGGATCCGGTAAAGGGAATGGCACAAGATAAGGTGCTGTGAAGGCGTTCCTAGAGCGTGGTTTCTTCCACCAAATAAGAAATCTGACCGCCTCACAGCACTCTTTTTGTGGGATGAGTGAGAGAGGGATTAAGTGTCTGAAGGATATCTGGCGGCGAGCCGAAGGGCGTTGATTTATCGCAGAAGCAGCTGGAGAATGCCGCTCAATTATTAAAGGAAAATGGTTATTCGGCGAATCTGATCTGCGCGAAAATGGAAGATGAATTGGATGTGCCGAAGGAATACTTTGATTATGTCTATTCGATCTATGGGATTGGCTGGACGACGGATCTGCAGGGCACATTGGATAAAATAGCCAGCTATTTGAAGAAAGACGGTATTTTTATTTTCAGCTGGCATCACACCTTGCACTATTGTGTATCATGGTCATGCGAGGAAAGAAAGGATGTCTTGGTTGACAATAAATTTGTTTTAACGAAAAGCTATTATGATGAAACATATTTCAAAATGCCTGTGCATGACAGTGAGATTATTTTATGTAATAGAAAAATATCTACATATATTAACGCGCTGGCAAAGGCCGGCTTTATGGTGGAACGGTTGGTAGAAGAAACCGATCGTGATTCCCTGAATGCGGTGGGAGAGCTTGACATAAAAACCCAAAAAGCGAAAATGATGCCGATTTCATTTTGTATCAAGGCACGAAAATTATAAATTCTCATTTGGGGAGGGCGAAGTGCGAAACATTTAGGGAATACCGCCGGTGCCGCGGCGGTTATCAAAACAAAATACAGTGACAGCATTAGAGCATAATAGAAAGGCCGAAATTCGGCTTGAATCTATGTGCTCTATTTTTTGACATTCAGGAGGAACGGCGGCATTTCCTATTTTCAGAAAAAAATAAAATTATGTGAAAGATAGACAAAAACATAGGGGAAGATTTGTCGAAATAGGAAAAAAGCTCATTTTTGTAAAATAAGTGTTGATTTTTCGAAGCGGGCATGTATAATAATATTAACACTGATATGATCAGTAATAATAATATTGAACGCATGACTGATAAGAGGATATAAGGATGACAGATGAACAATTTCTTCGTATTTTAAAACGAGAGCTTGCCCCCGCTGTGGGATGCACGGAGCCGGTGGCCATCGCCTACGCGGCGGCCCGGGCCAGGGCGGAGCTGGGCAGGATACCGGATCGGGCCTCGGTGAAGGTGAGCAGAAATATTTTAAAAAACGCCATGGGCGTGGGGATTCCGGGGACCGATCAGGTGGGGCTGGCTATGGCGGCGGCCATGGGAATCATCGGCGGGGACAGCGACGCGATCCTGGAGGTACTGCGGGGTGTCACGGAGGAACAGACCGCCCGGGCCAGGGAATACGCCGCTTCCTCCATCCAGGTGTCGCTGGCGGATACGGAAAAGAAGCTGTACATCGAGGTACTTCTTCAGACCAGGGATGATTTTTCCCTGGTGGTGATCGAGGACAGCCATACCAATATTACGAAAATCCGGCACGGGGAGAAGCTGATCTACGATCAGAGCCGCTGTGAGGAGCTGGCCAACGCCGCCTGCCAGGAGGGAAGCCTGACGGTGGAAGAGATTTACCGGTTTGTGTGCCGGGTGGACTGGAGGAGGCTGCGGTTTCTGGATGAATGCGTGAGAATGAACTGGGCCATCGCCCAGGAGGGCCTCCGGGGCAGCTACGGCCTGTCCGTAGGAAAAAGTATCTACGAGGGCCTGAAATCCCGCACGCCGGGCGCGGAAATCCCGGAGGCGGGGCGCCTGGACGCGGCGGGCTACGGTGTGGCCCTGGCTTCCGCGGCGGCGGACGCCAGGATGTCGGGGAGCACCCTGCCGGTGATGACAGTCTGCGGCAGCGGCAACCAGGGGATCACGGCCACCCTGCCGGTGATCGGAGCGGTGCTGGTCTGGGGGGCGGACACGGAGCGGCTGTACCGGGCGCTGGCCCTGAGCTGCCTGGTGACAATTCATGTGAAGCAATTCATCGGAAAGCTTTCTCCCCTCTGCGGCTGCGGCATGGGATCCTCCATCGGAGTCTGCTGCGCTCTGGTGTATCTGGAGGGCGGCGGACTGAAGCAGATCAAAAATGCCGTCAACAATATGATCGCCTGCGTATCCGGCATCATCTGCGACGGAGCCAAGCCGGGCTGCGCTCTGAAAATTTCCTCCGTGGTGTCCAGTGCCTTCCAGTGCGCCATGCTGGCCCTGCGGGACCATGCGGCCGGGGAATTGGACGGCATCGTGGCCCTGGATGTGGAGCACACGATCCAAAACCTGGGAGAGCTTGGCAACCGGGGCATGGCGTACGCCGACCAGGTCATACTGGATCTGATGGTGGAAAAATAAGGGCGGACAGCGCAAACCACAGGAAAAGCGAACCGAGGACAAAAACAGAGAAGGACAGAAAATAAAAGAATAAAAAGGAAAAGGCAGAAAAAATAGTAAAAAATAGAAAATAAAAATCAAAAATGGAAAAACAAAAAAGAGAGACAGAAGGAGGTTCAACATGGATAAGAGAACAAGAGTATTAAACGCAATGAACGGCAGAGAGGTGGACCACGTGCCCTGTGGGTTCTGGTTTCATTTTGGAGGGAAGGAGGCCCTGGGAGAGGCCAATATCCGGGCCCACCTGAACTATTATCGGGAGACTGACCTGGATTTTGTGAAAATCATGTGCGACGGATATTTCCCCTATCCCCTGCCTGAAATCAAGAAGACAGAGGATTGGCGAACTCTTATCCCTCTGACAAAGGATCACCCCTTCATCCGGGAGCAGGTGGAGCGGGCCAGGGCCATCGTGGAGGAGATCGGCCAGGAGCGCTGCGTCTTCTACAATGTATTCGCCCCCTTCTCCTCCCTCCGGTTCGGAGCGGAAGCGATCGGCATTTCCGACAGCCAGGTGATGGATTACATAAGGGAAGACAAAAACGCGGTGATGGCGGCTCTGGATGTGATCGCCCAGTCCAACGCCCTGCTGGCGGAGCTGCTGATCACAGAGGCAGGCTGCGACGGTGTGTACTACTGCGTCCAGGGCGGCGAGTATGACCGCTTTGCGCCGGAGGAGTACCGGGCCATCATCACTCCCAGCGATCTCTACGTGCTGGAGCACGCCAACCGTTTCTCGGACAACAACATCCTCCACATGTGCGGCTGGGCCGGCAACCGCAATCAGCTGGCCATCTGGCAGGATTACCCGGTGAAGGCGGTGAACTGGGCCGTCTTCGTGGAGGGGCTCAGCCTCCAGGAGGGGCGGTATTTCATGAAGGGCCGCACGGCTCTTGGCGGCTTTGAGACCCACTGGGATGAGCATACCCAGCAGGGCATCATCTACACCGGCACGAAGGAGGAGCTGCAGGAGTACACCAGAAACCTGATCCTGGATTTCGGAAAGCGGGGGCTGATGCTGGGCGGCGACTGCACCATCGACGCGAAGCTGGACTGGGAGCGGATCCGCTGGATCCTGGAGGCCGCAAGGAGCATATAAAACCTGCCCCGGAGAGATACCGGATCAAAGATATGAAGGAGTGAAACGCTCTTTTATATAGGCAACGAAAATCTATCAAAGAAAGGAATGGCAAGAAAAAATGGAAGAAAATGGCAAGAAAAAATGGAAGAAAATGGCAACACTGGGCATGACCTCCGCCATGGCGATGAGCATGATGGCGGCGGGCGGCGCGTCCGCGGAGGAGAAGACGTATGAGCCCACCACACTGACCTTCTGGAACGGATTCACCAGCACGGACGGAGAGGTGCTGCAGGACATCGTGGACCAGTTCAACGAGACCAACGAGTGGAACATCACCATTGAGATGGACGTGATGCCCTGGGATACCTTCAACGAGAAGCTTCCGGCGGCCATCGCGGCGGGGGAGGCGCCGGATTTCGTGCTCTGCTCCTCGGGCTATTATCCTCCCTATGTGGCGGCAGGCAGCTTCCTGGATGTCAGCGACTTCTACGAGCTGGACGAGGTGGACGCGGCGGACTTCGACGAAAACGTAAAGAATCTGCTGTACTATGATGATCTCTGTGTGGGGATTCCGATGCAGATGGTATCTCACTATTTCTACTGGGACAAGGACCTCTATGAGGCGGCGGGACTGGACCCGGAGAATCCGCCTGAGACCTTTGAGCAGATCCTGGAGTATGCCCAGCTTCTGACCGACAAGAGCAAGAACCAGTATGGCTTCTGCATTCCCACGGACAACAATGTGCCGGCACAGTATACCCTGTATGCCTACGGCGGCGGCTACGTAAATGAGGATGAGACTCAGGCTGTGTTCAACTCAGAGGAAAACGCGGCGGCGTTTGAGACCTTGAAGATTCTGTACGACTGTTCTCCTAAGGATACGGACGACAATACCTACATCAGCGGACAGCTGGCACAGTTCATCAACGGCCCCTGGATCATCAACGGACTGCGGGAGAATGAGATTAACTTTGGTGTAAAGGCGGTTCCCGCCTGCACAGGAATCGAGGCGGACGCGGCTGTGATCCCGGTGGGCTTCTCCATCCCCAAAACCACCTCCGAGGAGCATAAGGAGCTGGTTTACAAGTTCGTCAACTACTGGAACTCGGAGGAAATCTGTACCAAATGGACGGCCGAGTGCGGCACTCCCGCATATCTGATCTCCGCCCAGGAGAATTTTGCGGATGATCCTCTGACCTCCGCCTTGTCTGTTCCGCTTTCCTACGGACATATCGAGTGCAAGCAGAACGGGGTAAGCCAGATCGGAACAGACGCTCTCTATCCGGCGATGGAGGAAATCTTCGCGGGCGCCGGCATTCAGGAGACGCTGGACAAGTATAACGCGGTTATCCAGGGAATCCTTGACAAGTAAAACAGAGCTTTGATATGGGGCTGCCGCACTGGCTATTGCAGTTTCGTGCGGCAGCGTTTTTTATCAGGTGAAGGATGAGCAGGATAAAAAAGAAAGGGGCAGGGCTATGAAGACAAAGAGTCCGGCGGGAGGCTGGATCAGCAGATGGACCAGGAAAGACCGGGTGGGATATTTGTTTATTTTTCCGGCAATTTTCATTTTGTTTGTATTCACGATCATTCCACTGATCGTTTCCTTTGTTATCAGTGTCACGGACCTGGACATTTTTCTGGCGGCGCCGGAGTTTGTGGGACTGGAGAATTTCAGCAGGTCGCTTAGGGATGAAAGAGTTTGGAACGCATTTAAAAATACCTTCCTTTACACGGCGGTTTCTGTTCCGGTTCAGCTGGTGGTGGCGCTGATTCTGGCATACTGGCTCTACAAGCCCACCAGATTCAATAAGCTGTGCCGGTCCATTTTTTACATTCCGGTGCTCTGCTCCTTTACAGCCATCGGAATTCTGTTCAGTCTGCTGCTGAACTCTACGGTGGGGTATCTTCCCTACCTGATCAGCAAATTTACGGGGGAACCGATTGCTCTCTTCAGCGACGTGCGGTTTGCCATGCCGGTGATTATTTTTATTTCTGTCTGGAAGGCCTTCGGAAAGACGCTGATCATTTTAGTGGCGGGCATCAATGATATTTCCCCCACCCTCTTTGAGGCCTCGGAGATCGATGGCGCCAGCAAGACCCAGCAGTTTTTTTACATCACCATCCCCAACCTGCTGCCCACCATTAATTTCACGCTGTTGACTACCATTATCGGCGCCTTTCAGGTGTTTGATGTGGTGTATGTGACTACGGGGGGAGGGCCGCTGTACAAGACGGAGACCATGGTTCAGTATATTTATCAGCGGGGCTTTTCCGTCCCCTACGAGCTGGGGTACGCGTCGGCGCTGTGTATTGAGCTGTTTTTGGTGATCGCTGTTATTATTCTGTTCTTTAAGGGATATATGGAACGGAAGATCGCGAAAAATATGTAGGGAGGTGGGAATATGAAGAAAAAAATAAACAAATTTAATATCCTCCGCGTCATTGTATGCCTGGCGGTGCTTTTCCTGATCCTGTTTCCCTTTCTGTGGCTGGTGCTGAGTACCTTTAAGGTGCAGAAGGACATTATCAAGTGGCCGCCCACCATCTGGCCCAAAAACTGGACCATCCAGAATTACATCAAGGTGTGGGACCGGATCCCCCTAGCCAGCTACATCAAGAATACGGTGATCTTCGCCGGGGCAGTGTCCATCTGCTCCGCCACTCTGGATTCTCTGGCGGGCTACGCCTTTGCCAGGCTGGAGTTTAAAGGAAGGGAGATCATTTTCAACGTTGTGCTGCTGACCATGCTGATCCCTTTCCAGATCATTATGATTCCCCTCTATCTGGAGCTGAATCTTCTGAAGCTTTTGAATACCTATGTGGGCCTGATTCTGCCCCGGGCGGCGTCGGCCTACGGAATCTTTTTCATGAGATCCTTTTTCATGGGATTGCCAAAAGAGCTGGAGGAGGCGGCCAGGATCGACGGGATGAGTGAGTTTGGCATCTACCGGAAAATCATGTTTCCCCTGTGCAAGCCGGCCTTCATCACCTTTTTCATCTTTTGCCTGACCTCCAACTGGAATGACCTGATCTACCCCATGATGATGACCAGCTCCACGAAGATGCGGACCCTCTCCGCGGGGCTTGCCATGTTCGTGGGAGAGGGAGTGCGGGAGACGGGTCCGGCGCTGGCCGGAGCGCTGATTTCGATTTTGCCGCTGCTGCTGCTGTACTGCTTCGCGCAGGAATTCTTTGTGGAGGGCATCGCGGTGTCCGGAATGAAGGAGTGAGACGGATGTTTGAACAGATTGGAGAAACGCTGGCGGGCATGGTGCGGATTCCCACCGTCAGCGGAAAGGAAAATGAGGACAAGTACCGGATCGGAGAATACCGGGATTATCTGCGCCAGAGGTTTTGGCGTCTTTTCGGGGCGGCGGAGGCGCTGCCTGTGGGGGAGGCGCTGCTGCTGAGGCTTCCGGGGAGGAAGGAAAGAGAGTCTGATCCGGGCGTCGGGACCTTCTTCCAGGAGGAGGAGCCCGGGCTTCCGGTGCTGTTTACCGGGCATATGGATGTGGTGCCCGCCGTTGACTCTCCGGCCTGGGAGTATTCCCCTTTTTCCGGGGAGATAAAAGACGGCTGCCTCTGGGGCAGGGGGTCCCAGGATATGAAGGGGCCCCAGTGCGCGCTGCTGTCCGCGGCGGACCAGCTGCTGGGGGAGGGCTGGCGGCCCAGCCGGGATATCTGGTTTTACCTCTCCTGTGACGAGGAGGTGGGAGGCGGGACCACGGAGCTGGCGGCCCGACTCCTGATGGACAGAGGGATCCGTTTTGAGACGGTCTTTGATGAGGGAGGCACCATCTGTGAGGACTTCATGGGGCTGATTTCCGGCCGGGCGGCCATGTTTGGGATCGGGGAAAAGGGCTCCCTGGAGTACCGGTTTACCGCCCGCTCCTTTGGGGGCCACGCGGCCAATCCGCCGGCGGATTCCGCCATCCCCCGGCTGGCCCGGTTCGTCTGCCGGGTGGAGGAAGGGGACCCCTTCCGGCGAAGTCTGGGAGAGGGAAACCGGGCCATGCTAAGAGAGATGGCGGCGCTGGCAAAGGGAGAGCGAAGGAGCAGGCTGCTTCGGGCCGCCGGGGAGCAGGGGCCTGATTACCCGTTGCTCTGTGAACTTTGCCCGGAGGCAAAGGGGATGCTGGGGGCCACCATTGCCTTTACCATGATCAGCGGCGGCAGCGCCTTCAATGTGATGCCGAAGGAGGTGGCGCTGACCGCGAACGTCCGTGTCTCAGGCGCGGAGAGGGAGGCGGAGGTGACCCGAACGCTGACAGAGCTGGCCGGGGAGTATGATCTGGAGTGCCAATTGGTCAGCGGCAATGACGCTTCTCCGGAAAGCGGTACCGGCGGCTTCGGCTACCGGGCGATGAAGGCCAGTGTAGGAGAGGTGTATCCCGGCCTTCCCGTGGTACCCTTTATCCTGGGAGGCGGCACGGACTCCAAGCATTTTCTGGGGCTGACCGGGGAGGTGCTGCGCTTCTCGCCCATGTATGCCGCTCCCCATCAGGGCAGAGGGGTACATGGAGATAACGAATCCGCCTATGTTCAGGCGGTGGCGGACGCGGCGAAATGCTATTATGTGCTGCTGAAAAAATACTTGTAGATGACGATAGGACAGAAGGGATGGGATTACATTGAAGAATTTCGATTTTCAGTGCGGAACAAAGATGATTTTTGGAAGGGACACGGAGCTTCGGGTGGGTGAGGAGCTGAAAAAGCATGGGGCCACCAGAGTGCTGCTGGTGTACGGCGGCAGCTCCATCAAAAGAAGCGGCCTGTATGACCGGGTGGTGAAGGCGCTGAGGGAGGCGGGACTTTATTTCCGGGAGCTGCCCGGAGTGGTGCCCAATCCCCGGGTATCCCTGGTGAGGAGGGGAATTGAGATCTGCCGGGAGGACAGAATCGATTTCCTGCTGGCCGTGGGGGGAGGCAGTGTGATCGATACTTGCAAATCTATGTCCTTTGGTGTATATTATGAAGGAGATGTCTGGGATCTGATTTCGTCTAAAGTAAAGCCAGGTGACCGGCGAATCCCTGTCGCGGATATCCTGACCTTGCCGGCAGCCGGCAGTGAGGAGAGCGACAGCTGCATCGTCTCAGATGAGACGATTCCCATGAAGACCGGTTTCGGTTCCCCTCTGATGCGTCCTGTTTTTTCTATTATGAATCCTGAGCTGACCTTTACCCTGCCGCCCTTCCAGACGGCCTGCGGCTGTATGGACATGATGTCCCATGCCATGGAGCGGTATTTCAGCCATACCAAAAATGTGGAGATGACGGATCGGGTGACGGAGGGAATTTTGGCCACCGTGATTCACAACCTCCCCATTGTGCTGAGAGAGCCGGAGAACTATGACGCCCGGGCGGAGATCATGCTCTGCGGCACCTGGGCGCAGAATGATATGACCGGATGCGGGCGGGAGCAGGATTGGTTTAATCACGTTTTGGAGCATGAGATCAGCGGCTTCTATGATATCGCGCACGGAGCGGGGCTGGCCATTTCCACGCCGGCCTGGATGGAGCTTCTGTGCGAAAAGCAGGAGTGTCTGCCTAAGCTGGCCCAGTATGCGGCGCGTGTCTGGAATGTGCCAATGAATTTCGAGGATCCGGCTGACACGGCCAGGGAGGGCATAAGGAGGCTGCGGAGATTGATCGGTGAGGCGGGACTGCCCCTCTCCCTCCATGAGGCGGGGATCGGGACCGAGCGCTTTGAGGAGATCGCCGACCGGATCACAGCCGGGGGCAAAGGTACCTGCGGGGCATTTTACCGGATGGGCAGAGCGGATATTCTGGAATTATTACACAGAATGGAATAGGTGAATATGGGTGAGGTGTTGACAGGTTTTACACAGTTGAAGAAAAAGGAGTCGCTGACGGATCAGGTCCATGACAAGATCCTGGAGATGATCATCAAGAATCCCTCGGAGGAGGAGCAGATCCTGAATGAAAAGCGGCTGACGGAGCTCTTTGGAGTCAGCAAGGCTCCGGTGCGGGAGGCGCTGATCAAGCTTTGCAGCGAGGGGGTTTTGATCAGTGTGCCCCGGTTTGGCTACATGGTGATCCAGGTGAAGGAGAAGGATTCCCGGGATATCAAGCAGATGAGAGTCATGCTGGAGAAGGAAGCGCTGCGAGCCTCTTTTCCCAGGCTGGACGGGGAGAAGCTGGAGGTGATCCACAGCCAGATTCAGCGGGCCGCGAAAAAACAGGCCGTGGATGTCTGGCAGGTCTGGGAGGACAATGAGGAGTTCCATATGCTGCTGGCCTCCTACTCGGAGAACAAGGTGCTGCTCCGCTTCCTGAAGGAGTGCATGGGAATGGAGAAGCGGGTGTACGCCCAGAAGGTGTGGCGGGAAAAAAACAGCATGGCGGATTCTGTGGAGGAATCCTCCCACGGGGATATCTACCGGAAGCTGTGTGAAGGGGATCTGGAGGGGACGCTCTTTCTGCTGGAGCAGGATATCCTGGGCCGGGAAGGATAGCCCCCAAAGAGCCGGATCAGAAAAATGAAACTACCCTGAGCGGGAAGCCCCGGGCTGTGAGACAGGCAGGACCTGTCCGGCAGTCCGGGGCTCCTTCTTTTTCGCTTGACTTTCAGAGAAAAAGGAATAGAATGAAACACGTCATAATATTTGGACCGAGGTGGAGAATATGGCGAAACAATACGTATGTGATATGACTGTTGGAAATGAGACCTCCCTTTTGGTGAGGTTTTCTCTGCCGATGCTGGTGGGCAATATCTTTCAGCAGTTTTACAATATGGTGGACTCTGTCATTGTGGGAAACTACGTGGGAAAGAACGCGTTGGCGGCGGTGGGGATGACCTCCTCCCTGAATTTCCTGTATTTTTCCCTGTGCAATGGCTTTGCCACCGGCACCGGCGTGCTGATGTCCCAGTATTTCGGTATGAAAAATGAGAAGCGGGTGAAGGATTCCATCGGAAACTCCGTGTACCTTCTCTTTGCCATGGGAGTGCTGGTGAGCGTGGCGGCGATTCTGCTGTCCAGGGGAATCCTGACACTGCTCAACACGCCGGAGGCCATTTTTGCGGACGCTCTGCTCTACACCAGAATCACCTGCGGCGGCATCCTTGCCATGGTGCTGTACAACGGGATCGCCGCCATGCTGAGAGCGCTGGGGGATTCCGCCACGCCCCTGATTTTCCTCGTGATCGCCAGCGTCCTCAATGTGTTCGGGGATCTGTTTTTTGTGCTGGCGCTCCACCTGGGGGTGGCGGGAGTGGCCATCGCCACCATCCTGGCCCAGGCCCTGTCGGCCCTTAGCTGTATCGCCTATGCGGTGATGAAAAATCCCTACTTCCGGCTGACAAGGGAAAACTTCCGGCCGGACATGGGACTTTTGAAAAAAATGCTGCGGCTGGGCATTCCCTTCGGCGCCCAGGGCAGCCTGATCGCCTTCTCCTGCGTGGCGCTCCAGAGCGTGATCAACCGCTTCGGGGAGAATGTGATCGCGGCCTTCACCGCCACCTGCCGCATTGAGCAGCTGGTGCAGCAGCCCTACAATTCCCTGGGACAGGCGGTAGCCACCTTTACCGGACAAAATCTGGGAGCGGGGAATGTGGACCGGGTGAAGAGGGGCTATCACCGGGCGTCCCTGCTGGTGGTGGTGTTCAGCCTGATCATGTGCGCCATGATGTTTCTGTGGGGGAACGATTTTATCCGCCTCTTTGTGGACGACCGGGAGGTGATCGCCATCGGAGGCAGGGCCATCCGCATCACCAGCCTGTTCTACATTCCTCTTGGCATGATTTACGTGGCCCGCAGCCTGCTCAACGGCGCCGGGGATTCCATGTTTGCCTTCATCAGCGGCCTGGCGGAGGTGGCCGGCCGGATCGGATTTTCCATGGCGCTGTCCGCCATCCCCGCCCTGGGCTACTGGGCCGTCTGGTGCACCACCGGCTTGACCTGGCTGATCACCGGAGGAGTCTGCGTGCTGCGGTACCTGCAGGGGAAGTGGAAGAAAATGGTATTGACGGAATAGAAGGAATTACGTTTTAGGCTGGGCGGGATATGTTGATTTTTAAGAAAATGTCGCATATAATAAAATTGAATTGTCGCAGGAGGAACAGCAGCTTGCGGGGAAGGAATTGGAGGGTAGCATATGATCTTATATCACGGAAGTAATGTGGTCGTTTCAGAACCGCGATTGATTCACCAGAACCGATTTCTGGATTTTGGATTTGGATTCTATACCACGACCAACAAGACGCAGGCAGTAGCTTTTGCGGAAAAAGTGTACCGACGGCGCCATAAGGGAGGGAAGATTGTCAACATCTATGAATTTGATGAACGGGTCGCCTTTGCGGAGTGCTCTGTTCTTCGTTTTGATGCTCCGAGTGCGGAATGGCTTGATTTTGTTTCGGAAAATCGGTCAGGTAACTATGTTGGTCAGGACTACGATCTAGTTTATGGTCCTGTTGCCAATGATGATGTTTATACTACCTTCACGCTTTATAGTGCCGGTGTGCTGACAAGAGATCAGACTTTGGAAGCTCTTAAAATCAAAAAAGCTGTATAACCAGTTGGTATTAACATCTGGAAAGGCGTTAAGCTACCTAAAATTTGCTGGCATTGTGCCGGAAGGAGAACTATAATGGAAAAAAAGAAATTTGAAGCCATGCTCGTGCTTCTTGTTCCACAGGTGATCCAACTGATCGTGAAAAATTATCCTTGCGATGAAGTAACTGCCTCCAAGGAGTTCTACAGCTCCAAGGTCTATTCCTTTCTGGAGCAGGAGGATACAAAACTGTGGCATTTGAGCGCATTGACGCTGTTCAATATGTTTGATGAAGAAAAAAAGACGGGTACGTTCACTTTTCCGGAGGAGGCTTAATTATGAGCAGGGAAGGCAATTTTTTAGTCTATTGTACAGAGCGGTATAAATCCGCAAAAGGTTTGACTGGAATTCAGGTATCCGAACTGTTCAGCAAATACAGGGTGTGGGATTATATCTATGCCTGCTTTGAAGCTCTGCACACGACTGGCGAAAACTACATTGTTGAGGATATTGACCGATATATTGAGGCAAGGCGTGTGACAATTGTATAGATTTCCGCAAATCACAGACTGTCGTTCACCTCAAAACGTGCTGATCGGATAGATGTGTTGAGAAGACCATCATTTGGAGGGGGTCTGGCATTGGATTTATTAAGATATTGATTGAGATATGATATAGGGCATCAGTCAGAAATGGCCGGTGCTTTTTTGGTAGTATGTATGGTGCTGGAGCTGTCTTAATTGTCCCATCCAAAACAGAAGAGCACCCGCCTCCGTAAAAAGGAGCCCGTATTTTCTGAAATGTATAAATTTCAGAAGGACGGGGCTCCTTTTTTGTGTATAGCGTCGGAAGAATTTTGGAGCATTGTCAGATGGAATTGTATTTTTTTTGTGTGGATGCGTGACCAGATATTTGAGAATTGATAAAAGCACATCATATCATTAGAATAGCACATATAAGAGCGCTGATTCTTCGTGAATATCGACGGAAGAAAGGGGATAATACCAGGCGAAAACATACAAGATTATGAATCTGCATATCGTTCTCAAGCCGATCGTATCAGCCGATTATTGTCACAATGAGAGCATGTTTGAAAATTGCTTCCCGCGGGAGGTACTTCCGGGTTTGCGGAAATGAATGTTCAAACACGCCGTAGGGGGCTGTTTTGGAAGGGAGCGATTCGTATCATTACCAGAAAAGATATTGCGGAAAAAGCGAAGGTATCTGTATCGGTGGTGTCACGGGCCTTGAACAACAGCGGCTATGTGGAGGCCGAAAAGCGAAAAAGGATTCTGGAGATCGCGGAGGAGATGGGATATCATCCCAACCCGGTGGCCATGTCCCTGATGAGCAGCAGGACCAGACAAATTTTGTTTTACTGCAAGGATTTAAAAAACGCGTTCAACATCGAGCTCTATGAGGGGATGCTGGAGGCGGCCCAGAAGCAGGACTACATGATGGTGGTCAACGGCAAGCTGGATTTTCGGAGCATCCGGAATATCATGACAGACGGGATCATACTACCCAATGAGGTGATCGCCGCCATGTATCTGGAGAGCGCGGGCAAAAATTATTATCTGCCGGCGGTGGTGGCCAGCTACGGGAGACAGCTGACCTTCTCCAGGGCGCTGCCAAGGGTGAACTGCGATATGTGGAAGGGAACGGAGGAAATGCTCCAGTATTTGTGGGACAGAGGGCATCAGAAGATCGCCCTGGTCACCACCTATGATCTTGACACTGACGAGCCCCGGATCCTGGTGTGGAAGGATTTCATGAAATATGAGCTGGGGGACCAGATAAAACAGTATTATTTCGGAATCAACAGCAGAAGCCTTTCGATGGACCGGCGGGTCCTGGACTTCCCGGAGGAAAAGGGAGATATCCAAATCCCGGAAAACTTCTTTGAGAAGGGAGAGCTGGGAGCGGAGATCTTTCATGAGAGACAGACAGACGCCACGGCGGTGCTGTGCTTCAACGACGAGATGGCCCTGGGATTTTGCAAAAGACTGCGAAAGCTAGGGTACCGCATACCGGAGGATTTGTCCGTGGCGGCCTTTGACGGCGTATACTGCCGCCGCTACTCAGATAAGAGCCTGACTACGCTGGCCATGAATCCCAGAAAGCAGGGCAGCAAATGTGTGGAGGTACTTCTGGATGTGATCAACGGCAAAAAATACAAATACGTATCCGAAATACGGACCGGCATACTGGAAGGGGATACGGTGCGGGATATCAGAAGATAGTGGGGCGGCGCTTTGAAAAAGAGGAAATTACCCTGCCATCCGCGCGGGGAATTTTATAAAAATTTTCACAAGGAGGTTACATATGAAGACAAGAGAATGGAAGAAGATGTTATCTGGCGCGCTGGTATTGACCATGGCGGCATCCATGATGACGGGGGCGGCAGTGGCTTCCGCGGAGGAGGACACGTCGATTTCCGGCACCATCGAGGTGGGAGGCTGGCCCTCCGGCGACGACGCCTTCAAGGCGGCCCTGGAAGGCTTCAACGAGGTTTATCCCGATATCGAGGTGGAGCTGGTATTCACGGATACCACGGCCCATCATCAGTCCTTGCAGACGGCGCTGGCCGCGAACTCCGGCGCTCCTGACGTGGCCATGGTGGAGGGCGCCTACATCGCTCAGTACAGAAACAGCTCAGCGCTGGCGAACCTGTACGATCTGGGAGCGGGGGAGCTTCAGGACGATTTTGTGGCCTTTAAATGGGATCAGGCAGTTTCCGATGACGGCAGCCGTCTGGTGGCCCTCCCCTGGGATCTGGGCCCCACCCTGTACTACTACCGCACCGATGTATTTGAGGAGGTGGGACTTCCTACAGATCCCGACGAGGTGGCGGAGCTGATGAGCACCTGGGACGGCGTGCTGGAGGTGGCGGAGAAGGTATCCATTCCGGGACAGAGATGGTTCCTCCCGTCGGCGGCATATCCCTATCAGTGGCTGTTCATCAACCGGGACTACTACAATGAGGACCTGGAGCTTCAGCTGGAGAGAGACGGAGATCTGGAGTGCCTGGAGGCCTGCCTGACCATCCGGGAGAATGGCTGGGATATGAACGTGGATATGTGGAGCACAGAGGCTTACGCGGCCTATGCGGCAGGTACCTGTGTCAGCGTGGCGTCCGGTTCCTGGTTCTCCGGCTTTCTGAAGACCGACATTGATCCCGACGGCGCGGGCCACTGGGGAGCCACGGTTCTCCCGGCGGGTATGGGCGCCACCAACTGGGGCGGCTCCTTCCTGGTGATCCCGGAGCAGTCCGAGAACAAAGAGGCGGCCTGGGCCTTCGTAAAATATATGCTGGCCACCTCCGAGGGACAGAACGCCATGTTTAAGGCTGTGGACTACTTCCCGGCCTACATCCCCGCGTGGGATGACGCCCCGGAGCTTTACACAGACCCGGATGACTATTTCGGCGGACAGGCGCCCAACTCCATCGCCACAGAGATCGCGGCGGATGTGCCGGTGGTTTACAATACCATCATGGACGTGACCGCGGAGGGATATCTCTACAGCTCCTTCAACGCGGGAGCGGAGGCCGGGGAGACACCGGAGCAGATCCGGGAGAGACTTGGCAACGATATCGAGAACGCCTGCGCGGAGCTGAAGGAGCAGCAGATTCAGATCCTGAAGGATGCCGGCGTTTGGGATGGAGAGTGATCCGTCGGAGGCTTCGGACGGTGACGAAGCGGTCTGAGTGAGGAGAATAGCCGGATATGTGGCATATCCGGCTATTTTTATAAAGCTTGAAAGGGGGAAAAAATTTGAAAAGGAAAAAAGGATTTGTGGGTACGCTTTACAAATACCGGGTCGCGTACGCGTATATTGCGCCATTCTTTCTCTTGTTTGGGATATTCAATTTGTTTCCTATGGCGGCCGGGTTTGCCCTGAGCTTTTTCCGGTGGGACGGCCTGGGCGCCATGCATTTTATTAAACTTGACAACTACATTAACCTTTTGAAGGATGTTCTGTTCTGGAAGGCGCTGAAAAACACGCTGCTGATCGGCATCATCGCCCACATCCCCATCCTGCTGGGCGGCCTGGTGCTGGCCTACATTCTGAACTCCAAGCTGGTGAAGGGACAGAATATTTTTAAAACCATCTATTTCATGCCCATGGTGACCAGCTCCGTGGCCATCTCCATCATCTTTATGAACCTTTTCGGATACAATTATGGTCTGATCAACTATTTCCTCAGCCTTTTCGGGGAGGCGCCGGTGAACTGGCTGGGCGGCGACGGTTCCCTGATCAAGGTAGCGGTCATTGTCATGTTCGCGTGGAAGTGGATCGGCTGGAACATGGTGATTTATCTGGCGGGTATGCAGGGAATCAGCAATGATATCTACGAGGCGGCGGAGATCGACGGGGCGAATCACGTGCAGATCGTCTTCCGCATCCTGATTCCGCTGCTGAAGCCCATTATCCTGTTCACGCTGATTCAGTCCACCATCGGGATGTTCAACCTGTTCACGGAGCCCTTTATCCTGACAAACAGCAGCTGGAGCGGCGGCACCAACAACGGCGGACTGACCTTGATGATGTATTTGCTGAACAAGGCGCCCCAGGGCGGAAACGCCTACGGCTACGCGTCCGCGGTGGCCTATGTGATCACGGTGTTGATTGTATTGATCTCCGTGGGCCTGAATAAGGCGACGGCGGAAAAGGATCCTGAAAAAATAAAGAAAAGGGGGAGACATAAGGTATGAAAACATTATTACTTTTGCTGGCCGCGGCCGCGGTGGTACTGATTGTAATTTCGGTTCTTCATCCGATGGGCAAGAAAATCTCTCTCTATGTGATTCTGATTGCCATCGCGCTGATCATGCTTCTCCCGTTTTATATGATGTTTGTCATGTCCACGCTGAAGACCAATGAGATTTATTCCTTCCCGCCGATCGTGGTATTTGGCAGCAATCTGGTGGAAAATTTCAAGAGCATGGTATCGGCGGTCAATCTGCCAAGGGCTTTCCTGAACAGCTGTATCGTCACCTTTTCCTACGTGATTCTGGTGCTGTTCTTCTGCTCCATGGGAGGCTACGCCTTCTCCGTCTACGATTTCCCGGGGAAGAATAAGCTGTTCGCCATCCTGCTTGGGACCATGATGATTCCGGCCACCGCGGGCATGATCCCCTGGTTTATCATGATGAGCAAGCTGGGCTGGGTGAATGATTTCAAGGCATTGATCATTCCCGGCTGCGCCAATGCCTTCGGTATTTTCTGGATGAGGCAGTATTGCCAGAACAATGTGCCGAAGGCTCTGATGGAGGCGGCCCGGATCGACGGCTGCAGCGAGTGGACCATCTTTTTCCGTGTCATCGCCCCGATTCTGAAGCCGGCCTACGCTTCCCTTGGCATCATGAATTTTGTAAACCAGTGGAATGAGTTTACGCAGGCATTGATTATTTTGAGGAAAGAAAAGCTGTATACCCTGCCGCTTTTGCTTCGCTCCATGGTGTCCGACCGCGGGACGGATTACGGCGCCATGATGCTGGCCAGCACCTGCGCGGTGCTGCCGCTGCTGATCTGCTTCCTGTGCGCCTCCAAGTTCTTTATGGATGGCCTGACTGCCGGAGCGGTGAAGGAGTAATCTGAATAAAAAATGAAGGAGGAACTATGAGTACGTTATTAGATGGCAAAAGGCTGGTGCTTGGCACCTGCTATTATCCGGAGCACTGGCCGGAGAGACTGTGGAGAGAGGATCTAAAGCGGATGCTGGAGGTCGGCATCGAGGTGATCCGTATCGCGGAGTTTGCCTGGAGCAAGGTGGAGCCCACAGAAGGAAATTTTACCTATGAATTCTTTGACCGGTTTCTGGATGTGGCGGAAGAGACCGGCATGAAGGTGATCTTCTGCACCCCCACGGCTACCCCGCCTGCCTGGCTGACAGAGAAATACCCGGAGACGCTCAACGCCAACATCGACGGCGTGCTGTACCGCCACGGGGCCAGGAGACATTACAATTACAATTCCCCGGTGTACCGGCGGCTTTCCGCCAGGATCACGGAGGAGTTCGCAAAGCATTACGGGAAGCGCCCCTGCATCATCGGGTGGCAGCTGGACAATGAGATCAACTGCGAGACCAATGAATTTTATTCGGAGAGCGACACCCTGGCCTTCCGGGCTTTCCTCCGGGAAAAATACGGGACGCTCTCAGCCCTCAATGAGGCCTGGGGCACCGCCTTCTGGAACCAGACCTACACAGACTGGCAGGAGATCCATGTGCCAAGGACCACGGTGAGCAATTCCACCAACCCCCATGAGGTGCTGGATTATACCAGATTCATTTCCGCCAGCGCCAGGAGCTTTGCGAAGACCCAGAGCGACATCATCCGCAGGTACGCGAAGCCCGGAGATTTTGTGACCACCAACGGCCTGTTCGGCAACCTGGACAATCACAAGATGCGGGAGGAGAGCCTGGATTTCATGACCTACGACTCCTACCCCAACTTTGCCTACTGCCTGGAGGTACGCCCGGATAAGGCGGGGGATCTGAAGGATCGGAAGTGGAGCCGCAATCTGACCGAGACCCGCTCCGTCTCCCCGATTTTCGGCATTATGGAGCAGCAGTCCGGCGCCAACGGGTGGAATACCAGGATGGAGGCTCCCACCCCCAGGCCGGGGCAGCTGACCCTGTGGACGATGCAGTCCGTGGCCCACGGGGCGGACTATGTCAGCTACTTCCGGTGGAGGACCTGCACCATGGGCACGGAGATTTACTGGCACGGCATCCTGGACTACTCCGGCCGGGAGAACCGCAGGCTCCGGGAGGTCCGGGAGGTCAATCAGAAGTTCCGGGCCATGTCGGAGGTGGCGGGATCCCTCTACGAGGCGGAGGTGGGGATCCTGAAGGATTACGACAATATCTGGGACGCTCAGCTGGATGTGTGGCACCAGCGGGTGGACAAGGCCAGCCAGAACGCCCTGTTTGCCGCGGCTCAGAGAACGCATACTCCGGTGGATTTCGTCTATCTGACCGAGGGGCAGAGCCTGGAGCGGCTGAAAAGGTACAAGGTGCTGTTCTATCCCCATGCCACCATTATGACGGAGGAGCGGGCAGACCTCCTGAAGGAGTATGTGGCGGCGGGCGGCACCCTGGTGGTGGGCTGCCGGAGCGGCTACAAGGATATTACGGGAAAATGTGTGATGGACCGGCTGCCGGGGCTGCTGGCGGAGCTGACCGGCACCGACATTCCGGAATACTCCTTCATCGCCCCTGACGCCGGCCGGGTGACCGTGGACTGGGAAGGCCGGGAGCTGGAGGCCAGCGTCTTCGCGGATCTGCTGGAGCCGGTGGGGGACGGGAAGCTTTGCGGCACCTACACGGCGGACTACTATGCGGGCAGCGGCGCCCTGGTGAGCAATACCTACGGCCAGGGGACGGCCTACTATTACGGCAGCGCCTTCAACGAGGAGTCCGCAGGGGTATTCTTTGAGAAGCTGGGAGTCCTGAGCCCCTACCGCCATATTGTGGAGGCGCCGGAGGGCTGCGAGATCGCCGTCAGGAGCAAGGAGGGGCAGAGATTCCTCTTTGTGCTGAACTACGAGAAGACGCCGGCGGAGATCCTGCTTCACGGCTCCGGAATCAATCTCTACACCGGAGAGCCCGTCACAGGCCCCCAGACGCTGGAGAAGTACGGGACCCTGGTGGTGAAGCTGGACTGAGGGTGCGGCTGTGCGGAGCCGTTTCACAAAATTTAAGCTTGACAAAACGGCATGGCTTGAGTAAGATACTGGTTAATAGGAAAAAAGTGATGAGAAAGAGGAGTACGCATGGCGCGGCCACAGAGAGGACGGCTCACCGGGTGAAAGGCGGTCTGGAGAGGCGGGTGCGGAAGGTAGCTTTTGAACTGAATCGCTGAAGCTGTGACAGTGGGTAGGCGGTTCCGGGGATTCCCGTTACAGGATGAGAGACGCGGAAGTCTGTGCCCGTTGGCCGGAGTCCGCAAGAAAAGGTGGTACCG
>CAZGRM010000042.1:0-20357 GCA_964528295.1 uncultured Lachnospiraceae bacterium
CTTTGTTGCTTCTTTCTTATATTTTCCCTTTGAAAAAGCATAATTCAAAACCGCTTTTCTTAAATCGCCCCGCAAATAAGAATACAGCACAGTTATCGTACCAAACTCAAAATATGAAAATGCTACCCACACTGGCAGACTGTTGTTCTGCCTGCTCCCACCTCTTCGATATTCTTTCAGCTCGGGATGTTTTACTACATCCTTTCTTAACGCATTTTCTTTATCTAAAATATCATCTAAAAATCTTTGAAAATATTTCTCATTCCGTTTTCGTTTCTTTGCGTCTTTCTCACTTTTAGAAGGAGTGTAATATTGCTGATCCAAATAAAAAACCGCATCCTGCGTCTCTATGGCGACAGCATTTGACACTGCGCTCTTAAATCGCACCTCCGCTTTATTGCAATATAAAACCAAAAGATTTCTCAATTTTACATCAAACTCATACAATTGGAATAAAAGCCCCTGCTCCGGTTTATTACCCATGACGCCTGAGTAAGAAAGCAAATATTTTCCATACCTGCTCACTCTAAAGTAACCCGCATATTGCAGAAAATTTCTCATTCGCCTTCTTTGCCGAAACACCACATATTTCTTTATCACATCTATCTGTTCTTCCAAATTAATCGGAACTTCCTTACTTATCATCACTTCTCCTCTCTCATGGTAAAAAAAAAGAATGGATATACCATTCTTAATCCCGCCAATGGAATATTTGGATTCAGGCATTACCCACGCCTCCCTACGGTCTATAATTATCTTAACACAATTCTATAAAAAGTCAAGTATTCATCATATCCGCAAAAAACCGCAGAGTCTCCTTTCCGCGGTTCGCTACAGTCGCTATTGCTTTCCAAACAAATCATACACGCTATCTCCATTGCGGTGGAAACCGTTGATGGAGAATTCTACCCACTCGCCGATGTTGGTGGCGTGGTCGCCGACGCGTTCGTAGTATTTGGCGATCATCAGCAAGTCCAGTACCTGGTCGCCGGAGAATCCCACGGCGTTCTCGTCCAGGATCTCCCTGACCCTTCGGAACAGATCGTCCATCCTATCGTCGCTGTCGATGACTTCCTTTGCCTTTTCCAGGTCATGGCTCACAAAGGACTCCATGCTTTTCCTCACCATCTCCATGGCAAGCTCCGCCATCTCCGCCAGCGGCACCTGCTCTACCGGCACCTTTATGCTGCCCGTCGCCAGGATCTCCGCAATGTCTGTGGCCTGATCACCGATCCGCTCCATGTCCGTCACCATCTTCAGCGCCGCCGAAATCCGGCGCAGGTCCGCCGCCACAGGCTGCTGCCGCAGGATCAGCTGGATGCAGAGGGACTCAATGAAGCTCTCCTTCTCATCGATTTCCTTTTCCAGCCGGTTGATCTCCTCCACCTGCTCTCTCCGCAGGTCCGCGGATATCAGCAGACGGCAGGTCTTCATGATGGCCTGTTCACACAGCATCCCCATGTCCAGCACCTGGTTGGAGAGCTGGGTCAGCTTTTCCAAATATCGTTCTCTCATCTCAACCAAACCTTCCTGTAATATATTCCTCTGTCTTTTTCTGCTCCGGCCTGGAAAACAGAGTCGTGGTGTCCTTGTACTCGATCACCTCACCCAGCAGGAAAAAGGCCGTCTGGTCGGAGATTCGCGCCGCCTGCTGCATATTGTGGGTCACTATCACAATCGTATACTTCTTTTTCAGCTCCAGCGCCAGGTCCTCGATGCGGGAGGTGGAGATGGGGTCCAGAGCCGATGTGGGCTCATCCATCAGCAGCACCTGCGGCTCCACGGCCAGAGCCCTGGCGATGCAGAGCCTCTGCTGCTGCCCGCCGGACATGCCCAGAGCGCTTTTTTTCAGGCGGTCCTTCACCTCATCCCAGATGGCCGCGTCCCGCAGGGCCTTCTCCACGATCTCATCCAGCCTTGCCCTGGAACGGATGCCGTGGGTCCTGGGTCCGTAGGCCACATTATCGTAGATGCTCATGGGAAAGGGATTTGGCTTCTGAAATACCATGCCCACCCGCTTCCGCAGCAGATTCACATCCATATCCCCGTAGATATCCTCCCCGTCCAGCAGCAGCTCCCCGGTGATCCGGCAGCCCTCCACCAGGTCATTCATCCGATTCAAGGATTTCAGCAGGGTGGATTTCCCGCAGCCGCTGGGCCCGATGAAGGCCGTTATTTTCCTTTCCGGAAGCTCCAGATTGATGGCTTTCAGCGCCTGGAAATCTCCGTAAAATAAGTCCATATTTTTTATATCGATCTTTCCCATTTCGAACCTCTTTCGTAACTATTCAGCCCAGGACTTTGCACTCCGCCGCAAAGTCCGTAAGAAAGCGTAAATTATGCCAAGAGAGAATCTGCCCTCGCCGAAGGCGACTTTAAATGGGCAGATTCTGTAACTATCTTTCTTTTGTCAGTCCCTTCGCCAGCAGGGTGGACAGGCTGTTCAGGCCAAGCACAAATACCAGCAGCACCACCGCTGTGGCATAGGCCTGGTCCATGTGCAGGCCCTCACTGGACAGTACATACATATGCACCGCCAGGCTGCGCCCGGAGCCCAGGAGGCCGGAGGGCACATTGGCCACCGTCCCCGCCGTATACAGCAGCGCCGCGGTCTCCCCCACGATCCGGCCCGTGGCCAGCACTACGCCGGACAGAATGCCCGGCACCGCCGTGGGAATCACCACCCGGAAGATGGTCCGCAGCTTCCCCGCTCCCAGCCCGAAGGAGGCCTCCCGGTAGCCCTGGGGCACCCCCAGCAGCGCTTCCTCCGTGGTGCGGATCGTCAGAGGCAGAATCATAATCACCAGAGTCATGGCTCCGGCCAGCAGAGAGTATCCCCAACCCAGCGCCGTGCTGAAAAACAGCAGTCCGAACAGTCCGTAAATGATGGAGGGAATCCCCTGGAGGGTCTCCGCCGTAATGCGGATCAGCCGCACCATCCTGCTCCCCTTCTTCGCGTACTCCACCAGATAGATGGCGGCAAAGATGCCAAAGGGCACCGCGATCAGCAGCGCCAGCAATGTGATCACCAGCGTGTTGATCAGGGCGGGCAGCAGGGAAACGTTCTCTGAAGTGTAGGTGAGGGAAAACAGCTCCGGCGTCAAATGCCGGACACCCTTCAGCACAATAAAGCCCACCAGAAACAGCATAACCGCCATCGTCAGCGCCGCGGCCATCCAAACCAGCAGCCGCGCGCAGGCGGAGCCGGGGTGACGCCTTATCAGCCTTCCAAATTCCATGCTTCTTTTTTGCTTCATCTTCCTCCCCCTCATCCGAGATCATTCGCGGTCTTGCCCTTCAGCACGGACACGGACAGATTGATGATCAGGATAAATACGAACAGCACCACGCCGGTGGCGATCAGGGCCTCCCGGTGCAGGTCCGTGGCGTATCCCATCTCCATCACAATATTCGCGGTCATGGTGCGCAGCCCCTTCAAGATCCCCTGGGGCATCCACACCTGGTTTCCCGCCACCATGATTACCGCCATGGTCTCCCCCACGGCCCGGCCGATCCCCAGGACGATCCCGGCCATCACCCCCGACTTCGCCGCGGGCACCACGGTGCGGAACACGCCGCGCTCATGGGTGGCCCCCAGCGCCAGGGCTCCCTCATAGTAGCTGCCCGGCACGCCGCGCAGGGCCGGCTCCACCACGCCGGTGATGGTGGGCAGAATCATGATGCCCAGAAGGAGGGAGGCGGTCAGCATGGTGCTTCCGTCCTTCCCGGTCAGATTTCTCATCAGCGGCACAATGACCACCAGGCCAAAGAAGCCGTAAACCACAGAGGGAATCCCCGCCATCAGGTTTACCGCGGCCTTCAGTACGGGATACAGCCCCCTGGGGCTGTAGAAGGCCAGAAAAATGGCCGTAAGCAGCGCCGTGGGCACTCCTATAAGGATGGCCCCCGCCGTCACATAAATACTTCCCAGGATAAACGGAAGGATTCCGTACCATCCATTGGAGGGCTTCCATTTCGTCCCCAGCAGGAATTTCAGCGGACCGATCCTGGCGATGGCGGGAATGCCGTTGACAAACAGGAAAACGCAGATCAGCGCCACGGCCAGCACCGAAGCGCAGGCCGCAAACAGAAACACCATCCGCATGATTCTTTCAGTAATCCTCCCGGAAGACTTCACGAAAGCTCTTTCATCCTTTTCCCCAAGGCTTTCCCCGCTTTTATTTACTGAAGCTCTTCCCATGCTGTGATCTCTCCTGTGTAAATCGCCTTCACCTGATCTGAGGTCAGCTCATCCACGCCGCTCTCATTATTTACGATCACAGCGATGCCGTCCTGAGCGATCACGGTGGGAACCAGTCCCGCCTCCAGCTCGCTGTCCTTCACCTCTCTGGAGGCCATTCCGATATCGCAGAGACCGTCGATGGCGGAGGTCATACCTGTGGTGGAATCACTCTGCTGTACCTCGATCTCCACCTTGTCATTGACCTCCCTGTAGGCCTCAGCCAGCTTCTCCATCACCGGAGTCACGGAGGAGGAGCCTGCCACAACTACCTTTCCCTCCGCGTCTCCGCCGGCAAAGACCTCCGGTTCCCCTACGGATATGTAGCCGTTCTCCTCCACCACCGCCTGGCCTTCCTCGCTCAAAATGTAGGCGATGAAATCCGCGGCCGCGTCGCTGACCTCCGCGGTGGTGGCGATATTGAAGGGACGCACCACCTTGTAGTCCCCTGACAGAATATTCTCCGCCGTGGCCTCCGCTCCGTCGATCTTCACCGCGGTAACACTGTCATTCAGGGAGCCAAGGGAGATATAGCCGATGGCGTTCACATCCGCCTCCACGGTGCTGAGCATTACCGCGGTGCTGTTGGTGATCTTCGCCGCCTCCGTGGTATTGTCCACCTTGGTGCCGTCCTCCTGGGCCTCCTCCACGCCGAACAGCTCGATGAAGGCTCCCCTGGTGCCGGACCCATCCTCTCTGGAGCAGACCGTAATATCTCCTTCCGCCGCCAGCGCCGTTCCTCCCAAAACCATTCCACTCATCATCACTGCCATAGCCGCCAATACTGCTTTTTTCATAATAACGATTCCTCCTTTATCTTTCCATTTCCTAATTACAGGAATCATTTTAATCTCGCCATGTAAAAAGCAATACCTCGGCTCCGTAAAATATGGGTAAATTCAAAAAGAAGGACCACCGCCTCAGATGGTCCTTTCGCTCTACCTTGTTCTCCCAAAATCTCAAACAATTTTTCCAGCGCCTGAAAAATGCTCGGGGCGGCTTGGCAAGGCTGTGGCCGGACAGAAAACGCAGAGGGAGAACAGCCGCGTCACTGACCGTTCTCCCTCTGTTTTCCGGGAAGTGATCTCCGTTTTGAAGTTTTTGGGAGATGCTCTTCCGATCCTTAATTATCTCTGTACTCTCGCTCCCGCGCCGCCCATGATGGCTTCTACTTCTTTCTTGCTGGCCATGGTGGTGTCACCGGGGGTGGTCATGGCCAGGGCGCCGTGGGCCGCTCCGTAGTTCACGGCCAGCTCCGCGTCACCGGTGGTCATCAGGCCGTAAACCAGGCCGGAGGCGAAGGAATCTCCGCCGCCCACCCGGTCCATGATCTCCAGACCCTTGTAGTCCTTTGCCTTGTAGATCTCACCGTCCGCCCAGCAGATGGCGCTCCAGTCGTTGACTGTGGCGGTCTTCACGGTGCGCAGCGTGGTGGCCACCGCCTTGAAGTTGGGGTAGGTCTTGGCCGCCTCGTTGATCATCTTCTTGTAGCCCTCCAGATTCAGCTCCTTCAGGTTCGCGTCGTTTCCTTCGATCTCGAAGCCAAGGCAGGCGGTGAAGTCCTCCTCGTTTCCGATCATCACGTCCACATATTTGGCGATCTCCTTGTTGACCTCCTGGGCCTTCTCCTTGCCGCCGATGGCGCTCCACATGGAGGGGCGGTAATTCAGGTCGTAGGAAACCACGGTGCCGTACTTCTTCGCGGTCTTGATGGCGGCCAGCACCGTCTCGCAGGACTGCTCGGAGAGAGCCGCGTAGATGCCGCCGGTATGGAGCCAGCGCACGCCCAGCTCACCGAAAATGTGGTCAAAATCAAAATCCGCCGGCGTAGCCTTGGAGATGGCGGTGTTTGCCCGGTCAGAGCAGCCCACAGCGCCCCGGATGCCGAAGCCCCGCTCGGTGAAATTCAGGCCGTTGCGGCAGATCCGGCCGATGCCGTCTGTCTTCATCCACTTAATCAGAGAGGTATCCACGCCGCCCTGCTCGATGAAATCCTCCATCAGCAGACCCACCTCATTCTCCGCAAAGGCGGTGATCACCGCCGTATTCATTCTAAAGCACTTGTGAAGTCCCCGGATCACGTTGTACTCTCCGCCGCCCTCCCAGGCCCGGAAGGATCTGGCGGTGCGGATCCGGCCCTCGCCGGGATCCAGGCGGAGCATCACCTCGCCCAGAGATACCGCGTCAAATTTACACTCATTTGCAGGTCTTAAATTTAAATTCATAATTGTATTTTCCTCCTGTCGCACTCCCGACATTTCATTTTTTATCCGGAGCCTACTTTTCTTTTTTCGACGAGGGGCCGTCCGGCCCTCCGCTCTTAGTTCCGGATCTTCGCGGCCAGCGCCACAGCCTCCGCTGTCAGACGCTTGATCTCGTCAAATTTTCCCGCCGCGATCATGTCGCCCTTCACCATCCAGCTTCCGCCGCAGGCTACGATGGCCGGGCAGCTCAGATATTTGTCCAGGTTCGCCGCGCTGACGCCGCCTGTGGGCATAAATTTCAGACCTACATAAGGCGCGGCCAGCGCCTTGATGGTGGCTACGCCTCCGAACTGCTCCGCCGGGAAGAATTTCACCACCCGCAGTCCCCGCTTTACGGCCTGGGCCACCTCGGAGGGAGTGATGCATCCCGGGAATACGGGGATTTCCTTTTCCAGACAGTAGTCCACGATCTCCGGATCAAAGCCGGGGCTCACAATGAATTTGGCTCCGGCAGCCACCGCCCGGTCCACCTGCTCCTTCGTAAGCACTGTGCCGGCTCCCACCAGCATCTCCGGAAAGCTCTCTGACATCACGCGGATGCTCTCCCCCGCGGCAGCCGTCCGGAAGGTCACCTCCGCACAGGGCAGTCCTCCCTCACAGAGAGCCTGCGCCAGCGGCTTCGCGTCCTTCACATCCTGCAATACCACCACAGGAACCACACCCAACTGCGCAATTTTTGTTTCCATCTCTACACTCATCTTCCCTGTCTCCTTTTCTGTGTGTTTTTGTCCCGGCGGCAGCTTTTTCTTTCCGCCGGATTCGCTCTGCCTTCCCCTGACCCGGAAGCGCCCGGACGCTGCTATTCCATCCCCCGCTGAATTTTTTCCAGCTCCTTCTGGTTCATGATCAGATGCTCCTCCATCTCCCGGAACGCTCCTTCTCCGTCACCTCTGTTCACCGCCTCCGCGATCGCCCGGTGTCCGGTAAGTGTTTCCGCCCGCAGGGAGTTTCCGGTCAGTGAGCCGAACAAGCCTACCGAATAAGTAATGATGGGGATTAGCTTGGGAATGACCATGTTGTGGCTACACTTGGCAATGCTGACGTGAAATTTCGTATCATTCGCCAGATGGTCTCTGCCGGTTATGATATCCTCCTCCACCACATGACAGCATCTCCACATTTCCTCCAGATCCTCCTTTGTGGCCCGCTTCGCGGCGACGGACGCCACCCAGGGCTCCATCTGACGGCGCACCTCCAAAAGATCCCTGGCCAGCAGGAGCTGGTTTTCATAATAGGCAAATCCCAGCGGATCCTCGATCTCTCCCGGATGATGGGCGATATAGGTGCCCTTTCCCCGCTTGATCACCAGCACATTCCGGGCTACCAGTATCTTTACCGCCTCCCGCACAGTGCCCCGCCCTACATTCAGCATGGACGCCAGCTCAAACTCGTTGGGAAGCTTGTCCTCACTGGTCAGCTCACGATCTACAATCAGCTTTGATATCTGCGCTGCCACCCGTTCTGGAAGAGGTACATCCTTGGTCTTCACACTTTCAAAATTCGGCGTATCCATACTCTTTCCCTCCAGATTTCTGTCCTTCTATCAGATATCGCTACCCAAAGTCCCGACGGCCTTTGATTTGCGATGGCCCTGTCCGGGCCTTTTCGCCGGCTGCTTTTATTCCACTCCTCCTCTGCTTCATAAAATCATGGGAGCCGGCGCGGCTTTTGACAAAAACCGCGCCGGGACAAACAGCTTTGCTCTTTTCTATTATACCTCACCCGGCTCCCCTTGTCCACAAGCGAAAATATGTTTTATAGTCCAGGCAGGAAGCCCTGGCACAGGCTGAGCAGGCACACAAAGATCAAAATCGACACACCTGCCACAAAGCCTCCCAGCGTCCAGCCCCGGATCGTGTCCACCTCATTCAGATGGAAGAATCTGGAAATTGCCCAGAAACCGGAATCATTGGGCAGCGACAGTCCGATACCTCCTGCGCACACCGCAATCGCGCACAGGATCGGAGACACGGTGGAGGCCGCCGCGGCCGTAGATACGATGGCCGCCGTGGTGGTGAGAGCCACAGTGGTGGAACCGGTGGCGATCCGCAGCACCTGAGCGATTACAAAGCACATGATCAGGATGGGCATATGGAAGCCCTCCAGCGTACCGGTGATCAGACCCGCGATGCCGCAGGCCTTCAGAACGCCGCCGTAAGCTCCGCCGGCTCCTGTGATCAGAAGAATCAGGCCAACCTTGTCCGCTCCGTCAGACATGATCTCCGTGATGGATCTGGGAAGATACTGTCTGGAAATGAAAGCGGCGTACAGCACACCGATGGTCATCGCCACGTTCTTGTCCCCCAGGAAGGAAAGCACCGCCAGGATACTGCTGTCCGCCGGCAGCAAAAAGGCGGAGAAGGAACCGATCAGGATCAGGATAATCGGCACCAGCAAAATGGACATTGCCTTCATCGCGCCCATCTTCTCATGATGAACCTTGCTCTTCTTATTGGACTCCAGCTCCGAGTCAAGATCGGAGAAATCCCACTTCTTTCCGGCCTTCTGGTCCTGCTTGTTTACGAAGCCGCCGTACACGATACCGCCGAAAAACATTCCCACAAAGGCAGAGATCAGCGCGTAAAAGAAGAAAACACCCACATTGATTCCCATGGCGCCGGCCACAGCCAGAGGCGGGGCGGTGGGAAGAACCAGAGCAAAGGTACAGGTGGTGGCTACGGAAATGGCACAGCCGTAGGCCGCCATGGAGTATCCCGTCTTGCGGGAAAGCACCCGGAGCATGGGGGCAAACATAATGTATACCACATCGCCGAATACGGGAATACCGGTGATAAATCCGGCCACAGCCACAGCGTACTGGGAGCGCTTGGGTCCCACCGCCTTCAGCACCCGGTCAACGATGTTGTCGATTCCTCCGGATTCGTACATAAACATACCGAGCATGACACCCAGGCCGGTCACAATACCGATGGAGCCCAGGGTAGAGCCGAAATTATTGGTGATACAAGCCGACACATCCGATAGTGAGGCAAAGCCCTCAGGCGCCGTTCCCCCCGCATAGGTGAGCAGAGCCAGCAGTCCGGTGCCGTAGGCACAGGCAAGCAGTGATACGAACGCGTTCAGCTTAATTTTGATAATGCAAAGAAGCAGCACCGCGATTGACACAAGAAATACTACCATCAACATACATTTTTCCTCCTATTTATAATTGGATAACGCCCCCCTTATTTTCAAGGTCAGGGGCAAGCCCGAAGCTTCTGTCAGCTTCCATAGACTTTCGTAGGTTTTCTTCCGTTTTTCCGGGGTGCCGTTCCCAAAGCCTCGGCGGAAATCACGGAAATGCTTCCTTCGATTTGCATCATAACACGTCATACGTCACACTGTCAAATGTTTTGAGCATTTTTCCTCTAAAACCGTTCTTTTGCACATTTTTGCCCGGTGGTTTTTGAGCATTTTTCACAGTTTGAAACGGTGATCTCCCTTTTTGTATGCGAATTCCACAAGTTTGGGCTCTGTGAATTTCTACCAAAAATCGCCGTCCAAATCTGTGACTACTGCCAGTTGTGTTGTATGACGTGTGATGTTATAATACATGTAAGTAGCGCAGGCAGCCTTTCGCGCCGCTTCCTTCTTCCACGTGCCTGTTCCCACTGTCCGCGCTTCCCAAATATGATCTATTGTTCCTCATGCCATTCGGATCACAGACCTGTCTTCTTAAGCTCTGCCGAATGACGAGCCGCGACAAAAATAAAACAATAGAAAGGAGCTTTTCAATATGTTAAGAAGTCAGGAATTCAGAAAAAACGCGCCAGAGCTTGATCCGCTTCGTCTGGGAACCGGATGGACACTGGAGGACCTGGAAAAGCCTCAGATTTTCGTGGAGAGTACCTTCGGTGACAGCCATCCCGGATCCGGGCATCTGGACAAGCTGGTGGCCGCCGCTGTGGAGGGCATCGCGGAGGCTGGCGGGCACGGCGCCCGGTACTTTACCACCGACATGTGCGACGGGGAGAGCCAGGGAAACGACGGCATCAATTTTTCTCTGGTGAGCCGGGAGATGATCGCCAACATGATCGAGATCCAGGCCAACGCCACCCCCTTTGACGCGGGCGTCTATATTGCGAGCTGTGACAAAGGAATGCCCGGAAACCTTATGGGACTTGCCCGGGTCAACATCCCCTCCGTGATGGTGACCGGAGGCACCATGGCGGCCGGTCCCGACCTGCTGACTTTGGAGCAGCTGGGCATGTACAATGCCAAATATGAGCGGGGCGAGATCGACGAGGCAAAGCTTTGCTGGGCCAAGCAAAACGCCTGTCCGAGCTGCGGGGCCTGCTCCTTTATCGGAACCGCCTCCACCATGCAGATCATGGCGGAGGCCCTGGGACTTACCCTCCCGGGAAGCGCTCTTCTGCCCGCCACCAGCCCCGATCTGCTGGAGTACGCGAAGGAGGCCGGAAGACTGGCTGTCAGGCTGTCCGCCATGGAGCATATGCTCCCCAGCGACATTGTGACGCTTCACAGCTTTGAGAACGCCATCATGGTACACGCCGCCATCTCCGGCTCCACCAATTCTCTGCTCCACCTGCCCGCCATCGCCCATGAGTTCGGCATCGAGATCGACGGGGACACCTTTGACCGGCTCCACCGGGGCGCCCACTATCTTCTGGATCTGCGCCCGGCGGGACGGTGGCCCGCGGAGTTCTTCTACTATGCGGGAGGAGTTCCCGCCATTATGGAGGAGATCAAGAGTGTGCTTCACCTGGATGTGATGACTGTGACAGGCAAGACTCTGGGAGAGAATCTGGAGGATCTGAAAAAGAATGGCTTCTATGAGAAATGCCAGCACTGGCTGGACGAGGCCAACAAAAAGTACGGCCTTTCCCTCACCAGGGAGGATATCATTCGTCCCTTTGACAAGCCCATCGGCACCGGCGGCTCCATCGCCATCCTGAAGGGGAATCTGGCTCCGGAGGGCGCGGTGATCAAGCACACCGCCTGCCCGAAGGAAATGTTCTCCGCGGTACTGAACGCGCGGCCCTTCGACTGTGAGGAGGACTGCATCGAGGCGGTGCTCCGCCACAAGGTACAGCCGGGAGACGCCGTGTTTATCCGGTACGAGGGGCCAAAGGGCTCCGGTATGCCGGAGATGTTCTACACCTCAGAGGCCATCTCCTCCGACAAGGAGCTGGGAAAGACCATCGCCCTCATCACGGACGGCCGGTTCTCCGGCGCCTCCACCGGTCCTGTGATCGGACACTGCAGTCCCGAGGCTCAGGCCGGAGGTCCCATCGCTCTGGTAGAGGAGGGTGATTTGATTCACCTGGATGTGGAGCAGCGGATCCTGGAGATCGTGGGCGTAAAGGGCGAACGCAAAACACCGGAGGAAATGGACGCCATTCTCGCCGAGAGAAAGAAAAACTGGCAGCCCAAGCCTCCCAAATACAAATCCGGTTCTCTCCGTCTTTTCTCGGAGCTGGCCGTATCACCCATGAAGGGCGCTTATCTGTCTTTTGACGAGTAGCTGCCGCCGGTACCCGGCCGCAGTCCCCTGCGGCTGGGTATTTTATACCCAAAATCACCGATCTATCGAGTCATGAAGGAGAATGAATATGAAAGCAATTCAAGTAAAGGGACCCGGCTCTGCCGTGGTGACAGAGCTTCCCATGCCGGAGCCAAAGGAGGGCTTCGCCATCATAAAAATTAAAGCCGCCAGCATCTGCGGAACGGATGTGTCCACCTTCCGGGGCACCAATCTGAACGTGGAGTCCTACCCCATCATTATCGGCCATGAGACAGCCGGTATCGTGGAGGAAATCGATGAAACCAATGAGTACGGCATCAAAAAGGGCGATCACGTGGTTCTGGATCCCTATCTGTACTGCGGCGAATGCTACCCCTGCTCCCAGGGCAAAACCAACTGCTGTGAGACGCTCCACTGTCTGGGCGTTCACTGCGACGGTTCCATGTGCGAATATTTTTCCCATCCCATCCATATGCTCCGCAAGGTTCCCCGGGATATGCCCTGGGAGAGAATTCCCCTTGCCGAGCCTCTGGTGATCAGTATGCACGGCCTCCACACCTGCCAGTTAAAGGCCGGGGAGCACATCGTAATCATCGGAGCCGGAGCCATCGGTCTGCTGGCCGGAATGGGGGCCCTGGCCTACGGCGCCATCCCCATCATCGCGGATGTGGTGGACGAGCGGCTGGAGCTGGCCAGATCCTACGGCATCCCCTACACCGTCAATCCCGCAAAGGAAAACGCGGTGGAGCGAGTGAAGGAAATCACCAATGGCCGGGGCGCGGAGTGCTGTATGGAGGCCTCCGGCTCCGACGCCGGAGTGAGAAGCACCCTGGATTACGCCGCGTACACCGGAAGAATCGCTCTTACCGGATGGCCGAAGCATGAGATCACCCTTCCCACCAATCTGATCACCAAGAAGGAGCTCCAGATCAGAGGCTCCAGAAACGGCGCCGGAGAGTTTGAGGAGGCCATCGATCTGATCTACACCGGAAGGGTTCCGGCGGAAAAAATCATTTCCAGGGTGGTGGGCTATGAGGAGCTTCCCATGATGCTGGGCGAGCTGTCGGAGCACCCGGGAGATTACCTGAAGGTGGTAGGCTTATTCAACACGGAGGAGTAAACAATGGGGACAAATTTATTTGACATCAGCGGAAAGAAAGCAATCGTCACCGGGGGCACCCGAGGGCTTGGCTACGGAATGGCCGAGGGGCTGATGGAATCCGGCTGTGAGGTGGTGATCGTAGGCAGCAATGACAAGGTGTACCAGGTAAGCCAGGGTTTTTGTGACCGGGGATTCCGGTGTCATGGAGTGAAGGCAAATCTGGCAAAGCGGGAGGAGGTATACCAGTGCTTCCGGGATTGTCTGGAAAGTCTGGGCGGCGATCTGGACATCCTGATCACGGCCCACGGTATCCAGAGACGGCACAGCGCCGAGGAGTTTCCCCTGGATGAGTGGGATGACGTGATCAATGTGAACCTGAATTCCATCTTCATCCTCTGCCAGGAGGCCGGAAAGGTGATGCTGAAAAAGGGCTACGGGAAGATCATCAACATCGCTTCCATGATCTCTTTCTTCGGCGGCCAGACCATTCCCGCCTACGCCGCCGCCAAGGGCGGAGTGGCGCAGCTCACCAAGGAGCTTTCCAACGACTGGGCCGGACGCGGTATCAATGTGAACGCGATCGCGCCGGGCTACATGGCCACCGAGATGAACACAGCCCTCCTGGATCCCGCAAATCCCCGGTATGAAATCATCACCGGGAGAATTCCCGCGGGGCGCTGGGGCACAGGGGATGATATGAAGGGAACCGCCATCTTCCTCGCCTCCCCCGCCAGCGATTATCTGTGCGGAGCCATCATTCCCGTGGACGGCGGATATCTGGTGAAATAAATATGGGGCGCCGTCTGGCGGCGCCCTTTTTTTGCTCTTTTCTAAATGATATGGGTCTTTTGAAGCAATGACCGGATCCTTTCCCTCTGCTCCTCCGAGGCGGAAAGCAGCGGCGCGGCGCACACCGGCGAAATGTCCACCCCCGCCTGAATCACCGCCTCCTTGATGATGGGGATAAACTGTTCCCCGATGGCATAAATCTCCATCAGCTCATCGACCTTTTTCTGAAACTCCGCCATCCCCGACAGATCATTTTTCCGGGCCGCGTCCGCAAATCCGGAGGCCACCCGGGGAGCAAAGTTGGAGATCCCCGCGACGCAGCCGTCTCCGCCGCTCAGTACATTGTGAGCAAAGAACTCATCAAAGCCGGAATAGACCTCAAAATCCGCAAACTCTCCCTTCACCACCCGGATCAGTTCTCTCGTATGGCCCATGGCTCCTGTGGTGTCCTTGATTCCCCTGATATTGGAATGCCTTCTCGCCAGCTCCAGCACGATCTCAGGTGTCAGATCGTATCCCGTCCTCTCCGGGAAATTATACAGGTACACCGGACCATTCACCCGGTCCGCCACCTGATCGTAAAAATGAAGGATGGAGGCTTTTGGCAGGTTAAAGTAGTAGGGGGAAATCACCATTACCCCGTCCGCTCCCTTTTCTATGGCGTAATTGGACAGCTCTACGCACTCATCCAGAATCATGCTGTTGGTGCCCGCCAGCAGCTTCACTCTTTTCCCGATGGTTTTCACCGCCTGATCAATCAGCCGCTTCTTTTCCTCCATCGGGATGGCAAAAAACTCTCCGATGCTGCCCAGAATCAGAATTCCGTCCATCCCGCCCCCGATCAGATGCTCATACAGCCTCGCGTTTCCCTCCAAATCCACTCGCCCCTCCCTGTCAAGGGCGGTCACCACCGGCGTGATCCATTTTGCATTCATTTCCATCTCCTCCTGTAAATTATTTTATGTTTCAGCCGTCCGCGTCGCTTTGAGAATTCGGACCGGCCAATGCACCTCTATTTCGTTCTATGATTCACATATTTTGCCTTATACTTCGAATAAACGATGGTCTGATCCTTGTACAGACTGTAATAGCCCGAGGCGGCGTAGCTGATGGATACGGCGATCAGATAATAGCCCACCCCCTCAAAGCCGAACAGCTCAAAGGCGATCAGGATGGAGGTGATGGGACAGTTGGTGACGCCGCAGAAGACAGCCGCCATCCCCGCCGCCGCGCAGATCGAAGGGGAAAGCCCAAGGAGCTGCCCCGCCACGCACCCAAAGGTGGCTCCGATGCAGAAGGAGGGAACAATCTCTCCGCCCCGAAAGCCCGCCTTCATGGTGATGGCCGTCAGCACCAGCTTCCAGAAGAAATCAACATACCGGGCCTCCCCCTCCTCTACGGCTCTCTGGATCAGCCCCGTGCCGGCTCCCATATAGTCCGTGGTCCCCAAAATCACCGTGATCCCAATCACCAGGCAGCCCCCCACAATGACCCGGAGATAGGGGTTTTTCAAGAACCGGCCATACAGCCTTCCCACTCCCTTCAGAGCCATGCAAAAGAGAATGCTGATCGCGGCGCAGCCCAGGGCGATGATTCCCATCTTCACGCCCCTCTCCACGGTCATGGCCGGAATGTCCGTCACATCAAAGTTCTCGGGATGGATGCCCAGGCCGGCGGCAAAGCCGGAGGCGATCAGGGAGGAGATCATGCAGGGCATCAAAGCCGCATAGTACATGATTCCCACGCTCACCACCTCCATGGCGAATACAGCCGCCGCCATGGGGGTCCCGAAAAGAGCGGCGAAGGCGGCGCTCATGCCGCACATGACGATCACATGGCGATCCTCCTCATCCAGATGAATCCAGCGTCCCAGCTGGTTTCCGATGCTGCCGCCCAACTGGATGGCCGCCCCCTCCCGTCCGGCGCTTCCTCCGGTCAGATGGGTCAACGCCGTCGAAATGAAAATCAGCGGAGCAGACCGCAGCGGCACGTCATCCTTGGAGCGGATGGTGGACAACACCTGGTTTGTCCCTCCATCCTCGCGGCCGATTTTCTGATATAAAAATACAATGCATACGCCTGCCAAGGGAAGCAGATAAAATACCCAGCTATTTTCCTCCCGAAAGTTCGTCACCGTGGTCAATACCCAGGAAAACAGGCTGCTGGCGCCTCCCACCACGCACCCCACCAGCACCGCAAGGGCCAGCCACTTCACCAGATTCGTCATATCCCGGCGAATGTGGCGCTCGTAGTAGGTGAGCATTTCCTTTTCCTTCTCATGAATCTCCTTTTCCGTCTTAGTTTCCTTTTCTGTTCCTTCCATAATATCCCTTCTTTTTCTCTCCCAAATTCCTTTTTTCTACCGCCTTACCGGCTTTTTTATTATAACAGCTCAATTTCCAGTTGTCCATATCCTCCGCCGCGCGTCAGGCGGCGCGCTCTCTTTCCACTATGAACCTGCCAAATAAAAAAATCCCCGCCGCCCATCAATGCTCATGCCGGGCGGCGGCCAAACATTCCTCTTCCATTATCGGGCGGCCATGCGGCCGGTAAGCTCCCAGATTTCTCTCAGGATCCCTTCGTCCGCCGCCACCTCCGGCATATACTCCGTACTGGACACGTACCGCCCACTGTCCTGGGTCACCCCGCAGATCATTCTCGCCCACAGCACCGCCACGGCGTATCTTCCATATAGGTAATTCATGTGGAAGCCATCCCTGCAAATGCTGATTCCTCCCTTTTTCGGATTGAAAAAGTCCAGTCCCCGGAGGGCCTGTATCAGGTCGCCGCTGGGGATCAGGGGCAGACCGTATTCCGCCGCCTTCTTTTCATAGCACTCCTTCAGTCTGGAATACATATACTGCTGATCCCTGCGGTACCGGATAAACCGGTCGTGGTCGCTGTCCTCCTCATACGCCCAGGTCTCATTCAGCCATATCCTTGCCCCGGAAGCGTTGTCCTTCAAAAACGCCAGCATCAGCTCCAGAAATGGCTCATACGTATTTTCCCAGCCGCTGTCATGGCTGGCCTGATGAATCACAATGTGGTCCCACTGATACTCCCGCAGCGCATCCTGCACCGAAAGCATTCTTCCCACCCTGCGCCCATTCACCTGCAGCTCATACTCTCTTCTGTGATCCTCGATATTCCTCCAGTGCCGCTCCAGGGAGCAGCCCCCCACATACAGATTCACCACCAGACTCTCCACCCCCGCGGAGGCAAGCACCTGATGCAAATAGTAGGTCGCGTCCTCAGAAAAGCTGTTTCCGATTGCCAGTATCTTAACCATCCTTTTTCCCTCACCTTTCATACTCCGGCAGTTACAATACGGTTTACTCAAACGCTATGATATCATACGATCCTAACACCGGGCAATACATATTGGGCTCAGAATCCTCCCGCGTTGCCATTTTCTATTACTGCTCCAGCCAAAAAATCACTCCGCAAATAAATCATCCAACGTTACTATTTAGCCAATAAAAAAGAAAAGACAGCCTGTGTGCGAAAGGCTGTCTTTTCTTTGCGATCCTTCCTTTTCTAAATAATATGATACAGCTTCGCGTCGTGGGTGCCGATCTCTGTGGTCAGGGCCTTCTCCTGGGCTCCCAGGTCCTCCCCGGTCCACAGCTCCACGGCCCGGCAGCCGTTCTTCAGGCCCAAGCGCTCCAGGGGCACGGAGAAGCGGTCCGCCCAGTTGGTCACGTTGAACAGGGCCACATAGCAGCCGCCCTGGGTGCTCTCCGCCTGCCATACGATCAGATCACCGGTCCGCAGCACCTGATGGGCGTTCCGGCTGGTCCGCAGCAGTCCCAGCACCCGGTCGTTGGTCACCAGCTCCCTGGTCCACTCGTCCATGTCGGTGAGCTCACAGCCCAGCATCATGGGGGAGCGGAAAATGCACCAGAGAGTGAACATGGTGCGCTGCTCCGCCTGGGTCAGCCGGGTCCGGCGGTCCCCAAGGCCGTGCTCACAGCCCCGGATGGACAGATGTCCGATGGGAAGCATATCGCAGTCGGGGAAGCAGCCCTCCGACACGTAGGGGCTCCAGTTGTGGCAGCGGCCAAACATTTCCATAATATTGCCCCAGCTGTCCCAGAGATCGTTGGTGATCCGCCAGAGATTGGCGTTTTTCCGCAGATGCTCCGCCTGGCTCACCATGGCCGGTCCCGGGGACAGGCTCAAAACGATGGGGCGGCCGCACCGCTCAATGGCGGTGTGGATCATCTCGATCTCGTCCCCGCCGTAGGCCAGAGTATTCTCGTTGTTGATCTGCCCGTACTTGACGCAGATATCATCCACCTTGATATAGTCCACACCCCAGGAGGCGTACAGCTCCATCAGGGAATCATAATATTCCTGGGCGCCGGGACGGGCCGCGTCCAGGCCGTACATGTCCGTGTTCCAGCAGCAGATGGAGGCGGGATGGGCCACCTCTCTGGCCGTATAGCCGGTCCCCTTCACCGGAGTATTCCTGGCCACCGCCTGCCTGGGGATGCCCCGCATAATGTGAATCCCGAACTTCAACCCCTTGCCGTGAACGTAATCCGCGATGGGCCCGAAGCCCTTGCCTCCCGCCGCAGAGGGGAACCGATTCTCCGCCGGGATCACTCTGCCGTACTCATCCATACAGAGATCGGCAAACTTATGGTAATGGCTGGAATCCGCCGTGGGCTCGTACCACTGGATATCGCAGACCACATATTCCCAGCCGTGCTCCTTCAAATGCTTGGCCATGTAATCCGCATTTTGAATCAGTTCCTTCTCCGTCACGGCGGCGCCGTAGCAGTCCCAGCTATTCCAACCCATGGGCGGGTTGGGCGCAAAATCATTCTTATTCATACACCTATCCTTCCTCCTACATTTTTATACTAATACAGCCTTTTATACCCTGAGACCCAGCTCTTAAACAGGAATCCGCTGTCCCCGGAGCTGTCAGACTCAGGCCGTGATGACCCGGGCCGCCCGCTCGGCGGCTACCTCCTCCGGCGTCTTCTCCCGGAGGCGGACCGCGCCGCGATAGTCCTTTGTGGGAATCAAATCGCCCTTTGCCAGGTTTTCCTTCGCCTGGGCGATGGCCTCGCCGTACTGGGGCAGCCACTCCTCCTGGGCCACCAGCATCTCATCGATCATCTGCCAGATCTCCGGCGGATTGCAGACGGCCCCGGTCAGGGGATCCATCAGGGCGGCCTGCTTCAGAAGCTTCACATCCCCCCGGACGGCGGCCTCCACCGCCAGCTTCTGTACCCAGATGGACTGGGAGCAGACGGCGGCGCAACCCAGGGGCAGGTCTCCCAGCTTCGGCACACTGATGCCGTTTCCGTCCACGTAGCAGGGCACCTCCACCACCGACTCATCCGGCAGATTCGTGATACACCCTTCATTCATCACGTTGAAATGGCCCCGGTATTTCCGCCCCGTCTCCAGGGACTCGATGATGTAGGAGCAGTGCTCATTTCCCCTCTGGGAGCCGTCCAGCTTCTTTGGCTCCTCCTTCAGAATCTTGGGATAGTCTGTCTCGAACCAGTTCCTCTCCTCCCTGGTGACCCGCAGATAACCTCCCGTCTCTCCGTTGATCCAGCTGTCCAGATTGATCCAGTCCTTGATCTCATCGGGACGCTTCCGGTACCAGGCCACATACTCGGACAGATGGCCGTTGGACTCGGTGGAATAGTAGCCGAACCGCCGGAGAATGTCGATGCGGACCTTCTCCTCCTCCCGGAATTTTTCATGGGCCTCAAAGCCCGGAAGCAGCCGGGGCAGCATATCCTCACCGTGATGCTTCACCGCCACATACCAGGTCTGGTGATTGATCCCGGCGCAGGTGATATCCAGCTCCTCCCTGGGGATGCCCAGCACCTCGGCGATCTGCGTCTCTCCGTGTATCTCCCCGTGACAGAGGCCGATGGTCCTGACCCCGCCGTACTTGTTGCAGGCCCAGGTGGCCATGGCGTTGGGATTGGAATAATTCAGCATGATGGCCCCCGGCTCCGCCACCTCCCGGATATCCTTGCAGAAGCCCAGCAATGCCGGGATCACCCGCTGGCCGTACATGATGCCGCCGGTGCAGAGGGTGTCTCCCACGCACTGGTCCACCCCGTATTTCAGCGGAATCTCAATGTCTGTCTCAAAGCCCTCCAGCCCGCCGACGCGGACACAGTTTACGATATACCGGGCGTCCCGAAAGGCTTCTCTGCGGTCTGTGGTGGCGGAGATGGTAATGGGGATTTGATTGGCGTCCAGATCCCTCTGACACAGGGCCCTGGTCTTTTCCAGATTGTCCGAATTGATGTCGGTGAAAGCCACCTGGATATTATGAAACTCCGGCACGGACATGATATCCGTGAAGAGGGTGCGGGCAAACACAAGGCTGCCGGCCCCGATAAATGCCACTTTAAAGCTCATATCTGTTACCTCCTGATCTCTTTTGGTAGTGTCAAATCTACTACCTGTTTTTAGTTCCAAAACCTTGATTTTATG
>CAZGRM010000043.1:0-16902 GCA_964528295.1 uncultured Lachnospiraceae bacterium
GTCAACAACTTTTTTCAACTTTTTTTGTTTTTCTCTTGCCGCCGAGCCGTTTACCTCAGCGGCGAGATTTATAATATCACCAGTTTTTGGGTTTGTCAACAACTTTTTTTACTTTTTTTCCGAATCAACATTTTCATCGCGCCGCCCCGCCAGAGATCCGGCGGGGCGGATTTTCCCCTACAGCTGATAGATTCTGGTGTACTTCTCCTTGAAGTAGCGGATAATGGGCCGGGCCGATATTTCCTGACCGCAGAGCCGGCGGATTACTTCCTTTGAGGTGTAGCGGCTGCCGTTGCGGTGGATCTTTTCATTCAGCCATCCGGTGATCTCCCGGATACGTCCCTGGGCCAGGATATCGTCCACACTGCCCAGCTCCTTTTCCATGGCCTCCAGATACATACCGTCATAGATAGTCCCCAGCAGATAGGAGGGGAAATAGCCAAAGGCCCCGTCGGACCAGTGGACATCCTGCAGAATACCCTCGGCGTCATTTGCCGGGCGGATCCCCAGCAGCTCCTCCATCTTTTGATTCCAGAGGGCGGGCAGCTGCTCCGCGGTCACCCCATCCCGGAAAATGGCCCGCTCTATCTCGTAGCGCAAAATAATATGGAAGGCATAGGTCACCTCATCGGCCTCCGTGCGGATCATACTGCACTGTACCCTGTTGATCTCCCGCTCAAACTGCTCCAGGGAGATCTCCCGGAACTTCGGCAGATACTCTCCCAGCTTTCCGTAGATCGGCTTCCAGAAGTTGATATTGCGCCCCAGAATGTTCTCGAAAAACCGGGACTGGCTCTCGTGAAGTCCCATGGATTCCACCTGAGCCAGGGCTGTCCCCGCATAGTCCGGATCGATATTCTGGTCAAAAATAGCGTGACCTCCCTCGTGGATGGCGCTGAACATGGCATTGATGGCTTCCTCTTCATTATAATGGTTCGTCACCCGAACGTCCCGGGAGGAGATGGAATCGGTGAAGGGATGCTCCGTCTCCCCGGTGGCGCCGGATTCATGGTCGAAACCAATATAATCCAGGAGGAAATCCTGGAGATGGCTCTGGGCGTCCTTATCGTAATGTCCCCGGAAGACAGCGGGATCCGGCTGGGGCTGACGGGCAATCTCCCGCACAAAGGGAACCAGCTCACTCTTCAGCTCATCAAAGAGCCGGTCGATGGTGGCGCTGTCCATCCCCTCCTCAAACTGATTCAGCATCGCCTCATACACATCCTCCCCCGGATACCGGTATAAGGTCATCTGCTTTTGCATATCAATCATTTTTTGCAGATGGGGACAGAAAATGCTGTAATCCTGCTTCTGCTTCGCTTCCTGCCACGCCTGTCTGGACTGGGCGCTGGCATCCACAAAGGCAGTATAAAAATCCTGGGGAATCCGTCTGTTCTCCTGGTATTTTTTGCGGAATCTGGTCACAGTGGCCTTCATCGCCTCGTCCAGCTGGTCATACTCCCGGGGCTGGGCCAGCGTCTCCAGAAGCTCCCCATACTCCGAAGCGGTCTCCAGCTCAAACATTTTTGTGGAAAAATAGCTCAATGTCTCGATGAGCCTGGGAATGCCGTTTTTCGGTGCCTTTGTGGCAATGTCCCACTGAATCAGCCGGGTGGTCGTATCGTAAAAAGCGATCTCATTTAAATAGTCCTTCAATTTTTTCTCTGCTGGCGTCATAGCGGCCTCCTTTTCTGTAAATATGGTCTTCCTGTATCATATCACGGCCCCGGGCTTCGGTAAACCCGGCGCCTTATATTTGTATCTTGGTCCATTTCCCGGCCCGGAACCGTGTGGAGGCAAACAGATACCGGGACACCTGATCTCCCAGCACTCCCAGCCAGATACCGATGATTCCCCATCCCAGAATATAGCCGAAAAAGTAGGAGACCAGGGTGCGGATCACCGTCACGCTGATGGTGGAGGCCACCGCCGTATATAGCGTATCCCCCGCGCCCCTCAGACTGCCCATATAGATGACCTGCAGGATCTGAAAGATTACCACAAAAAGGATTACCCGCATGATCCCCACACCGATCTGTACAATATGCTCCTCCTCAAAAAACAGCCCCATCAAGGGTCTTGCTCCCGTAAAGTATACCACCACCAGACACAGGGCGATGGCTCCTCCGATCATTTTGCAGGCCCGCCCGTACTCTCTGGCCAGCGCCTCATCCTTCTCTCCCAGGCTCCGCCCGATCAGGGCCACCGCCGTGGCCTGGAGTCCGTCCCCGAAGGAAAAGGAGAGACCCATGATGTTCATTCCCACCTGGTGAGCCGCCATGGCATCTGTGCCCTGGTGGGCCGCCATCACCGCGGTCAGCATAAACCCGATCCTCATCAGCACCTGCTCAAAGAACACGCTGTAACCCACCTTCAGCAGGCTCACCAGCGCCGAAAGGGACGGCCTGATCCGATTTTCAATAATATAAGGAAGGCTCACAAAGCTCTCTCCCTTCCGCAGGGACATGACGCTCATGACGCTGGCCACCACCGTTCCCAGCACGGTGGCCAGGGCCGCTCCCCTTATTCCCAGAGCCGGAAATCCGAAATGACCGCCGATCAGCAGATAATTGGCAATGATATTGATGGTATTGGAGGTGACGTTGGTGCGCATGGTGATCCTGGTGTTGCCCGCTCCCCGCTGGGCCGAATTGATCCCCATCTGAATACAGTTAAAAACCATCCCTCCCATGATAATCTGGTAGTAGGCCACCGCCCCCTCATGGGTCTCCGCCGTGGAGCCGCACAGCCGGATAATCCCGTCCGCCAGAAATACCAGAGCCGCACCCAGAAAAATGGCCGCCGCCAGGATAAAGGCCACCGCGGTACACAGGATCTGATTGGCATCCTCCCTCCGCTTTTCCCCCATCCTCCGGGCCACCAGGGCCGAGATGGCCACATTCAGGGCAAAAAACAGGGCCAGCCCCAAAAACTTCGGCTGGGTGGTCAGGCCCACCGCCGCCACAGCCGAGGAGCCCATGGAGCTGACCATCAGGGAATCCACCAGCCCCGCAAAGGCCACAAAAAAGGATTCCACAATAGCCGGCCAGGCCATACTCAACGTTGTCACTACAAGCCTCTTTTGAATTTTCTCCATTTTTCTCCTCCCGTATGTATTCTATAAAAATATGCGAATCGGACGCGCCGGATTCGCATAGGACAGGCCAGAGCGCACCGGAAAATTCATCTTTTGGTTTTCTGGTACGCTCTGGTAAATATTGTAAATTATTTTTTTCTCTTTGTCAATTGACCTATTCCACCTTCGAAAAGAGAATCCGGTCATTGTCCAGTTCCTTCCCCGTCCCGGCGCTGAACTTTTGCAGGAGGCCGTCCACGGTCAGACCGCTGCGCTCCTCCCCGCTGATATCCAGCACAATGCGGCCGCTGTCCATCATCAGCGTCCTGTTGCCCATCTCCAGGGCCGAGTGCATATTATGGGTGATCATCAGGCAGGCCAGATGATTTTCCTCCACGATTTTTTTCGTCAGCTCAATAACCTTTTCCGCCGTGGCCGGGTCCAGAGCCGCAGTGTGCTCATCCAGCAAGAGGATCTTCGGCGGTACCAGGGTGGCCATCAGCAAAGTCAACGCCTGGCGCTGTCCGCCGGAGAGCAGGCCCACCGGCTGCTTCATCCGGTCCTCCAGCCCCATATTCAAAAGGGCCAGCCGTTCCCGAAACATCTGCCTCTCCTTGCCGCTGATCCGGGAAAAAATGGAACTCCGCTTTCTCGACGCCCTGAGATAGGCCAGCGTCAGATTTTCCTCGATGGTCATATGGGGTGCGCTCCCCTTCATGGGATCCTGAAACAGCCGCCCGATCTGCACGGCCCGCTGGTAATCCGGCACGAAGGTAATCTCCCTGTCATCCAGAAAGATGCTGCCCTCATCCACGTAAAAGCTGCCGCCGATGCAGTTGAATAGGGTGGATTTGCCCGCGCCGTTGCTGCCGATGATGGTGGCAAAATCTCCGTCCTTTACGGTGAGGCTCACCCGGTCCAGGGCCACCTTCTCATTGACAGTGCCCTCATTAAAAACCTTTCTTATATTTTCCAGTCTCAGCATGCGCCCCTGCCCCCTCTCCTGCTCATTTTCCGCTTTTGCAGCGCGGCCTGCTTCTTCAGATAAGGGGAAGCGATGGCGATGGCCACGATGATGGCGGACACCAGCTTCAGACATTCCGCCGGAACATGGAGCCGCAGCGCGATGGCGATCACAAAGCGGTACAGACAGCTTCCCAAAATCACCCCGAAGATCCGCCTCGCCATACTTCCCTTTCCGATCAAAGTCTCACCGATAATCAGGCTGGCCAGAGCGATGGTCACCATGCCGGTACCCATATTGATATCGCAGGACTTCTGGTACTGCCCGATGAGGCAGCCGGCCAGAGCGGTCATGGACCCGGAAACACAGAGGCCCACGGTGATGGTGAAGCCGGGGTTGATGCTGGAGGCGCGGACCATATCCTCATTGTCCCCTGTAGCCCGGATGGACAAGCCCAGCCGGGTACCCAGAAACCAGGCAAGGATCAGGCATATAAAAATCACGATAACTACAGACACCACAAGCTTATACCAGGTGACTCCGAAAAAGCCCTTGCACAGGCTGTAGATCGTATCACTCTTAAAAATCGACAGATTGGAGGAAAAGCCCATCACCGCCAGATTGACGGTGTAGAGGGCTGTGTTTACAATAATCCCTGCCAGGATAGACGCCACTCCCAGCTTCGTCTGCAAAAAGGCCATCACGTAGCCGGAGCAAACCCCCGCCGCCATCGCGGCAAACAGCGCCAAAATGGGGTGACCCATAATCGCCACCTGAGCGCCCACCGCGCAGCCCAGCGTAAAGCAGCCGTCGGTGGACAGGTCTGCGATATTTAATATGGAATAGCTTAAAAACAGGGCCAGCGCGATCAAGGCGTAGATAAAGCCCAGCTCAAGGGCGCTGATCACCACAGAAAGTGACAGTATTGAACCCATTTTCTCCTCCTTTACGTCCAAAACAGCAACACAGGAATGATCCCGTGTTGCTGCTGTTTTTTACTATATTTTTTTCACTGTGCTTACTCAAACTCCTCGGCGGTCACCGTCTCAACCACCTGCGTGCACACCTCAGCAAATCCGCTGTAGTCAAGTCCCAGAGCCTCTGCCGTCTCAGTATTCACGGTGGCGATACCACTGTCAAAGGTCTGAACCGCTGTGGCTGCCGGATCCGCGCCGTTCAGGATATCGATCACCATATCCGCCGTGGCCGCTCCCAGATACTCATAGTCCACACCGTAGCCGCAGAAGGCGCCGTTCAGCGCAAAGGAGTCCGCTCCTGTGTAGTGGGGGATCCCCGCCTCGATCAGCGTCTCATAGATGGCAAGCTCCGCGTCCATAACGGTATTGTCAGTGGGGGTGAAGATGGCGTCCACCTTATCGGCGGCCAGCTGTTCCACGGCTGCCTGAATCTCAGAAGTGCTGGTGCCGGTAGCCTCGATGTAGTCCACTCCCTTTTCCTCCAGATATGCCTTCGCGTCAGCGATGGGCTGCTTGGAGGAGTCCTCGGACAGGCTGTACAGCAGACCTACGGACTGGATGTCCGGATTGACGATAAACATCAGATCAAGAATGGCTGTGGTGTTCAGAGCGTCGCTGGTGCCGGTGATATTGGCCCCCGGAGCCTCCATGGAATCTACCAGACCCGCGGTGACCGGATCGGATACCGCGGAAAATACTACCGGAATCTGGTTATCCTCGGTGGCGCTCTGTACGATGGCGGCGGCCGGAGTGGCGATGGGTACGATCACATCCACACCGTCGTCGATCAGCTGAGTGGCCTGCTGGAGAAGCATGGTGGAATCTCCCTGGCCGTTCAGGTCGTAGCCCTCATATACGTAGGTATCCTCACCCTCGGCTGACTTCGCGTCCAGCTCGGCCTTCAGCGCATCCTCGATCTGATTCAGAGAAGCGTGATCCATGTATTTCAGGATTCCTACCTTGTACTCCGCGGCCATAGCCGTCCCGGTGGTCATGATTGCCGCAACGAGAGATGCGGTGGTAAGTGCCAATACTTTCTTTTTCATAGTCTTATTCTCCTTTTTCTGTGATTTTTTCAAAGGATTCACCGGTAAGGAATATCTTTTGATTCCGCACAGCATACTGCCTACGCAAAAAACCGCCTCAGATTTTTATCTGAGACGGTAATAATTACTTATTATCGCGGTACCACTCACTTTGACGTAAAGTCCACTTTCGCATGTACTATCATACACTCCTGATTGATAACGGGTTCGGTTCCCGGCGGTTCCTACTGATTTCCCCTAGGAGATGTGTTCAGACCGCCCTCAAAAGTCCATTCAGCAACCTGCTCCATACCGCAATCCCACCACCTGCGGCTCTCTGTGATCTCACAATGATCGCTTACTACTCTTTCTCATCGGTTTCATCCTCTGTTGTGGTAAAGTGTAACACTAACAGCGGGATTTGTCAACCCGGAAAATCCATCAAATTCTTCAAAAATCTGAGAATATACGCTTTCACCTCCGGCTGGTAAAACTCCTTGCTGCCGTGTTCTCCTCCCCGGATCACTGTAAATTCCACAGGGTATCCGTTTTCCATTAATTTTTCATAAAATGCCTCACTCTGAGACAGAGGGACCAGGGAATCCTGATCACCGTGGAAAATCAAAAAAGGAGTTTTCTTTTTCGCTTCCTCTGTCACATAGGAAACAGGGCTGGCCTCTTTGCGCAGGCTCCGACACTCCCGCGCTGTATCCGCAAAGCAGAACTGATGAATCCAGAAAGGATTCCAGGGAGTATCGTCACCGAAAACCGTCACATCCGCAGGACCGTAATAATCCACTACTCCCTGAACCCCGGAGTCAAATTCCAGATCATCCCCCGTGTCATATTCTCCGCAAGCCGCTGTCAGCCCCACCAGAGAGGCAAGCTGCCCTCCGGCGGACTCTCCCATGATAAAAAAGTGGTCTCCGTCCAACCGGTATTTCTCCCCATTCGCCCTTAGGAAACGAATGGCCGCTTTCACATCCATAAGCGCAGCGGGAAACGGCGCCTCCGCCGCCACCCGGTATTCTACGCTGGCCACCGCAAATCCGCGGTGGGCATACCAGGCCAGTTCCGTCATCCACACATCCTGATTCATCTGGGTAAAGGCGCCCCCGCACACCCAGATCAGCAGCGGCCTCTTCTCCAAACCTCCATCCTGCGGCAGAAGGAGATTCAAGGTAAGCGCCCGCTCCGTGCACCCAAACCATGCGGGAACCCGCGCAAATGGAATATGCATCCGGCAATAACAAGGCTCCTGAGTAATCAAAATCGTTTTCTCCTGTCTCATTCTTTCATCCTTTCACCGCGCCGCTAGTCACACCGGCTACGATATATTTCTGCATGAACACATAGAAAATCACTATCGGAATCAAAACAATTACCATCGTAGCCATCATTCTGGCCCAGTCATTGGAAAATTCTCCCACTCCCTTATAAACCTCCATAATCAGCGTTCCGTTTCTACTGCTACTGGTAAACAGAAAGGGAAACAGGAAATCATTCCAGATCGTCATCACATCAAAAATTACAATGGTGGCAGTAATCGGCTTCAAGAGAGGAAACACAATGTGCCAGAAGGTCTTCCACACGGTGCAGCCATCAATCCTGGCTGCTTCCTCCAATTCTTCAGGCACACCCGACAGAAAGCCCCTGTACATAAACATGGCGAAATTACACCAGCTGGTATACAGTACAATCAGTCCCAATATAGAATCCTGCAAATGTAGCGTCTGCATCACAAGGAACAGTGGAATCACAATGGACTGCACCGGAATCATAAACCCGATCAAAAAATAGAAAAAGCAAAACTTTGTCAGCCGGTTTTTCCTCCGCTCAATCGCATAGGCTGCCATAGAGCCAAACAAAATAATCAGTATCGTCGAACACAGCGTCACCGTGACTGTATTCGACAAACTGCGTCCAAAATTCATACCCGCAAAAGCCCGTTGGTAATTTCCCAGATAAAATGTGCCAGGCAGCGACAATGGATTGGCAGATGCCTCCTCAGCCGTCTTAAAGGTATTTACCACAAGGTAATAGAAGGGAACCATAAACACAACGCAGACACATAGCATCCCCGCCTCAAACAGGTAACTGGTGACTGGCCTCGCATAAATATTTTTCCGTCTCTTCACCAATCACTCCTCCTTATGAGAAAATTTGTACTGAATAATGCCAATTACCATCACAATTCCGCAGAACACTACCGACATGGCCGTGGAAGTACCATAGCGCTTATTGATAAACCCCATCTGAATAATGATTTGGGTAAACATGGTAGTAGCACTGCCAGGTCCTCCTTTCGTCAACGCGGTAGGAAGCTCATATACCTTCAGGGCATTCACCAGCAGAAGCAGCGTACTGGTAGCCACCGCAGGCTTCAAAAGCGGCAGGGTAATCATCACCGTCTGCTGCCATTTGCTGGCACCGTCAATGGCCGCCGCCTCATAATAATCCCCCGGAATACCCTGCATCTGGGCAATATAAATACAGGCGTGCCACCCAAGACCAGACCAGACGCTTACCAGTAGCAGAGACCACATAGCCATCTTGGAGCTGGACAGCCAGCGGTAGGGTCCCAATCCTAGGAGCGCAAAGAATTTATTCAAAATTCCATACTCCAGCGGCGACATGATGTAGGACCACAAATATCCCAAAATCAAAATGCTGGGGACAGAGGGAAAGAAGAATACCGCTCGCTGGAGATTTCTGGTGGTCATCCGGGAATTCAGCGCCAAAGCCAACGGTATGGCGAAAACTGTCACCAACACAGGATTCAGGACCGCATAAAACAACGTATTTTTCAATGCGCTCATCATGCGGGCATCGGAAAAAACTCCCCGGTAATTCTTCAGTCCTACAAACTTCAGATTCTCAATCACAGAACCGTTCCAGTCGCTGAAGGAAAGTCCAATGGTCATCACAAGGGGGATAAAGGTCATCACCGTATAGACAAGAAAAGCTGGCAGAATCAGAGCAAGCCAGGGAAGCTCCTTTTTTATTTTCAGTTTCAATTTTTTCACCTACTTTCAAAAAGGGCGCTGGATATAATTTCCAGCGCCCTTCTGTAGATCAGCTAGTCATTCGCTTTCAGGTCCGCAAACTGCTGGTCAATGGACGCCAGCGCCTCGTCCGGCGTCATGGTTCCAGCTACTACATCCTGAACAGCCACATTGAAACTCTGAAGCACTGCCGCGGGATGCTCCCATACCATCGTCTGCCAGAAATATTTTCCGTCCAGCACTTCCTGCCTGTACTTGTCGATCTGAGGAATCGCATCGTACTCTACGCCATCCACCAGCATAATTGAATTTGTCATTCTCTGATACGCCTGCAGTCCTTCCTCCGAACACACGTAGTCCAAGTAAGCATAAGCGCCTTCTTTGTTCTTTGCGTTGCTGGCCACACAATAGCCCACACCAGGGCACCCCTGAAGCATCGCTTCTCCGTTCAACCCGGGCAGCGGCACCATATCCCAATTCAGATCCGGATTTCTTTCATTGTACTCATCGTAGGTATTGCTGCCGTCCCAGATCATAGCCACCTCTCCATTGGCAAACATATCAATTGCCTGGTCATTGGTGAGACCCAGACAATCCTGTGACAAATAACCGGTGGCAATCATATCATCATACCAGGCATTGAAAACCTCACTATAGTACTCCTCAAAGGTTGCCTCTCCATTGTTAATAGCTTCATCCACATACATATCCTTCACAATTTCTGTTGAGGTGTAAAGTCCCCACATAAAGCTATAGAGATCATCCTTGTTGGTAACGATGGGCTGAATCCCGTTATCCTGGAATGTTTTGCACAGCTCCACAAAGCCCTCCCACGTGGTGGGAAATTCCTGAACTCCCACCTGTTCAAGCAGATCCTCATTATAGCAGACGCCACGGATCCAAGCCTCTACGGAAAGGCCGTAAACGTGTCCCTCCGCATCTCCGTTGGTACGCTTGCAAATATCACTGATGCGATCCATCAGCGGAAGTTCTGAAAGATCCTCGGCACATTGATTCGCCACGACTTCCTCTCTTGTATCCGGACCCATGATATAGATATCCGTCAGCTCATCGGCCGCCAGCAGAACGGAATATTTCTCCATCCATTCCTGAATCGGCGGCGCGTACTGTATGTCCATCTCATACTGAGGATAAGCCTCCTCAAAGCCTTCCTTCAGCTCCTGCATGGCATCCTGGGAAAACCAGGACAAGTTCGTCACCACGGATTTCTCCTCCGCCTGTACAACCGCCGCGCCAAGGCCAGTTCCTGACAGTACCATAGCTCCCGCGGCGATTGCTGCCGCGGCGATGTTTCTTGACTTTCTCTTCATCTGTATCACCCTCCATTTTCTGTAATGATATTTTCATGGCCACTGTCAATAATATAGCAGACATCTTTCGTGCGAAAAATGTCTGAGCCTACGATCATTTGCTCATTATACCGTTCCGTATTTTTTTCTGAATTCGCTGGCCTTCACCCCTATAAGCTGTTTAAATTTCCTGCTGAAATGGTACTCACTTTTATACCCCACCATCAGGCTGATCTCATACATGGTTTTATTTGTCTCTTTCAAAAGCTCTTTCGCCTTTTCCATGCGCAGTATTGTCACATAGTCCCAAAAAGACTGGCCCATCTCCTGCCGGAAAACCGTGAGGAAATAGTTTTTACTCAGATTCACATAATCGGCCACCTGGGAAACTGTAAAATCCGCGGAATAGCAGTACCGTTCCGTATACCGGATGGCGCGGCCTACCGCAGGGCTGACGCTGCTTTTGCTCTGAAGCGCTTTCATTTCATCCCCGGCAGCCCCGATGATCTCCAGAAGGAATTCCTGCAGCTGTGCGGAACGGTAAAATGTGTTAATTTTAGAGAGATCAATATGCCTCATCAGATGAAACGCTTCGTTGCCATACGTTCTGGTCAGCGCCTGCTTGATCTGGATTAACAGATATACGCATTTTTCCCGGACCAAATCCGGATTTACCCTTTGCTCCGCACATTTCCGAAACGCCAGATTCACAGCATGCGCCAGCGGTTCTGTGCTGCCGCTCAGCACAAATTGATCAATCACCGCGGGCGGTACAAGTTCCCTGATCTCCCCGTTCAGCTGGGGCAGCCCCTGATCCTGCCGAAGTACCTCGCAGGCCCTCCGATAAAAAGATGTCCTGATAAGCTTCCTCAGTTCACGAAAGCATCCGTCTATCTTCTCGGGAGAATCAATCCCGCTGCTCATGTAAACCCACATAGTACCACCTCGGCAGCGCATGTGGGCCTTTAACGCTTCCAGCAGCTCCTCCTGGGCTTCTCCCTTCAATAAAGCCACCGACTCCTCCCCACTTTTAAACCAGAAATAGGTTTCCAGCTTTTCCCGGCAGCAGACCAGCTGATCGAAGGAAAAGGACGGATCCAAGACAATGGCCAGATAAAAAACAGATGACCCGGAAAAAAGCGACCCAAGCTCCGTAAATGAGCCCATATCGGCAGATTCCTCCACAAGCTTCTGAAGCTGGGAAGAAATCTGCCTGTTTCGCATCTGGTTTTGCAGCTGCAGGTTTTTCAGATTGTCCTTCTTCGATTTCTCCAGCTCCTCCCTCACATGACAGATGGTTTTAACCAGCTCCTTCCGGTTCACCGGTTTTAAAATGTATCCTGATATTCCATAAGAAATCGCAGTCTGGGCGTACTTGAAATCATCATAGGCGCTAATCACCAGCACCACCGTATCTTGGCTTACCTGGCGTAACCTCCGGATAAACTCCAGGCCATCCATAATGGGCATCCGGATATCCACCAACACAACATCCGGCCGGAATTCATAGAATTTTTCCAGGGCTTCCGCCCCGTCCTCCGCCGTGGCAACAACGGAAAACCCGTAGTCCGCCCAGGGAACCGCATTTTTAAGCAGCCGGAAATTATTTTCCTCATCATCCACAATCATCACCTGAAACATACGTCACTCCCCCATTCCTCCAGCGGAAAGGTGCAGATTACCTTAGTATAGCAGCCCTCCTCACTGTCAATTGTAATTCCATACCCATCGCCGTACTGCAGCTTCAGCCGTTGGTTCGTATTGGCCAGCCCCACCGACTGTCCCACAGACTGCTGTTCAATATGCTCACGTACCCGCGCAAGTCTTTCTCCGGACATTCCACATCCGTTATCCGTGACGGAAAGAACAATTACTCGCCCACTCTCTATCCCGATGATGGTAATCATTCCGCCATTTTTCTTGTCGCGGAATCCGTGTCTGATACAGTTTTCCACCAAGGGCTGCAAAATAAATTTCAGTGCGGGTTTTTCCAGGAGATATTCCGGAATATCAATGGTATAGGTAAACATTTTCTTGTACCGCTTTTTATACAGCTCAAGAAAATGTACCGTGTATTCGTACTCCTGGGAGAGATGGACCAGCTTCTGTTTGTTATTTAAGGCGTACCGCATCATCTGGCTCAGGGAAATCACGATCTCTTCGATCTGTTCATTTCCATTCATAATTGCCTCTGTTTGGATCAATTGCAGCACATTGTAGAGAAAATGAGGGTTAATCTGGTTTGACAAATTGTCATATTCCACCTCCTTCCTGCGCAGCTCGGAAAGATAATTTTTGTTAATCAGCTCATTCATATAACAAACCATTTTTTCAAAGCGGTCCCGAATAACCGCAATCTCCTGATATTGCACCCCATCCTCCACCACTGGAGTAAAGTCATTATTTTCCACTTGATTCATTCGAAAAACCAGACGGTTCAGCGGCGTCTCAATATATTTCACCAGCATCAGCGATACCAGAAAGGAGATCATAAGGCAAACCACAAAGGAAAACGCGCAAATATTCAGAGTAGGTTTCAGGGAAATCCAAATAAAGGCATAAGAGGAGATGCAGACAATCTTCCATCCGTTGCTTTGAAGTGTGGTATAAGAAATCAATTCTCCTCCCGCCCGGAAGGAGCCGACCTGGTTTTTTTAATCTCTTCCGTTATTTCCGGGGATAGCTGGTTTATCACCGTATTGTCATCATTATTATAAACGTATTCTCCGGTAGCGTCCATCAGGTAAACTCTGGTATCATCCGCAAAATCCAGGTTATTCAGAATCGCGTCTATTTTGTCCGTATTGATATCACAGATCACAAAGCCCAGGGATTTTGAACCGCTGTATATCGGAAAAATGGCAGAAATGGCCAGGGTATAGGGCGGAGATTTATAATAATCCACCTGGTGGGGCAGGATATAATAAATCCCCTTTTTCTCAAAAGTAATTGTGTTGGCCCAATCCTCGCTCTCTATAACAAAGTCGGAACTGAGATTCGCGACCAGATTCATCGTGTATCCGTTGGTTCCAAGAATGATCAAATCACCCATATAGGATTTCAAGGAGCTGACATCATTAAGCAACTGGGACACCTCCCGTTCCTTCGCCAGCCGCTCCGCGTAATCGCCCTGTGCCATATCCATAGACAGCAGACTGCGCACAGCGGAGTTCCGCCCCACCGCAACCAGCGGAGTTTTCATATCATTCAGACAGTAATCCATATTGCTTTTCGCCTGATTTAAAATCAGCTCCGCATCGTTGATGGTCCTGGTGGACAATTCCCGGATCACTACAAAATACAGCAGCGCGAAGCTCACAATCAAAAGCGCCGCAAACGCTGTGGAAAACATATAAATCATTTTTCTTTTCAAACTGTAATTAATATATTGGAAAAAATGTTTCATTCAGGGCTACCTCCGAAATCATTATATCATTTTTTCCACGGGAAATACATTTTGACCGGATGATTCGTAGGACTGCGCAAAACATCTGAATATTCGGCAAATAACTAGAAAAACAAAAACGCGACAAAGCAGGGACCAAAACCCGCTTTATCGCACTTTTACTTACAAATTTTCGTTTTATAAAAACACCGATACGGCCCGCAAAACAATATCCATAAACAAGTTGGAATCATACAGCAAGGTGAGGTACCGGCTCCTCTGCACCATGTTCAGAAGGGTCAGACCCAGCTCTGTGCCGGAGGCCATGGAGAGAATCATGAAAAATACCCATAGAAGGAACAGCGCCTCCACCAGGCCCAGGGCCAGGCCCAGAAGACGGTTCACAAACCGGATCACCGGGATTTTGGAAATAATATTCAAAGCCGCCAAGATGATCCGCAGCAGAATATTTACCACAATCATGGATACCACAAAGGCCAGCAGATTCAGGATCACCGTGGCGATATAATTAATCACATAATCCTGAAATGTAGAGACACCCAGGCTCTTGTATCCCTCATCGTTGTTGTAGTCCAGCATCATGTCCTTTAAGGACTCCGGCAGAGGCAGGCTTTCGATCACCTCGGTCTGGTCGATGCGGGAGAGCTGCTTCGATGAGGTATCCTGGCTGCCGCCCAGATACTGGTCCACATACTGCTGAATGTACTGCTCCTTGTACTCCTCAATCTGCTGGTCCGTCAGCAGATCCACCATGGAGCTGTCATAGCCGTTCTGCTCCATCAGGGCCTTGATCTCATCCCGGCTCATATTCCGATACTGCTCCAGCTGGGAATTGCCGGTGCTTCCCGATGTGATCCAGCTGGTCACCTGCTGCTCCAGCACCTGATTGCACTGCTTCACCACCACATCGTAGACCGGCGTATTGTTTTTCAGGAAATCGGTAATATAGGGAAGAAAAACAGATACCAGCACGATGGACAGTACCAGTGACACGATGGACGCCAGCTTTCTCACAAAGCCCTTGCGCCATCCGGCGGCGGCCATCAGCAGAACAATGGCCAGCACAATAATTTCTAATATACTCATATGCGCCTCCTGTTATCCGATCCGGATTTTATCAAAGCTGTCGTTAGTGATCACCATGTATTTTCGGAATTCTCCAAAATAGAAGAACTCCACCACTTCTTTTTCATAGGCCGAGGAGAACTTCAGTCTGCCAGACTTGGAATATACCTGCAGCGCCTTATCACTGTACATCAGGATCTGTCCGTTTTCCATCTTGATCTCCTGGAAGCTGCTGTCGATCTCCCGGGCGGCCTTCCGCTTGCCCTTGTAGTCATAAAGCTCCATCCGGTACTCCGTCTCTCCCTCCGTGTTTCGGAAGAGAAAGCCGATCCGATCCTCGTCGTGGAAGGTACTGATGATCTCCGCGTCAAAGGCCGCCTCCGCGCTCTGCTTTGGCGCGCTGCTGCCGCTGAACACGTAAAAGCCCTTGTCGGACACGGCCACCGCTCTGGAATCGCTGGTGAAGTAGATCTGGGGGATCACCTCCTCCGGATAATCCACGCTGCTGACAATATTGTTTTCCTTCGACTGTCCGGCAGAACCAAAGTGATAAAATACCACCCGGCTCTTCATCACGCCCTCCTCGATTGCCAGGTAGGACACCGCCAGCTTCTGGCCGTCCGGGGACAGATCAATGTCCAGCGGATAGCCGGACTCACTCATGGTGGTCTTGTCACTGGCCACGGCATTCCCCTCCGCGTCATAAAGGTTGACCCAGGTGATCTCCTCGTCCTGGAGCACCACGGCCACCACACCCTGCTTCGCCACCTTCACCTTCAAAATCGGGAGCTGCGTCTCAAAGCTTCCCATCAGTCCGTCCTGATTCACCACATAGACCTGCGTGCCCTGCTGCTCCGCTATGGCCATGGTGGCGCCGCAGACATCAGCGATGGGGGCCTGCATATTGTAGGTCACGCTCCACTCCAGGTCATTTTTTCTTGTGACGCAGGAGACGCCGTCGGAATTATACCTGTATAGCTTTTTCCCCGCCGACTCATACTGGGTGCCCGAGGCTACTTCCAGCTCCCAGGTCTCCCCAATCACATAATCCTGAAATTGATAAAACTGATTGTACAGAGTGAAGCCCCCCGCCACCAGCACCACCAAAGCCAGTATTCCCAGCCTCCGGTACATTTTACGTTTCCGATTATGCGCCAGCCGCTGCTTCAGATCGCCCTCGGGCAGGGTCTTCACAGAGGCGGATTCCCCGGCCAGAGGTCTCTCCTCCACCCGAATCTCCTCCTCCTGGTCCAGATCCTCCTCCAGCCTCAGAAACCACAGCTTTTCCTTTATCATTTCAAAGGTTTCTCTCCACTTATTTTTTCCCATATATCTCCCCTGACAATTGCCGTCTGATGATTTTCTCCGTTTTTGCTCCTCGCAATAAACTCTACTATACCAGAATCCGGCGTCAAACGCAACCGGTCGGGAAAAAACTAAGAAATACGCTCTGGGACTGCCTGTGTCTGTCAAAACAGGGATGAGCGCATATCATAAATATTGAAAAGATGATTGCCGGGATTTATTTTGAGGCGGGTTCGGGGCGACCGCAAAATAAAGCTCTGGCGGCCGCCCCGGTGAGGACCTTTTGATTTGCCGGCTACGGGAGAACAATTTTCTGCCCGGGCATGATCAGATTGGCGTCGGTGATGTCGTTGGCCTGGCAGATCTCTGTCAGTTTATCGAGGCTGCCGTAGTATTTGTTGCAGATATCCGCCAGGGTATCTCCCACCTGGATGGTGTAGGAGGCTCTGGTCTGACGGACCGGGGCGGAGGCGGGTTCCGCGGATGACTCGGAAGCGCCGCCTCCACTCTGTGATCCGGCACTTTCCGCCGTGCCCTGCGCTCCGGCATCGGCGGCAGACAGCTGGGTGGATCCGGCATCGCCAGTGCTGGCAGGTTGAGCTGGATCGCTGGCAGCAGCGGCGGACTGGGCGGCCGGACTGTCTGAATCGCCGGATGCGGAGGCGGTCTGAGTTGTGTCTCCGGTATTTCCGGCGGATTGGGCAGTCGGAGTGCCCGGATCACCGGATGCGGTGAGCTGAGCTGTGTCTCCGGTATTTCCGGCGGTCTG
>CAZGRM010000043.1:17002-19532 GCA_964528295.1 uncultured Lachnospiraceae bacterium
CCGGATCACCGGATGCGGTGAGCTGAGCTGTGTCTCCGGTATTTCCGGCGGTCTGGGCAGACGGAGTGTCCGGATCACCGGATGCGGTGAGCTGAGCTGTGTCTCCGGTATTTCCGGCGGTCTGGGCAGACGGAGTGTCCGGATCACCGGATGCGGTGAGCTGAGCTGTGTCTCCGGTATTTCCGGCGGTCTGAGCAGACGGAGTGTCGGTATTGCCGGACACGACCCCGTTATCTATGACCGCCGCTTCCTTCTCCGCGCCGGCGTCACCGAAAGCTCCTCCGCTGCCGGAGGTGCCGGTCAAGGCTGCTTCGTCGGAGACTGCGGAGGCGCTGTTAGCCGCAGCCGACGCCGTCCCATCTTCCCCGCCGCCGGAGGAGGAGAATCCGTTTTCTTCCCCTGCGGCAGCTCCGCCATCCACGGAGGCCAGAGCCCCAGTCTCCCCGCCAGCGGTGGCTCCGCCATCCGCGGAAGACAAGGATCCGTTCCCAGCTACAGCTTCTCCATCCGCGGAAGACAGAGATCCGTTCCCTCCGCCAGCTACGGCTGCGGTCTCCACTACCCCACCGGCAGATGCCGCGGATCCGTTTTCCCCATTGACAGATGCACCAGCGCCATTTTCCCCGCCGCCGACGGTCGGCTCTCCCTCTCCCAGAATGGAGGCGGTCAGATCTGCCGCGTCCCACTGGGTGACGGCGGCGGAGGAGGGGATGGCTTCCTGACCGCTGTCAGACAACTGGTTGCCGGAAGCGGCCGCACTGTCTGAGGTTCCGGAAAGGGAGCCGCCGGCCGCCGGGGCGCCGCTCATTGTGATCTGTCCCAATGCCTCGTTTTCCGCCGTCTGCTCATCGGTCCCCCGCAGGCCGCGGATCGTTCGAATCGTATCCACCCGGTTCACCATGATAGCTCCGATCACCAACACCGTGACAACAAAAAAAGAGCTGGCCATTTTCAGCATACTGCTTCTGCTTTTTCCCTCGCTCTTTTCCTTCACCTTCTCCCGGAAGCTCTTGATCGCCCGGTCCGGCAGGCTTTCCTTCTCCACGCTGTTTTCTCGGAACACGTCGGCCAGATATTCCTGCATCCGGCGGTTCTGCTCATAAAAGATGAAGTAGCCCTTCATCTTTCTGTATCTCCCTCCCTCTGTCCAGTACAGATTTTCCTCCTGCTCCTGTAAATGGTAAATCAGCCTCCCCGACTCCGGAATCAGCTCTGAAACGGCCTTCATCCGCTCCGTCTGATACTGACCGATCACACAGCAGCCCTGCACCTCCCAGTCCGGGAAATATTTTTGGTACTGTTTCTTCAGATCTTCCTGAAGCTCCTCTCCCTCCTTGGAGGCGGGCAATTCCAAAATTCCCCGGATAAATACGTAAACGCCATCCTCCGCCCGGCTGGTTTCCCCGAGAAACAGTCCCAGATACCCTTCCTTCTCCTGCTCCTCCTTCTTCCTGATATACGTCATCACGTAATCCTCCAGGCAGATTTTCTCCTCTCCCTGTATCTCCCCTATCTGACGTATGTTCTTCGGCAGCGCCGTCTCCTTACCCATACTCCACTCACTCCTTTTTTAAGCTTCTATACACCTTACCATACACTTTATGCAGAATTTAGTGTTTCATGGACAAAAAGCGGAAAAATTTTAAAAAAGCATTGTAGCGTGTCCTATGAGTTTCCGCAAAGCTTTAGGAAGCACGCCGTTTCGCTGAGTCTGTCCCACCGACATCACACACGTTCTGATTTGTCAACCACTTTTTTGTCACAAAATATTTTTAGAACGAATTGTTTCCTAATCCACATGTGTTTTCAATTTTGCTTTTTCAGGCTATTCTTTGTTTTATTGAGCCTCATATCGCTTCCATATATAATCATATGTGTTATTTCCAAAATCATTTGCTCCTGGAAGCATTCCTAAACCACTACCCAATAAATGATACTATATTTTTCTTAATTGATATGTTATAATTCTTTTGGGCAGTCGGGGGACGTGCTCTCACCCAATCCGAATCCTTACGGAAGGTGGTCATTATTATGAGTACATATGAGGAATTGAGCTTGATCATAAGTGTTTCATTGCTGGTCGTTGCCATTCTGAATTATGCATATAAGAAATAGCCGTCCTCACTCTAAGAAAAGTAGACGGCTATTCCTTAATAGTTTTGTTATAAATCTTCGCCGGGTCCTCACCTTCCGGCTATCCTGTTAAGTATATTATAATCAACTTTATTGATTTTGTCCAATATCCGGTCAGAGAAGTACTAATTTAACTTATCACTACCATTACTAAGGGACGAAATTCCGTCCCCTCCAGAATGCCCTCAGAGTCGTTTATAGCCCTGTAGACGTTTTCTAACTTTTGATCAGCCGTTTTTAATTTCAGGACACATACAAATCCCCTTATTCTTTTCCTGAATATTATGCTATGATAACCAAGAACAGCCGTGTTACAGGGTGGTTGACCTCTATTCTACATAGGGTAGTGTCAAGTAATCTATGAAAAACTGAGCCGAAAAAAATAGGCTCAAGTGAA
>CAZGRM010000044.1:0-19356 GCA_964528295.1 uncultured Lachnospiraceae bacterium
TTTCCGGGCAGCCTCCGCAACTCTCTATGGCAAACCGCCCCAATCTATGCTAAAATAAAACACAGCTTTCATGTTTTGGGAGGATGGATTATGGCAAAGCTTTATTTTCGGTATGGGGCCATGGGAAGCTCTAAGACGGCCAACGCATTGATGGTGGCCTACAATTTTTATGAGAAGGGGAAGCTGGCGCTGCTGGCGAAGCCGGGACTGGATACCCGGGATACCGGCGTGATGCGCAGCCGGATCGGCCTGGAGCAGGCCTGTATCTACGTGGAAAATCTGGTGCGGATGAGTGATGAGGAGCTGAAAAAATACGACTGCGTCATCGTGGATGAGGCCCAGTTCTGCCGCAAGTCCGACGTGGAATTTTTTCTCCATATCGTGGACGACCTGGAGATTCCGGTGATCTGCTACGGACTGCGGACGGATTTTCGAAGGGAGCTCTTTGAGGGTAGTATGTGGCTGCTGGCCTGGGCCGACGAGATCGAGAAGCTGCGGACCGTCTGCTGGTGCGGCTCCGGCGCCGACTGCAATACCCGCTTCGACGAGAAGGGCCAGGTGATCCGCCATGGGGAGCAGATCTTTGTGGGCGGGAACGACAAATATACGGCCCTCTGCCGCCGCCACTACCGGGAGGGAAATCTGGGACCCCTGAGAAAAAAGGAGTGAAAGCCTTGTCCCCGGGGGCCGGAGTCATTGGATATCGCTTTTCGGAGGGGCGGTCACACCTTCACCGACCACTCCTGGCAGTTCCACACCTTCGTCACCACATCCCGGTAAAACTCCGGCTCGTGGCAGATCAGCAGGATGCTGCCCTTGTACTCCCCCAGGGCCCGCTTCAGCTCCGCCTTCGCGTCCGCGTCCAGGTGGTTGGTGGGCTCGTCCAGCAGGAGGATGTTGGTGTCCCGGTTGATGATCTTGCAGAGCCGCACCTTGGCCTGCTCGCCGCCGCTTAACACCCGCACCTGGCTTTCGATGTGCTTCGTGGTCAGGCCGCATTTCGCCAGGGCGGACCGCACCTCGTACTGGGTCCAGGAGGGGAACAGCTCCCAGATCTCCTCGACGCAGGTGGTGGTATTGTTCTGGTCCGCCTCCTGCTCAAAGTAGCCGATGTACTGGTAATCCCCCAGCCGCACCCTCCCGGAATAGGGCCTGGTGATGCCCAGGATACTTTTCAGCAGAGTGGTCTTCCCGATTCCGTTGGCCCCCACCAGGGCGATCTTCTCCCCCCGCTCCATGCGGATATTCAAAGGCGTGGTCAGGGGCTCCTCATAGCCGATCACCAGGTCGTCCGTCTCAAAAATCACCTTGCCCGAGGTCCTGGCCTGGCGGAAATGAAATTCCGGCTTGGGCTTCTCCCGGGCCAGCTCGATCACGTCCATCTTATCCAGCTTTTTCTGCCGGGCCATCGCCATATTTCTGGTGGCCACCCGGGCCTTATTTCTGGCCACAAAATCCTTCAGCTCACTGATCTCCTGCTGCTGCCGGCTGTAGGCCGCCTCCAGCTGGGATTTCTTCATGGCGTAGACCTCCTGGAAATGGTCATAATCTCCCGGGTAACGGTCCAGCGCCTGATTCTCCATATGGTAAATAATATTGACCACACTGTTCAGGAAGGGGATGTCGTGGGAAATCAGAATAAAGGCATTCTCATACTCCTGCAGATACCGCTTCAGCCACAGAATGTGATTCTCATCCAGATAGTTAGTGGGCTCGTCCAGCAGAAGAATGTCCGGCTTTTCCAGCAGAAGCTTCCCCAGCAGCACCTTGGCGCGCTGGCCCCCGGACAGCTCCGTCACGTCCCGGTCCAGACCAATCTCCTCCAGCCCAAGGGCCCGGCCCACCTCCTCCACCTTCGGATCGATCATATAGAAATCATGATGGTCCAAAAGCTCCTGAAGAACACCGGTCTCCTCCAGCAGCCGGTTCATCTCCTCCCCGTCCGCCTCCGCCATCCGGTCATACATCCCATTCATCTCCGCCTCCATCTCATACAAAAAATGGAAGGCCGACTTCAGCACATCCCGAATCGTCATCCCCTTCTCCAGCACCGCGTGCTGGTCCAGATATCCCACCCGGACATTTTTCGCCCACTCCACCGTGCCCTCATCCGGCATCAGCTTCCCGATAATAATATTCATAAAAGTAAACTTTCCTTCCCCATTGGCCCCAATCAGCCCAATATGCTCCCCCTTCAAAAGCCGAAAAGACACATTCTCAAAAATCGCCCTGTCCCCAAAACCATGGCTCAAATTCTTCACATTTAAAATCATGACTCTACTCCTGTTTTCCTGTTTTTCTTCCGTGTGGCAAGTATACCTTCCAGCCCCCAAAAAGTCAATGCGCATTTGCCCCAGTTCCTCCACCCTCCACTCTACAGCCGCGGCGGCGTCCGGGCAGCCAACACAAAAAAAGAGCCCCGCCACACCGCAGGACCCCTTCCCTCTATTTTGACCGCTTCAAAAACACCTTATTCTCAGAAACCGTCACATTTTTCATACTCCGCAAAAAACTGGAAATACGGCTGTATCCAAACTCCTTCAGGTCAAAATGAGCATATTTTTTGTGCAGCTCGTCGTTGATGGTGGAAAGATTTTCAATCATCCCCCCATTCTTCTCAATCATCCGGCAAATATACTGCTCCAGCTCCTCCTTAGTAACAGAATATCTTCTCTCGATATAATTCTGACTGCCCACCTTCCGGGACCGCAGCTCCGGCAGCTCCTCGGAGATCATCACACTAAGCTTGGAATACCCATAATTTCGCACATCAAAATCCGTAAACTTCTCATTCAGGCGGTTCCCCACCAGCCCCAGCTCCACCGGCTTGTCCCCGCTCTCATTCAATAGCCCCAGAATCACCTGCTTAATCTCCGCAAAGGAGGTCACATTCTGCTCCGCCTCCGACCCGCTGGAGGCGCTGGTAATCTCATTTTCCTTATTCTGATCGGCGATCAGGTTCAGGTGGATAAACTTATTGCAGGCCCGGGTCAGCGCCAGAGGCGTCTTGGACTCTCCCATCCCCACCACAAATTTATTTTCCTCCCGCAGCCGCATCGCCAGCCTGGTAAAATCACTGTCACTGGTCACCAGACAAAAGCCCTGGACCTTATCCTTATAGAGGATATCCATGGCGTCAATCACCATCGCCATGTCCGTGGCATTTTTCCCCGTGGTGTAGGAAAACTGCTGCACCGGCATAATGGAATATTCCAGCAGAATCTCCTCGGTCCAGCCGTTGGCCCTGGACCAGTTCCCATAGATCCGGCGGTAAGTGGAAAATCCATATTTCTCCATCTCCTCAAAAATCGTGGCAGTATACCTGGAGCTGATATTATCCGCGTCGATCAGCACCGCAAACTGCATTTTCTCTATCACTTCATCCATACATTTTTCCCCAATCTCTCTGCTCAGGATCCGGGGATCCCGGCTATATCCTTTATTTTACTACAAGAAAATGGTCAGAGCAAGCAGTCAATCGCTCCCCGGCGGATTTCGATTCTTCTCTCGTTACTGTTCCGTCGGACGCCGCCGCGTTGGGCAGAAAACTTTCCAAAACCGGGGTAAGGCCACGCCCGCTTCGCGATGGGTGGAACCTCGGGTAAGGCCACGCCCGCTTCGCGGACCTGGCGGGTCGGTTCCACCATTTAAAATCGCTTCGCGATGGTGGAACCTCATCCTCGCAGCCGGGAGGGCGGGTAGCCGTACTGCTTCCGAAAGGCCTTGCTCAGATGAAACTCATCATAAAACCCGAAATTTACCGCCGCCTCATGGAGCTTTGCCTCCGGCTGGTGAAGGAGAAATTCCCGGACCATCTCCAGCTTCTGCTCCATCTGGTAGGCGTAAAAGGTCTTGCCGCACACCTTCTGGAACCGGTTGTTCAAGGTCCTAGGACAAATATAAAAGCTGGCCGCCATCTCCTTTGCCGAAAAAAATACCTGGGGGTTGGACTGGAGGATCCTCCGGCTCTGCTCCACCACATCATCGATGCGGAAATTTCTGGCCTTGCTCTGAAGGTCCGCCAGCCCGCAGAGAAGCAGATTAAAAAGTAAAGACAGCCGCTCCTCCCTCTGCTCCTCCCTGGACCAGTAGGAGGAGATCAGCTCCTGAAAGTGGCGGCGGATGGAGGGGGCGTTCTGACAGTGAATGAGAGAGTGTATGGTATAGACAGAGGACTTCTCCCCTGATTCCATTTTATCCATGCACGCTTCCTCCCCGCCTTCCCCGGGGCCAAAGCCGGAGCTGTTTTCGGCAAACTCTGTCTCCGTAGACTTTACGTGAAAATACATATGACGGCTCCCCGGGCTGCACAGCTTTTCCCCGTAATGATGGCGGCCCGCGGCCAGAATCAGCAGATCATCCGCCCCCAGAGGATACCGGCAGCCCTCCTCCGTCACCTCCCACTCCCCGCCGAGGACATACAGAAAGTCGTGCTCCGCCAGCCGGCGGTCAGGATGAAGCATGCCATTTACCGATGTGATGTAGTTGGCGCTGGTGATTTGGCGGTAAGCCATTTTTTCAAAGGTAATCATCTCTTTGCGGGCTCCTTTTTCTTTTTTCCCTGTCCGTTTATTATTTTATCACTGCATCGGACCACTTTTCCACATTATACATGGCAAATTCCACTATGGCAATGGATATTTCCATTTTCTTTTGCTATACTGTAACAATTATCAACAACCATGTATCCTTGTTCAGACCATCGGCCCGGGAGCCTGCGCTCCAGGCCGCGGGGAGGAACGCGGCACAAATTTTTCTATACGGAGGTTTCTTATGGACAGCAAAAATTTCAGCGCTCCGCTTCCCCTGACCAGAGTTCAGGTGACGGATGCTTTTTGGAAAAAGGAGATGGAGCTGGTACGCACCGAAGTGATCCCCTATCAGTGGGCGGCCCTCAACGATCAGGTGGAGGGCGCGGCTCCCAGCTTTTGTATGCATAATTTTAAGGCGGCGGTAAAGCTGAATCAGGAAAAGGAGAAAAAGGGCAGAGCCTTCCAGGAGCCGGTCTACACCTTCCGGGGCTTTGAGACCCTGCCGGAGGACCCGGAGCATCTGGAGGACAAATTTTACGGCTTCGTGTTCCAGGACAGCGATTTCTATAAATGGATTGAGGCCGTGGGCTATTCTCTGACCCAGCACCCGGACCCGGAGCTGGAGCGGATCGCCGATGGGGCCATCCAGGTGATCTGCGACGCCCAGCAGGAGGACGGCTACCTGGACACCTACTACATTTTAAACGGAAAGGACAAGATTTTCTCGAATCTCCGGGACAACCATGAGCTGTACTGCCTGGGCCATCTGCTGGAGGCCGCCGTCGCCTACTATCAGGCCACCGGAAAGGACCGGCTCCTTCAGACCGCCTGCCGCTATGCCGACTTTGTGGCCTCCTACTTCGGGCCGGAGGAGGGCAAGTGCAAGGGCTATCCCGGCCATGAGATCGCCGAGATGGCTCTGGTCCGACTGTATGAGACCACGAAAGACGAGAAATACCTGAAGCTGGCCCGCTATTTTGTGGATCAGCGGGGACAGCGCCCTTATTATTTCGATCAGGAGCACCCCAAGGATATCAAAAATGGTCCCGACGATCTTCGCTATGAGTACCATCAGGCCCATCTTCCGGTGCGGCGGCAGACAGAGGCGGTGGGCCACGCGGTGCGGGCCGTCTACCTCTACTCCGGCATGACCGATATCGCCCGGATCACCGGAGATGAGAGCCTCTACCGCGCCTGCGAGACCCTTTGGGACAGCATGAGCAGGAAAATGTACATCACCGGCGGCATCGGCGGCACCCACATCGGGGAGGCCTTTTCCTTCAACTATGATTTGCCCAACGACACGGCCTACGCCGAGACCTGCGCCTCCATCGGGCTCATGTTCTGGGCCAGACGGATGCTGGAGATCAAGCCTGATTCCAAGTATGGGGACGCCATGGAGCTGGCGCTCTACAATACGGTCCTCTCCGGCATGGATCTGGACGGCAAGAGCTTCTTCTACGTGAATCCCCTGGAGGTGGTACCACAGGCCTGCCACAAGGATAAGCGGAAATCCCACGTGAAGCCGGTACGCCAGAAATGGTTCGGCTGCGCCTGCTGCCCGCCCAACCTGGCCCGGACCTTGAGCTCCATCAGCTCCTACGCCTTCACGGAGAAGGAGGACACCCTGTTTATCCATCTGTATATCGGCAGTGAAATCAAAAAGCAGGTAAATGGCCAAGAGATCACGATCCGGATCACCTCCGGCTTCCCCAAAAACGGGCAGGTGAAAATCCAGGTCACCGGTGCGAAGGAGCCCTTCACTCTGGCGCTGCGGATCCCCGGCTGGTGCGGAGAGTACACTCCCGCCGGCCAGTATGAGGTGAAAGACGGCTATCTGTATCTCACCCGCTCCTGGGCCGACGAGGACTGCTTCACCATCGATTTCCCCATGGAGGTACATATCCTGGAGGCGGACGGCCGGGTGCGGGAGGACATTGGCAAGCTGGCCGTCATGCGGGGCCCCATCGTCTACTGCCTGGAGGAGGCAGACAACGGTAAGGATCTCCACCTGCTCACCATGCGGGATGACCAGACCGCCGTCGTGGAGGATTTCACCATCCAGCAGGAAACGGTAGCCTCCATCCTGATCCCGGGCAGCCGCCAGGAGCTGTCCCCCGCCGGCTCCTCCCTGTACCACTATGCCGCCCCGCCGGTGAAGAGGCCCCAGGTGCTCCGCTTCATCCCCTACTATACCTGGGCCAACCGGGGCGAAAACGAAATGACCGTCTGGGTGCGCCGGGAAATGTGACGACATCTCTTCTATATTAAAAATAACGGGCAGAGAATCCTCTCTGCCCGTAGCTTTTGTTCCTTACAGCAGGCTGTCCACCGCCGCTCTCTCGATGGGAAGTCCCGCCTTGTAGCGCTCGATGAACACATCAAAGCCAGCCACATCCGCCGCGTCCGGCGTCATCTCCGTGCCCGCGCTTCCCGCAAATACCTTGTTCTCCAGGAAAGCGTCCAGCGTCTCACCCTCCGCCCGGTTTACCATGTAGGAGGCCAGCAGGGCGATACCCCAGGCGCCGCCCTCGCCCGCGGTCTCCATCACGGATACGGGGGAATTCATGGCCGCCGCCAGAATCCTCTGGCCCACACCCTTGGTCTTGAACAGACCGCCGTGGCCATAAATCTTATCAATCTTCACATCCTCATTTTTCAGAAGAATATCGAAGCCCACCTTCAGCGCGCCCAGAGAGGTGAACAGGTTCACCCGCATAAAGTTCGCCAGGTTGAACTTGCTGTCAGGCTTGCGCACAAAGAGGGGACGGCCCTCATTGAAGCCAGTGATGTGCTCGCCGGAGAAATAATTGTAGGCCAGCAGTCCGCCGCAGTCCGCGTCTCCCTCCAGAGCCTTGTTGTACAGGGTGCCGAACAGCTTGTTCATATCCACCTCCACGCCGAAGGCCTCGGAGAACTCCTTGAAAAGATTCACCCACGCGTTCAGGTCGGAGGTGCAGTTATTGCAGTGTACCATGGCCACCTGATCGCCGGAGGGGGTGGTCACGATGTCGATGGCCTCGTAAGGCTTTGACAGATCCTTCTCCAGAACGATCATACCGAACACGGAGGTACCCGCGGACACATTACCGGTGCGCACCGCCACGCTGTTGGTGGCCGCCATTCCGGTACCCGCGTCACCCTCCGGCGGGCAAACGGGAATCCCGGCCCGCAGCTTACCGGACACATCCAGCAGCTTCGCTCCCTCCGCCGTAAGCCTTCCCGCGTCATCTCCTGCCACCAGCACCTTCGGGAAAATGTCCCGGAGCTTCCAGCCATAGCCCTTGGGCGCCACCAGCTCGTCAAACTTCTTCACCATCTCTTCATTGTAATCCCTGGTGGCCGTGTCGATGGGGAACATACCGGAAATCTCACCGACGCCTCCCACCTTCTCTCCGGTCAGCTGCCAGTGGATATACTCGGCCAGCGTGGAGACAAACACGATATCCTTCACATGCTCCTCCCCGTTGAGGATCGCCTGGTACAGATGAGCCACCGTCCATCTCTGGGGAATGTGGAAATTGAATACCTCCGACAGGGCGTTGGACGCCTCCTCCGTGATGGTATTTCTCCAGGTACGGAAGGGCACCAGCAGCTTTCCGTCCTTATCAAAGGGCATATAACCGTGCATCATGGCGCTGAAGCCGATGGCGGCCAGATTGGTCAGCTCCACATCATACTTCGCCTTCACATCCTCCGCCAGCTTGCTGTAGCAATCCTGCAGTCCCGCCCAGATCGCCTCCAGGCTGTAGGTCCAGATTCCATCCACCAGCTGGTTCTCCCAGTCATGGCTGCCGGAAGCCACCGGCGCGTTGGTCTCGTCCACCAGCACCGCCTTGATTCTGGTGGAACCAAACTCGATACCCAGAACGGCCTTTCCGCTCTCAATCGTACTCTTTACTTTGCTCACATCTAAGCCCATCGCTCATATCCTCCTTTTATTAAAACCCGATCCAGTGCCCGAGGGCCGCCCATAACAACGATTCAGGGCAATATTTAACGTTTGCTTCGCAAAATCGCCCCTCGCTCCTGAATCATGTTCTCACGGAACGCGCGGCTGGCGCGCGTTCCTGATCCGTGAATAGTCCCCCGTACGCTGCCGCCCTCCAGCCATTTTCCCATACGCTCCGGTCTAATCACGGACACCTTGCATGGTACTATTATAACACCCTTTGTCCTGATACGCCACTTATTTTTTGTATATTATGCCTAAAGAGAACGGATTTACCATTTTATCCTTGGCTTTTCTGTAAGTTTTTTGTGTGACATTCTAAAATAATTTGTTTTACTCTAAAGTTTGCGGGTCAGCCCCGTATTGGATCTCATACGTCCCCCGTCCCAGATCCACGGTCACTCTGGTCCCGTCGGCAAACTCGCTTCTCTGCACCCTGCCGTCTTCACTGAGAAAGCTGTGGCGGGTCATCTCCAGCTTGGCCACCCGCTCATGCAGCCCGCTGACCACGGCGCACCGGGCGGCCTTCTCCTCCAGGGTAAAGGCCCGGTCCCCCGTAAAGGCTCCGTCCACGTTGGGATAAGCTCCGTCCCGCTCCAGATAGGGGGCGCCTCCGTTCAGCAGCGCGTACAGCATGTAGTCCTCCCCCTCCGGGAAGCTCTCCATCATCCAGGGCTCAATCAGGCAGTCATGGTACACCAGGTTGAACAGTGGCAGCCCCATTCCCTTCCGGGGATGTCCCGGCTGCTCCAGCATAAAGGAGTAGGGAGCGTAGTGACAGAATACCAGGCTGCCCATGGACCAGTCCGCCGCCTCCTCGGAGCTGGGCAGGATCCCCCGGGAGATCAGATAATCAAAGCACTGCTTCCGGTAGGCGTAGCAGTCCCGCCGGGTCATCCGGTGCTCCGGGCTGGCGCACTCATCCCCCTCGTTGCAGGTAAACACGTCCAGATAGGCCCCGTCCAGCTTCACTCCCTGATCCCGCAGCTTGGAAAAATTCCGTTTCACATAGTAGGGCGCCTGGCTGCCGCAGAGATAGGACTGAGGGCCTCCGGCCCAGTGGGAATGCCCCGGAACGGAACCGTCCGCCCCATGGCAGGCGTATTCCTCCTGGTAGGAGGGCGCCTCATGGTAATAATCCCGGTATTGGTCATGGATGCCGAACAGATAGCCATGGCGGTGGTACGCCTCCGCCAGAGCCCGCATCCCCTCCCATCCCCCGGCCGCCTCGCAGGCCGGAAGATAGTCCGGATGACAGTTATCGTACCCCGGCTCCGCCCAGCCGTCCAGGTGGAGGTACACCCGCTTCACCCCGGCCTTCGCATACTCCTCCGCCTCCTGCTGCCGTTTCGAAAACCGGGTCAGGGAATTATTTTTCTCCGGGTCCTTCGGATCAAAGAAATCGGACTTGGGATTTACGCTGGTCTTGATTCCCTTGTGGACAAAGGCCGATCCCACCAGCCGGTCCACCGAGGGCAGCCGGGCCGCCTTTTCCGCAAGGGTGGCCGCCAGGCCCCGCTCAAACACGTAGCTCCGGTAAATTTTGCACATCTCATTGTAATCGCAGCTTCGGCGGAAGCTGTAGCGCAGGATCCTCCGGTAATCCATCCGTCCCAGGCTGGGCTCCCAGGTCATAGAGGCATGGGTATAGGGCCCCCGCGCCGGATGATCCACCACCAGGCTGCCGTTCCAGGGCGTCACCGCAATGGCAATATAGCCGCTGTTCTCGCGGATCTGGGAAAACCAGGGCATATACATATCCGCTGTGAGCAGCATCCCCCCAAAGGGACGTCTGCCAAACTCCACCGGCCAGTCGTTGGGAATCAGCAGCCCCTGCCGCTCCGGCACCAGAGTGTACCAGTCTCTCCTCTTCTCGTCAAAGGCCATGGGACCCGGCCAGAACACCTTCGTGACCGTCCCCTCCTCCCGCACCGGGATCCACTCAAAGTACACGTCGCCGCAGGAGGCCTCCATCCACACGTAGGTCTCAAATTCCAGACCTATTTCCACACCATCGACACAAAATCCTGAGTATCTGCTCAGGATTCCGTCACCCACACCGTTGTGGATTTCCCTATGCTCTTTTTTTCCCGCCTCCGCAAAAAAAATCTCCCGGTCTCCCACCAGAAGCCTGGGGCGAAAGCCTCCGTCCCACTCCCAGCTCTCATCCTCCCATTCCAGGGCAAAGCCCAGCGTTTTCTCGTCAAATATCAGCTTCTGTCTGCCGGATTTGCTCATGATTTCCATGATTCAAATTTCTCCTTTGCTCTTTTTTTCGATCAGCCTCAAAACAGGGCGGCAGACCTCCTGCCGCCCTGAACAATTTTAACCCTTTGTCCCGGTAAACGCAATACCTTCAATGAACTGCTTCTGGAAAATAGCGAACAGAACCACCATGGGTATGATGGCCATCAGCGATCCCGCCATCAGGGTGGGATAGGTGGTGCTGTACTGTCCTGTCAGATTCGCCAGCACCGCCGACAGCGTCATTTTATTGGTGGAGGTATTCACCACCATGGGCCACATCAGGTCATTCCAGGCCAGGCGCAGCGTGATAATCGCCAGCGCCGTCAAGCCCGGCTTCACCAGCGGCGTCATAATTCTGAGATAGATGCTGAACTGATTGCAGCCGTCCAGCCGGGCCGCCTCCTCCAATTCCTTTGGCAGACTCATATAGAACTGCCGCATTAGGAAGGTGCCGAAGGCGCTGAACAGATTCGGGATAAACAGGGCCGGGATCGTGTTCAGCAGTCCCATCTTCTGAATGATCAGATACTGGGGCAGAATAAACAGGGTGGACGGAATCATCAGCACAGAGAGGCTGGCCACAAAGATCAGATCCCGCCCCGGGAAGGAGATCCGCCCAAAGGCGTATCCCGCCATGGAGCACAGCACCAGCTGCACCACAATGGTCACAATCGCTGAAATAATGGTATTCTTGTAGGCCGCGCCGTAAGGAAGCCGTTCAAACACATCCTTGAACCCATCCAGCCGCCACTCCGACGGGAAAATCACCACAGGCACCTGAATCGCCTCGCCCTGGGTTTTAAACGCGGTCAGCACCATCCACACAAAGGGAATTACCATGATGATGGCCCCCAGAGTCAGGACAAGGTAGACCGGAATCAGTTTTGTTGTTTTCATCTTCATCCCAAGCTCACCTCCTACTCATAATGAACCCACTTCTTCTGCAGGACCATCTGAATCGCGGTGATGATCATGATCAGGCAGAACAGAAGCATGGCAATCGCCGAGGCGTAGCCCTTGTTATTCAGCTCAAAGGCGTTCCGGTAGAAATACATGACAATACTCTGGGTATTTTCCAGCACCACCGTATTTTTGCCGATCATCATGTAGATGCTGTCAAAAATCTGGAAGGATCCGATCAGGTCCGTGATCAGCAGGAAAAACAGGGTGGGCGTCACCAGGGGAAGCGTGATCATAAAGAACATTTTTACCTGGCTGGCCCCGTCGATCCGGGCCGCCTCATAGTAAATCTGAGAAATTCCCTGGACGCCCGCCAGCAGGATAATCATATTATAGCCCACGCCGCTCCAGATGGTCACAATGATAATCGCGTAGGGAGCGATGGAGGTCTCGGTCAGCCACCGCCGGCCCTCCACGCCGAAGAAGCTCAGAATGTAGTTGAGCAGGCCATAGTCTCCATTGTACATCCACTTCCATACCATGGAAATGGCTGTGGCCATGGTGACGTAGGGAAGGAAATAAAGCACCCGGTAAAGGGCCTTTCCCTTGATTTTCAAATTCAGCAGTACCGCCAGCACCAGCGCCAGAAAAATCGTGATCGGAACCGTGCAGATCACGTAGCGCACCGTATTTTTCAGGGTATTCCACATGGACGCGTCCTGAAACAGCTTCTCATAATTCACCAGGCCGCCCCAGGTGCTGACATTGAAGGAGCCAATCTTCAGAAAGCTGTTGTAAAAGGTCAGAAAAAAGGGATAAATATAAAAAACGATCAGGCCGATAGTCACCGGCGCGATCATCAGGTAGCCCCAAGCCCAATCCTTCTTCCGAAAGCTGGCTACCTTTTTCTTCCGAGGTTTATTTGACATACCTTTCCACTCCTTTAAAGAAAAGGGACCGCTCCCCGAGAAAAGCAGTCCCCCTACGATTCGACGGATTTCGCCGAAGCTGTTATTCTGCCGCCAGCGCCGCGTTCATAGTCGCCTCCAGGCTCAGGCAGGCTTCCTCCACCGTCTTGTCTCCGTTGAACGCCGCGTAAACCTCATCATACATGGGGCTTGACCATGCGGATGTATTTGCGGAAGCCGGGTACGGATAGGAATACTCCGCCGCGTCCATGTACGCCTGCAGGTTATACTCCGGATGAGCCTCTACCCAGATCGCGGTGGTCTCTGTTCTGGCGGAAATATCGATACCGGCCTCAGCCTGCATCGTCATTGCCTCCTCGCCGCCCAGGAACTCTACAAACTTCCACGCCTCATCAGGATGCTCCGTCTTTGAGAAAATCACATTGCCAAGGCCGTGAATCACACAGGACTTCTGGCCGTTCACACTGGGCACCTCCACCACATCGATCTTATCCTTGATCTCATCGATGCCGATGTACTCGGACACGGCCCAGGAACCATTCCACTGCATCGCCAGCTTGCCGGACTCAAACATCGTATTGCTGCTGGTGTCGGACAGCTGCGCATAGGTGGGAGAAACGCCCGCGTCGATCAGGTCCACCCAGCACTGAACACCCGCAATGGTATTCTCATCTCCGAAGCCGGAGGTCTTCTTATCATCAGAAATCACATAGCCGCCGAAGAGACCGATGGTATTGTACCAGCCAGCCTGCTCGTCCAGCTGCACCGCCGCGCCGTAGATTCCATTCTCCGTGTCGGTGAGCTGCTTCGCGGTCTCAACAAAATCATCCCAGGTCCAGTCGCTGGTGGGATATGCCACGCCCGCATTATCAAACAGCTCTTTGTTGTACCATACGGCTATCGTATCAAAGCCCTTGGGCATACCGTACCAATTTCCATCGATGGTGTAAAGATTAATCAAGCTCTCCGGGAAGTCCTCCTTGGATACCAGCTCAGAGTCGGCGATGTAGTCGCTCAGCTCGATCAGCATTCCGCCCCGGGCATACTCTGTGGCATGAGGAGCGTTCATCCAGAACACATCCGGCGCCGTGCCGCCTGTGGCCGCAGTCTCCAGTGTGGTGAAATAATCCTTGTAGGGAGTCAGCTCGATCTCAACCTTGATATTGGGATTTTCTTCCTCAAACTTGTCCGCAATCGCCCGAAGCGTGGGCTCCTGGTTGGAATCCCAGATTCCATAGCGGATCGTCACCTGTTCTTCCGCACTGGCGGTAATCGCTCCCCCAGCCAGCATTGTCATGCCCATAGCGGCGCAAAGGAGTACAGCCGTTCCTCTTGATCTTCTCATAATCTTGTTCCTCCTTAAAAAGTGAAAAATTCTGGCCCATAGCAATTCTGCCACGATGCCTCCGTTTTAGTATGGCAAAATTTTATCATAAAGCAATAAAAAATACAAGAAAATTTCACATTTGATTGTTCCGTTTTCATAATTTATTCATAAATCTAAATCTGCTCAAATTGATCCTTTCCCACTCCGCAGACCGGGCACTTGTAATCGTCAGGCACCTCATCCCCCTCGTAGATGTATCCGCAGACCGTACATCTCCAGCTCAGGGAAGCGGCCTCCGCCGGCGCGGCGCTTTCCGCGGTCTCACCGTTCATATCGGCCAGAATCTCCTCCGCCAGGGCGGACAGCCTGCCAAAGCTCTCCTCATCTGTGGTGGAGCGGATGGTGACAGTCTCACCGATCTGGGTCATTTCCGGCATGCCGTTTAACATCTCGGCCATGCGGCTGCCGGCGACGGGAGACCAGCTTCCGTTCTCCACCAGAGCGAATTTCCGGTTCTGCAGGTTGTGGGCCTCAAGATCCATCAGGAAATTCTTCATGGGGGTGAAAATCCCCATATTGTAGGTGATGGAGGCAAACACAAGGTGGCTGCACCGGAAGGCCTCCCCGATCAGCTCGCTGACATGGGTTTTGGAGACATCGTAGACGGTGACATTTTTCGCGCCGCCCTCGGAAAGCCTGGAAGCGATGACGGCGGCGGCGTTCTCGGTGCCGCCGTAAACGGAGCCGTACACCACCATCACCGCCTGATCCTCCGGCGTGTAGGAGCTCCACTTATCATATTTGTCCAGCAGCCAGGCCAGATTCTCCCGCCACACAGGTCCGTGGAGGGGACATATTCTGGCGATCTCCAGTGTCCCTGCCTTCGCCAGCACATCCTGCACCTGGGGACCGTATTTTCCCACGATATTCGTGTAATATCTCCGGGCGTCCGCCAGCCACTCCGTCTCAAAATTCACCTCATCCGCAAAGAGATTGCCGTTCAGCGCGCCAAAGGTGCCAAAGGCGTCCGCGGAGAACAAGGTCTTGTCCGCGGCGTCGTAGGTCACCATCACCTCCGGCCAGTGCACCATGGGCGCCATGACGAACACCAGCGTATGCTTTCCGGTCACCAGCTGCGCGCCCTCGGTCACCGTGTAACCGTGCTTCGCCACCTCCACACCGAAGAACTGCTTCACGATGGGAGCGGCCGTCTCGGAGCAGATCAGCTTCACATCGGGATAGCGCACCAGCACCTCGGAGATGGCGGAGCAGTGATCCGGCTCCATGTGCTGCACGATCAAATAGTCCAGGGTCCGTCCGTCCAGCGCACAGACCAGATTCTCAAAAAACTGCCCGGAAACGGACCGGTCCACGGTGTCAAACAGCACGGTCTGCTCGTCCAGCAGCAGGTAAGAATTGTAGGATACTCCTCTGGGGATGGGATACACATTCTCAAACAGCTCAATGCGGCGGTCACTGGCTCCCAGATAGACCAGGTCCTCCGTGATATAGCGGATATTATGTACACCGGAAAATTTCGCTCTCCCCTCAAACTCCTCCAGGGCGGCGGCCTCCTCGGCGCTGACGGTCATAGGCTTCAGCCCGCCGATGACGCTCATAGCGGCAAGGCCCACCGTTCCCACTGACACTCCCTTAATAAAATCCCTGCGGCTTACATCCTGACTCATAGTATTTTCCTCCTTCTTGTGATAAACAGTTTATTTCAGTTTCTTTTTTCCCAGCCGTACCTCCTCCATCAGACGGCTCAGTCCCTCGTCCAGATGGTCAAAAAGGTAGTTTTTCCCGCTCTGGGGACGGCCCAGATAGTTCTCCCGGAGATCCTGTTCCATCAAAAGGATCTCCTCTCTCAGCCCGGCGGCGGAGAGCCGGCGGCCGCCCTGGCCCAGGATAATCACCTGCTCCAGCGCGTCGGAGGTGGCCACGGTCACATCGTATTTCCGCCCGATCCGGTGCACCGTTTTCTCAATGTACTGATCTGCGGTCTCCGCCTCCTTCGTGTAGACCACATAAATATTGTGATACTTCTGGACGCTTCCCTGGCCGCCCTCCACCCGGTAGGCGTCGAAGACCAGGATCAGATTCACCTTTTTGTAGCCCTGGTAATTGGAGAGAATGTCCATCAGCTTCGTCCTGGCCCCGTCAATGTTCACCTTCGCCAGCTCATTTAATTCCTCCCAGGCAAAGATAATATTGTAGCCGTCCACCAGCAGGTACTCCTCCTGATCCGTCTTTTTGGGTCCGGGGGACGGGGCGCCGTAATCGACGCGGCGGCTCTTTTTGAAGGCGGTCCGCTCCTGCTTTGGCGCGCCGTAGGTCCTGGCGAAAATCTCCTCCAGCTCCTTGTCACTGACAACGGGGGCGGTCCGGCTCTGAAAAGGGACGCCCTGCCGGCGGGCGGTCCGGCCGGGAACGGGGTGATTCCCGCCGTTCGCCCCCGAGCCAGCACCGCTTCCGGGGCCGGACACACCATACGCAGAGGCGCCGGGGCGGCCGCTTCTGGCTAAGTCTGGCTCTTGTCCATTTCCAGCTCTTGCTATATCATTTTGCGTGGTGCCGGAACGGCCGTTTCTGGTGGAATCTGCCATAAGATCATTTCCGGCTCCTGCCGTATCATTTGGTACGGCGCCGGGATGGCTGCTTTGCTCTGTCGTTTCGCTTATATCCTGCCCCGTCAGATCCCAATCGCCTGATTCCGGCCATCGACCTCCGTAGGCCTCCGGCGCATCCCATGTGTCAGCCCCGGGCCGTTCGCCCCGCTTTCTCCACAGCGCCTCCAGCGCCGCTTCGCCGTCCAGATGCGCATACTCCGGCACCAGATCCCAGTTTACCACAAAGCCCGCTCCGTGGGCGCAGAAGACAGAGCCGGTGGGATTATCCAGATCGGCCTCCGGATCGTAGCCCCGCTCCGCCATCACCTCCTCCGGATTGTGGCAGGGCTCATACCCCTTCAAGGTACAGGACAGCCGCCCCCTCCCCTTTGTGTAGGCAAGAAGCTCCGTCTGATATCCCCGCATATTCACCACCGGAGCTTGTCCCGTCAATATGGCCATATCCCGTTCCAGCTCCATGGGGGCAAAGCTGCCGTTCATTTTCTGAATATCCGTCATGGCCCGCCCCGCCGACTCCTGGGGAAGCTCCATGCGAAACTCATAGACCGGCTCCAGCAGCACGGAGCTTCCCCGCCGCAGCCCCTGCCGGACCGCCCGGTAGGTGGCCTGGCGGAAATCCCCTCCCTCCGTGTGCTTCTGATGGGCCCGCCCCGTCAGCAAGGTGATCCTCATATCCGTGATTTCCGATCCGGTCAGCACCCCCCGGTGCCGCTTTTCCTCCAAATGAGTCAAAATCAGCCTCTGCCAGCTCCGCTCCAGCACATCCTCGCCGCACGCGGTCCCAAACTGCAGCCCGCTCCCCGGCTCTCCCGGCTCCAGCAAAAGCTGCACCTCCGCATAATGGCGCAGCGGCTCAAAATGCCCGATTCCGATCACCGGCTCCCCAATCGTTTCCTTATATACAATATTCCCCGCTCCGAACTCCGCGTCGATGCCGAACCGCTCCCGGATCACAGCCTTCAGTACCTCGATCTGCACCTCCCCCATAATCTGGGCATAGATTTCATTCAGCTCCTCATTCCAGACAATATGAAGCTCCGGCTCCTCCTCCTCCAGCTGCAAAAGCTTCCGAAAGGTCTGGTGGACATCACACTCCTGGGGCAGCCGGATCTGATAGGAAAGCACCGGCTCCAGCACCGGAAGCTCCCCGGCGGACTCGATCCCCAGCCCCTCGCCGGAGCGGGTACTGCTAAGGCCCGTCACAGCGCAGACCTCCCCCGCCTCGACTTGATTCACAGCCTGAAAGGAGGCGCCGGAATAAACTCGGATCTGGTTCACCTTCTCCTCCCAGATCTCCTCCGGCCTGAGAGGCAAAGCCGCCCCCGGCTCTGATCCGCGGTTCGTCAACAGCTCCTTTACCCTCAGACAGCCCCCCGTAATTCTCATGTGGGTCAAACGATTGCCCTGATCATCCCGGGAGATCTTGTAGACCCTGGCTCCGAACTGGTCCGAATATTCCGGGACCCTCGCATACCGCCGGATCCCCTTCAACAGCTCCTCCACTCCCTCCAGCTTCAGAGCCGAACCGAAAAAGCAGGGAAACACCTTCCTGCTCCTGATCAGCTCCGCGATATCCTCCTCCGTCACTTCCCCGGTCTCCAGATAGCGCTCCAGCAGCGCCTCGTCACACAGCGCCAGCCCCTCCGCAAACTCCGGGGTCCCGGCGGCCTCCGGGCCGAAATCCAGACACCGGTCACTGAGCCGCCTCTGAAGCTCCTCCAGCAGCCGCTCACGGTCCGTCCCCGGCTGGTCCATTTTATTCACAAACAAAAAGGTGGGAATTCCATACTTTTTCAGCAGCCGCCACAGTGTCTCCACATGACTCTGCACTCCGTCCGCCCCGCTGATCACCAGCACCGCATAGTCCAGAATTTGCAGCGTCCGCTCCATCTCCGCCGAAAAATCCACATGCCCCGGCGTATCCACCATGGTGACCCGCAGCCCCTGAAGCTCCAGCCTTGCCTGCTTCGAAAATATGGTAATCCCCCGGGCCCGCTCCAAAGCGAAATTATCCAAAAACGCGTCCTGGTGATCCACCCGCCCCAGCCTGCGAATGCTTCCCGTCAAATATAAAATCCCCTCCGCCAGGGTAGTCTTCCCCGCATCCACATGAGCCACAATGCCCATACATATATGTCTAATTGGTGTATTTTCTAATGCATCTCCCATAGAAAATGCCCCTTTCTATTGTCTATAATTTATTCATCCGCATTTTCTTCTTCCAACCATTCCTTCAGTTTTGCCTGAAGTAATTTTTTATCTGGAAGATATAGCTTATACTCTGACGCATAGATATTCGCATGCGGCGGCAGTGTCAGTTTTACCATTGCCTCCCTGTTTTCCTTACACAAAAGGATTCCAATAGTAGGATTCTCATATTCCTTTTTTACTTCCCTGTCATAATAATTAACATACATTTGCATTTGCCCGAGATCCTGATGTGTCAGTGTATCCACCTTTAAATCAACTAACACATAGCATCGCAGAAGACGATTATACAGAACTAAATCCACATAATAACTATCTTCATCAAAGGTGAATCTTTTCTGCCTTTTTTCAAACAAGAAACCCTTTCCCATCTCCATAAGAAATGCTTGTATTTTATTGATAATCGCCGTTTCCAAGTCACTTTCAACATACTCTGACTTTTCTTCCATCCCAAGAAATTCCAAAACAGTTGGTTGTTTCAACAAATCTTGCGGCTTTCTGACTACGTTTCCCTTTTGTGCTAATTGGAGTACTGATTTCTTATTTCTACTCAACGCAAGTCTTTCATACAGACTGGAATGGTACTGTCTTTGTAAAGTTCGGTAGTCCCATCCCTCATTATAAGCTTCAA
>CAZGRM010000045.1:0-19252 GCA_964528295.1 uncultured Lachnospiraceae bacterium
CATTATAGGAGCCAATAGAGGAAATGTCACTCCGTAGGACTATTTTGCGCTTACGGTCAAAATTGCGCACAGCGGTATTCAGCCCCAGTTTGCGTCGGATATCGAGCTGATTCATATAGAAAAATATGATTGGGACCATATGATATGTCCTGTCAGTGTGGAGATGAAGCTGGAGCAGTTTGTGGAAAAAAGTCAAAAGCATTTCCTTTATTTTTGCGGGACCGTGAAGAGTGGGATTACCGGAAGTGTGATCAAGTTTATGAAGTGCAAAATGCGGGAGGAAAAGGGAGAATATCTCAAAGCCTTTCATATCGCGCAGAATTCGATAGAGGAGCTGCGGCAGGATATACAGTTAAAGTTTGCTCTTTCCACCGAAAAATATGTGGTTTTGGACATAGGATTTACGCCCTTTCCGGAGGAGCTTCTGCGGTGGGAGGTAAATGCCAAGGTGATCATTGTCGCGCATATACCGTATCAGGCGAAATTTCGGGCAGATATGGAATACCTGGTGTTCAATGATTTGATCAATACCCATACGAGTGTGGGACAGATCGTTCAGTCCTATGCGCCGGACTTCTATACCATGATGAAGAGCAAGGAAGAGCGTCTTGGGGAAATGCTGGTTCAGGAAATGAGAGAACAGACCGGAGGGCTTCCTCTGGCTGTGCGGAAAATTTGCCGGACAATGTACTATGAAGAGGTTTTTAAGTATGAGGAAAATTTGGAGCAGGCTCTGTCAAAAAAGTTTTATTTGATTCCCGCACTGAAGGATACGTATGAGGAATTGTGGGAGGAGCTGATGGAGGAAACCTGGAAGCGGGTTCCCGAGCATGCGCGGGAGGCGCTTGTCTCGATCAGTTATTTTGAGGGAGATATCAGCCTGGAGCTGTTTCATTATCTTTGGATGGATCACGGGGAGGTTCAGGGCGCGGAAGAGATTCTGAAAAATTGTTATGATAATCTGCTGCTGATGGAAAGCGGAAAGCGCAGAAATGATGATAACGGAAGCATCCAGGGAGTGCGGATTTTTCCTATGATGAAAGCGTTGATTCGATTTAAATACTGGAAGGAGCAGGAATATCATGCTGTGATGAAGAAGGCCGTGGAATTTTATAAAATGAAGGCCGGACAATGCCGCACGTCACGTTTTTATCGGGGGCATAAGTTATTTTTTGAGCGGGGAGGGGAGGATCAGCTTATTACGGAGGTGCTGGATTACTGTGACAAAAATGAGCTGGATCAGGATTATCTGGAAATGACGAATGAGCTTTGCGGTCTGCTTTTCCTGAGAGAGAGCTATTTTTCACAGGCCATCGATATTTATCGTATGCGTCTAAAGGTGGCGAAACGTCACAATGATTTCTATGAGGTGCTGGAGACATACGGGTGTCTGATGGGAATCAACGCAAAAAAGAATCATAAGAATGCCGCCGTCAATAAGCTTGAGGAGGCGGAGAGATTTCTAGAGCGGCATCCTGATTTGGAGGTTCGCCGCTGTCATAAATATCTGCATGGAAAAGCATTGAAGCTGCTTTTGGCGGAGAAAAAATCGAAGGAGGCGATGGATATTTGGGCGAATCTGCTTGCGGAGCGGGATCTGAGCGCCAGTGAGCAGGTTCTGTTTGAGCATTGGAGGCGTGAATGCATGCTCAGGATCGGGACGAATTCTTTGAACTTTTTGGACGATGAATTTCAGCAGCAATTTGCGGAAGCGAATTGCTGGGCCGCTTCTTTTAGCTGTGCGCTCCAGATTGCTAAAGTTAATGTCATGAGATATATTGAAGATATGGAGAACGATATGGCGAGGGAAGCGGTGCGCTGGTTCCTTCTGGAAGCGGGGCAGATCTGGAAGAACAACCCCATGATTGAAGACAGATATCTTGCTGATTATTATATGTTGAAATGCTATGACGCGGCAATCTATGGAGAGGAATATGAGGCGTTTCTGAAACAGGCCGAGGAATACTATATACAGACGGACTGGTTTAAGAGAAAAGTGTATGTGAAAGAAATGGCAGAGCTGTTGGCTAAAAATGGTAACTTGAATCGAAAAAATGGTATGCCGGACGCAAAGGATGTCAATGAGATGCGGAAATTAATGTATTTCATATGGAGAGATGGCGGAACGATCGGGTTGTCGAAATAGCTATCGCGTGAGATAATACCCCTAACTTACAAAGTGTGTGCAATTTAGAGGGGGGATTGTTTTGAAAGAATGGCTGCTGGGAATCGCGGGTGATGTGGCGAGCGGAATTATCGTGAATATATCGGAGGACGTGACAGGAGAGAAGCGTGATCATCTGATCATGCTCCTTGGGATTTTGCTGGTGATTGTAGTGTTTCTGGCGGTACTCTTCGCAGTGGACTTTCGTCGGCAGATAAAGACAAGAAACAGGGCTTCGGCGGGCTTTAGAGAAAGAGCCAAGAGACTGCGGCAGTATGCGGCTGGGATCATAGGAGTGCTCTGTCTTATGGTGGTGCTGGTTGTCACTAATGTGGTTCATATAGTAGACAGTACAAAGAGCGTCGATGGCGGCAACTCCACGGAGGAGGAACAGTCAGGTACTCTGACGGAGACAGACGCCTCCGTGCCGGGTGGTAATGGGACGGAAGGTGAGAGTCCTGTGGGCGGTAATGGGACGGAAGGCGAGAGTTCTGTGGGCGGTAATGGGACGGAAGGCGAGAGCCCTGTGGGCGATAATGGGACGGAAGGCGAGAGTTCTGTGGCGGACAATGGACCGGAAGAGGAGACGATGGCTGATGGCGAAGAGCGCTCAGGAGAGGAGCGCCCGGAAGAGACTGCGGAGGAGGCGGGAGATTCCTCTTATGTGCATGGTTCGGCCGCGGCGATGGAGCTTACGGATGATTTCTTCCGGGAGCTGAGTTCGGATGAACTGGCGGCACTTTTCTTTGGTATGCCGGAGGAGGGCTGGTCAGACTATCAGAAGGTGTATCCGCTGGTTTGTGAGAGGCTGGACATGCTGTTTGAGGAGCGCAGAGAAGAGAAAAGGCCTTTGGAGGGGAGCGCGGAAGAGGTTGAGCTTAAATTTCTGACAAAGACTGCGGATTTGATCCGGGAATGTATTGAAAGTATCCGTAAAATTGACAGGGAAAACTACAGGGGCACGGAGGCCGGATACAAAAATCTGCCGGATGACACGGTGATCCTGGATATAATAGAGGTAAGAGAAGAGTTTCTGCGGGACTATCCCTGTGTGGAGCTATACCGGCTGTTGTCGTACGACTATCAGATGATGGCCGATGAGTATGTGAATCAGAACGGGGATCCTGACCAGGAATTGTATTACTATGGCAGGGCAATCCTGAGTCTGGGGGAAGCGCTGACGTTCAAAAATATAACGCCGGAGTCGGAGACAGGGCAGGAGATACTGCGCTACATGAAAGTGGTATATGAGAATATTGGCTTCAGTCCTCAACTGAGCGCCCCTTATTGCAAGAGCGCGGCTGTCATCGCTAAGGCGATAGAGCAATATATGGAAGCCGCCTGAGGTGGAAAAGGGATGTGTGGATTTGCTGTCTGTGAAGTTTAGCAAATGGAGAAAGCTATATTTGGTAAAAAGATGATTTTTTTAACAAAAAAGTCTTGACGTTCACATGAAAATTGTGGTATTTTTCTAACAGAAACCTTTGAAAAAGAGTAGTAGATCTGATAGGCCTCTTACAGAGAGCGGCAGATGGTGGAATTGCGGCGGACGGCGTCAGATGGAATGGACTTTTGAGGGCGACCTGAACTGACAGTAGGGAAGCCGGAGAGGATACTTCGTTATCAAATCAGATATATGGTTGTATATCGTGAGAGGGCGCTGTTTGACGCGTCAAGCCGGGTGGCACCGCAGGAGTTATGGCTCTTGTCCCAGCAAAATTGGGACAGGGGCTTTTTTGTTCTTTTCCCAATGTAATTTAAGTGAAATCACACGAAAGGAGAAGACAACATGAGTGAGACAAAGATTCCCTACAAAATTTATCTTGACGAGCAGGAGATGCCGAAGCAGTGGTATAATGTCCGGGCGGATATGAAGACGAAGCCGGCACCGCTTTTGAATCCTGGCACGCTGCAGCCGCTGAAGGCGGAGGAGCTGGCGCCGATTTTTTGTGATGAGCTGATCGCTCAGGAATTGAATGACACGGATCCGTATATCGACATCCCGGAGGAGATTCAGGAGTATTATAAGACTTATCGTCCGTCTCCCACGGTTCGGGCCTACCATCTTGAAAAGGCTCTGGGGACTCCGGCAAAGATTTACTATAAGTTTGAGGGCAATAATACCAGTGGAAGCCATAAGCTGAATTCGGCCTTGGCACAGGCTTACTATGCCAAGAAGCAGGGTCTGAAGGGTGTTACCACGGAGACGGGAGCAGGGCAGTGGGGCACAGCGCTCTCCATGGCCTGCGCATATTTTGGGCTGGATTGTAAGGTTTACATGGTGAAGGTTTCCTATGAGCAGAAGCCGTTCCGCCGGGAGGTTATGAGAACCTACGGCGCCAGTGTGACACCGTCTCCCTCCATGGAGACAGCGGTTGGCCGCAAGATTCTTGCGGAGCATCCGGGGACCACAGGCAGCCTTGGCTGTGCGATCTCCGAGGCGGTGGAGGTGGCCACCACGAATGAGGGTTATCGCTATGTTCTTGGCAGTGTGTTGAATCAGGTGCTGCTGCATCAGTCCATTATCGGCCTGGAGACGAAGGCGGCTCTTGATAAGTATAATGTAAAGCCGGATATTATCATCGGCTGCGCCGGCGGTGGCTCAAATCTGGGAGGACTGATTTCGCCGTTTATGGGTGAGAAGCTCCGCAAGGAAGCGGACTATCGGATCATAGCGGTCGAGCCGGCTTCCTGCCCCAGCTTTACCAGAGGTAAGTTTGCGTATGATTTCTGTGATACAGGTATGATTTGCCCGCTGGCTAAGATGTACACGCTGGGCAGCAGCTTTATTCCCTCGGCCAACCATGCGGGCGGCCTCAGATTCCACGGGATGAGCAGCATTTTGTCCCAGCTTTATCATGACGGTCTGATGGAGGCCCGGGCTGTGGAGCAGACGGCCGTGTTCCAGGCGGCGGAGCAGTTTGCCCGGACAGAGGGCATCCTTCCCGCACCGGAAAGCAGCCATGCCATCCGGGCCGCGATTGACGAGGCGCTGAAGTGCAAGGAGACGGGGGAGGAAAAGACGATCCTGTTTGGCCTCACCGGCACCGGATATTTCGATCTGGTGGCCTACGAGCAGTTCCACAATGGCACGATGACCGATCATATTCCTACGGACGAGGAGCTCCAGGTAGGCTTTAACGGAATTCCTAAGTTCCCGGGAAATGAATTTTAAGTGCGTTTATTTTATAAGTGAGTAGAAAGGTCCTCCGGGGGAATTTGTGAGGAATGACCCCGGAGGACCTTTTTGTATATTCCGGATTAATCGGAAAATGGAGTATCCGTTTCAAACACGGTCTGAGGAGACGGTGATATTTTAATCTCACTCTTTCTTTTTCAGCCTAAATATAGTATTTTATTTTTAGTGAATATAAGTACAGGAGAGAAGTTATGCCAGAGAGAAAGAAGCTGATTTTACAGCTGAATATTCCGTTTTGTTTTAAGCGCTGTGATTATTGTGGGATGGCGGTCTGTAAGTATGATGATAAGGTGATCCGGGCCTATGTGGGGGCTATGGTCAGGGAGATTGAGGCGGCGGCCGGGGAGATGGAGGACTATGAAGTGGCGGCTGTGTCTCTGGAAGGAGGCAGTCCGGTGCTGGCGGGGCCGGGAGGGCTTCAGGAGCTGCTGCGGGCGGTTCGGAAAGGATTTCGGATGGCGGAGGACGCGGAGATTTCCCTTCAGACTATGCCGGGGGATTATTCCAGGGCTCTGATGGAGAAAATGAGGGACTGCGGAGTCAATCACTGGATTTTCGGTGTGGCTACGGCGGAGGCCAGGGAGCATAGTCTGCTGGGACGTCCGTACCGGTATGACGCCTTGTCTATGGTGGATGTGGCGGTGAAAACCTTTGATGTGCGGCGGCTTAGCTTTGAGCTGCTGTACGGGATTCCGGGGCAGACAATGCGTAGCCTTGAGCATTCGTTGGAGAAGGTGCTGTATTATGCGCCGGAGCATGTGACGCTGCTGCCCCTGCGGCTGATGAAGGGGACGGAGCTTTACCGGAGATGCCAGCTTGGCCGGGGAGCGGAAGAAATTGTTCCGGAGGGATGGAATAAGGAAGAAGAAACACCTATTAAACCGGAGTGCGGTGCCGCCGGGGCAGGGGAGAAGGCTTCTGAGCCGGAGAGCAGTATCGGCGGGACGGGAGAAAAGGCTTTTAGGCCAGAATGCGGTACCGACAGGATGGCAGGAAGAGCTTCTGAGCCGGAGAGCAAAAATCTTCGTGCCTGTACTTTGGAGGAAAAGGCGGCGCTTTACAGGTGTGCGAGGGAGCGGCTGGAGGCGTTGGGGTATCGGGCTTATACGATTTATGATTTTGCGAAGCCGGGCGGACAGAGCCGGTACCGGCTGGAGCAGCTGGAGGGAACGGATCAGCTGGGAATCGGCTATGGAGCGGTGACTGTGATGGAGGGAGTCACCTACACAGGCGGACACAGCCTTCGGGAATATTTGGAGCATTCGGAGGAGCTTTCTGTCATTGCGAATGGTTTGGCCCGGCTGACCCCGGAAAGTGAGATGCGCAGGGAGATTACCGCAAATCTGGTTCTGCAAAAGGGGATTGCCCCGAAGCGGTTGATTCAGAAATATGGGGATGCGGCGGAACAATTTTTGAGGACAGAGGGAAAGAAGCTGATGGAGAAGGGAATCCTGACAGAAAAGCAGAAAGCATGGTATCTTACGGATTTGGGGATCGTGACATTTCAGGATGTATTATAAAAAAGTGCCGCAAAAATGACGCGGGCACGGCTGGAGATATTTGCAAAAAGAGAGCGTGCGGCTTGTGGAAAACCGCACGCTCCGGGGTACGGGCATAGCCTCCGGGTGGCCTGCTCGTGATTTGATCAAAGCGTTTCTCGTTGAAGGGCAGCTTGACTGCCCGACACGGGGCGCTTTTTTTAACCAATTTTTCGGCTTGATATAGGAAAGTCTTTGACTTTTTCTGTTATAAATCTCCGGGGGAAGCCTCCGCGTATTTTTTGTCAGATTTCACCGTTCAGGAATTTCTGTACGGAGATTCCGCATTCACGGCCCAGGGTGATGGTGGTACCCAGGCTCACGCCGGGGGTGGGGGTGAAATATTCGGTTCCGAAACGGCCGCTGGCGCAGTTGCCGGAAGCGAAGAGACCCTTGATGGGCTTGTAATATTCGTTGAGCACCTGCTGCTCGGCGTTGATGACCAGGCCGCCGCAGGTACACATCATCCAGCCGATCTCGGAGGGCTTCACGTCACAGTAGAAGGGACCTTCCTTGATGGGGAACATCAGGGTGCCTTCCCGGCCGAAGTCGTCGTCCCGTCCCGCTTCGCAGAGGGCGTTGTAGCGCTCGATGGAGGCCTTGATATTGGCCTTCACGGTGTCATCGGAGCAAACGAGATCCAGCAGCTCATCCAGGGTGTCAGCGCCATAGCGGGTGAAGGTGGCGCTCAGATCGTGGCCCTCCACGCCCTCGGCGCCCGCCGCCAGCGCATTGGCCAGCTCTTCTTTGATGCTGGCGATATTTTCCTCGGAGGCGTAGGTGGAGCCGTGGGAGGGTACGGAGTAGCCCAGGTACTCCGGCAGCTTGGCATCGTAGAAGGCATAGAACGCGTCCCGGTTCATTTGCAGGGCGGGGCGGCCCCGGAACTCGATGGGACCCCAATACTCATTGCAGTAGCGTTTTCCGTCCGCGTCCAGCCACAGGCCCTGGGGATAGCCGGGATGGTAATGTTTACCGTTCATGGTGGGGATGCCCAGGGAATCCAGCTTGCCGCCGGCCCAGTAGCCCATCTGGATGCCCCGGCCGTCGGAATCCATCAGCACGGAGAAGGATTCATCCGGTGTCAGGCAGCCGCCCAGGTCTGTCAACAGATCCTTCTGCATCTCCGGGTTGGCGCCGAAGCCGCCGGTGGCCAGGATCACGGCCTTACAGTTGAACTTGATGTAGTCCCCGTCGGCGTTGGTGGCCAGCAGGCCCACTACGGCGTCTCCGTCCATGATGAGCTGCCTCGCCTCTGTGGAAAAGAGGAAGGTGGCTCCGTCCTCGATGGCCTTCTCACGGTTTTTCTGATGAATGTAGGTCTGGTTGCACTCCTGGCTGTAGAAGCTGCAGGTGGCGGGCCAGAATTTGAAGGGGCCGATGGAGGACATCTGGTGCTCGGTGGGCGGATAGAAGGCGGTGGTCATGTTGGAGAGCTCATCCTCGGTGAGGACGGACAGATACTCATCCATGGCGGTGCCGGAGTTCTGACAGAATTTCATCATCAGCGCCGGGTTTGCCTGGTAGCCGCTGTTCAGCATCCAGTTGTTGTAATACTCGATGGGATCGATTTCGGGCACGCCCCGGTCCTTGAGGGCGGTGGCGTTGGGCACGCCGGCCTCGTTGCCCATGGCCTGATATTTGTCCTCGGCCTGGGACTCGATCAGGATGACACTGACGCCCTGGGAGGCCAGGTAGCGGCAGGCGTTCAGGCCCGCGTAGCCGTGTCCGGCGATCACCACGTCCGCCTCGTAGGTCTCCGCGATCTGGCTGTCGTCCACCGGATCGGGAGCGTCCCTCCAGGATTTGCCGGAGACGGCGTCGCTGTCTGCCGCAGCCGCCGTCTCGTCCACCGCTACACCCATGGCCTGAGCGATACAGTTGGCGGCGGCCTCCTTCACCGCATCGGAGGTGACGGTGGCGCCGCTGACTCCGTCGATTTCCGCGGACTGGGCCTGCAGCAGCGCCGCCTGGAGCGTCTCGCCGTGAAGCTGTCCGATATCCGCTGTCTCGTTGGAGACATCCACCACCACGTCGGTGATGCTGGAGGCGTCAAAGGTCATGGTGACGGTCACTTCGCCGATCCCCTTTGCTTTAGCGGTGTAGGTGCCGGGAATGTAGAGCTCCTGAGCCGGAGCCTCCTCGGCATGTACCAGGCCGCCGAAGAGCCCGGAGGCTGCCACAGTGACCGCGCCTGCCGTGGCTCCCCGGAGGAAGTCCCGGCGGGAAAGCTTGTTGTCCTTCATAATAAAAACTCCTTTCCTCAATGGTTGTTATTTGATAGAATGAGGATATCACATTTTTTGTCGGAAAGGCCGGAGGCGGGGACAACTGGACGGGTAAAGGGGATAACTGGACAAGGAAGAGCGGACCGCCGGACAGAGAAAGTGGAGAGCTGGGCAGGGAAAGAAAGCGGCCGGGCGGAGGAAGGAAAAAGAGGGGCCGGGAGGCTTCGGAGGCGGAGAAATGATGTTGCGTGTGGCGATTGTGGAGGATGTGGCGGCGGAACGGAGCCGTATGAAGGAATATGCGGAGAATTACTTTGCGTCCAAGGGGATTGAGGCGGAGTTTTATTTCTTTGAGGACGGAATGTATTTTCTGGAGCAGTATCCGGGCAGGCTGGATGTGGTGTTTCTGGATATTGAAATGAAGTATGTGGATGGGCTGCGCACGGCCCGGAAGCTGAGAGAATTTGATGAGCAGGTGCAGATTTTGTTTGTGACCAGGATGATTCAATATGCCCTGGAGGGGTACTCGGTGGATGCGGCGGATTTCCTTGTAAAGCCGATCCGCTATCCTGTATTTTGCTCCAGGATGGACCGGGTGACGCGGAAGATCCAGACGAATACGCCTCGTTTTTTGGTGACGAAGCAGGGCAAGGAGGAAATCTGCTGTCCTATCCAGGGGATCACCTATATTGAGGCGCTGAATAAGAGGACGATCATCCACCGGAAGGGACAGGAGAGCCTGATCCCATCGGAAACGCTGACGGCTTTAGAGAAAAAGCTGGAGGGAGAACCCTTTTTCCGCTGCCATAAGGCTTTCCTTGTGAATTTGAATCATATTCAGAATATTGCGGCGGCGGAGGTGACGGTGGACGGGGCGCGGATCCCGGTGAGCAAGTACCGGAAGAAGGAGTTTATGCGGGTGCTGGCGAATTACCGGGGGCGGATGCTGTAGCGAGAAGCGGCTGCGTTCATGAAGAGTGATTTTGCGTGCCATTGGGCGGATGTATGCGGGGCGGGAGGTGTTTTGAGGAGTGACGGTACTTGACTATATGAATAGCGCGGCGGTGGCTTTCTGGAATTATCCGGCGGTGTCGGTGCTGCAGGGCTGTGTGGAGTGGGGGTTCTTTTTGTGGTATGTGGCGCCGCTGCCTGCCCGGCAGCGGCAGTGGTGGCAGAGCTGGGGGATCGCCGCTCTTTTCTTTGGGGCCTGCCTGCTTTTGCAGGTACAGAATGCGGCGCTGATCATTCATTTTCCCTTATATATGCTTTTGTGGACCGGCTATATCCGGCTGATGACCTGCTGCACCCTGCCCCAGGGAATTTTCTGCGGCAACATTTTTTGCCTGTGCATGGAGCTTTGCCGCCTGATCTGCCGGGATGGCTTTCTGACCATACTTTTGTCAAGAAAGCTGGTGTGGCTGCCGGACCTTGCCTGCATTCTGATTTTCGTTTTTCTGTATCTGGGCTGCCTGTGTTTGGGGGTGGGGTGGTTTCGGAAAAAAACAGGAAGGTTTGAGCATTTGGAGGTCACGGCGGCCCAGCTTCTCGGACTGCTGTTTCCGCTGATTCTGTATGTGATGGTGCGGCAGTACGTGTTCACTTACCTGAGGGAGATGAGCCTTGCGGTGTGGCTACGGCTGGAGCTTTTGCAGGTGGCCATCGCAGGGTGCGCGGAGGTGGTGATCACCACCACAGGAGCCATGGTGTCGGCTCAGATGGAGCGAAATGCTTTGCTGCAAAAGGAGATGCTGAATGAAAAGCGGCGGCAGCAGTATCTGGCGCAGAAGGAGACGATAGAAATCATTAACCGGAAATACCATGACCTGAAGCACTGTATCTCCGCCATGGAGGCTATGAAGAATGAGGAGATGGAGGAATACATTCAGACCATGCGCCGGGAAATTCAGCCCTATGAGTGTGTACAGAGGACCGGAAATGAGGTGCTGGATATTTTGCTGGCGGAGCGGATCGGGGAGTGTCAGAGAAAGGGGATCCGGCTGGTGCCCTATGTGGATGGGAGACGGCTGGATTTTCTTGGCACCATGGATCTGTGTGTGATTTTCGGAAACGCGATGGACAATGCCATCGAGGCCACCGAGAAGCTGACTTACGTAAATATGAAGGAGATCAGCATAAAAATCGGTGTGTCGGACCAGCTTTTGATTATGCGCTTTCAAAATTATTATGAGGGGGAGCCGCGGCGCCGGGGGGAAAAGCTGTTGACCGGAAAGGAGGACGACCAAAATCACGGCTATGGGCTGGAAAATATTCAGGCGGCCGCGGCCAGATACGGCGGGACAGTGGCCTGCGAGACGGAAAATCAGGAATTTTCCCTGAACATTTTGATTCCCCTGCCAAATGGCTGAGGGACTCTGGGACGCTTTTGAGAGAAAGGAGCGGGATTTTTGAAGACGATAGCGATTGTTGAGGATGATTTACATATTGGAGAGATTTTGGAGACGGCTCTGAGGCGGGAGGGGTACGGTGTGCTCCGGGCCTATTCCGGCACGGAGGCGGTCTATCTGCTGGAATCCCACCGCCTGGATCTGGTTTTGCTGGATCTGATGCTGCCGGGGCTCACAGGGGAGGAGCTGCTGCCGAAGCTGGAGGGGATCCCGGTAATTGTGGTCAGCGCGAAGGTGGGGGTGGACGATAAGGTGGAGGCGCTGCTGGGCGGCGCCGCCGATTACGTGACGAAGCCCTTTGAGATGAGGGAGCTGCTGGCCCGGATCACGGCTCAGCTTCGGATCGCTTCCGCCGGAGGGAAGGCCCCGGTGCTGTCTGCCGGAGCGCTTCGGCTGGATACGGTCTCCCATGAGGTGACGGCCTCCGGCGTCCCGGTGCGGCTGACCAAGACGGAGTACGCCATTTTGAAGCTGCTGATGCGAAATCCGGGGCAGGTGATCGCAAAGTCGGTGATTCTGGACCGGATCAGCCAGGATACACCGGACTGCACGGACAGCTCATTGAAGCAGCACGTGAGCAATCTGCGGCGGAAGCTGCGGGAGGCGGACGGACAGGAACGTATCGAGGCGGTGTGGGGCATCGGATTCCGCCTTGCGGGCTGAGGAATCTTTACCATTTCTTTACGCTTTTCTTTACCGCTGTCTTTACGGCTGCCCGGTAGAATGGGGCTATCAAATGTAAGGAGGCATAAAAAATGGATAATTGCTTATCGACCAATGAACTTTCCAAGAAATACAAGAACTTTACAGCTCTGGACCGGATTTCCATGCATATTCCAAGGGGTGCCATCTACGGAATCGTGGGGAGAAACGGCGCGGGAAAAACGACGTTGATCCGCCTGATCTGCGGGCTGCAGGAGCCCACCTCCGGCAGCTATACCCTGTATGGGGTAAAAAACACGTCAAAGGAAATCCAGAGGACCCGCCGGCGCATGGGCGCCGTGGTGGAAACGCCCTCGGTTTATCTGGATATGACGGCCAGAGAAAATCTGAAGGAGCAGTACCGGATTTTAGGTCAGCCCTCCTTTGAGGGAGTGGACGAGCTGCTGGAGCTGGTGGGCCTGGCAAATGTGGGAAGGAAAAAGGTGAGGCATTTTTCCCTGGGAATGCGGCAGCGGCTGGGAATCGCGGTGGCGCTGTGCGGAGACCCGGATTTTCTGGTGCTGGATGAGCCCACCAATGGCCTGGATCCCCAGGGAATCGTGGAAATGCGGGAGCTGATTCTGAGGCTGAACCGGGAGTACCGGATCACGGTGCTGATCTCCAGCCATATTTTGGATGAGCTGTCCAAGCTGGCCACTCACTATGGCTTTATTGAGAACGGAAGGCTGGTGCGGGAGATCAGCGCCAGGGAGCTGGAGGCGGCCTGCCGCAGGTGCGTGCGGCTGCGGGTGTCGGACACGGCGGCGCTCTGCCGGGTGCTGGACGGTCTGGGACTGGAGTACAGCGTGGTTTCGGAGGATACGGCGGATGTGTACGGTGAGGTGGGGATTACCCGGCTTACCATGGCGCTGGCCCGGGAGGGCTGCGAGGTTTTCTCCATGCAAGAGCGGGACGAGAGTCTGGAGAGCTACTATATGAATCTGGTGGGAGATGGAAAGCATGCGTAATTTGTTATCCGCAAATTTTGCGAGACTTTGGAGGAGTAAGATTTTTTGGGTGGAGATGGGCATGATGTTTTTGTGGGGGGCCCTGGTGCTGGCGGCGGCGTACCAGTCCCGGATCGCCTATCCGGAGGATGAGATCTATCTGTCGGAGTATCTGTTTGGGCATCTGCCTGCGGTGGGAGGCTTTGGCGCCGTGTTTTTCAGCCTGTTTTTTGGACCGGAGTACAGTGACGGGACGGTTCGGAACAAGGTGATGGCAGGACATTCCCGGTGGAAAATTTATCTGTCCAATGTGCTGGTGGGAGCTTTGGCCGGGGTACTGGTGAATCTGGCCTGGATGGCCGCGGTGTGTCTGGTGGGAATCCCGCTGCTGGGCTGGACCCCGGTGGGGCCCTGGGCCTTCCTTACCTTTTTGAGCGTGGGGATTTTGATGACGGTGGCCTATGGGGCCATTTTCGGAGTGGTCAGCATGCTGGTGACCGGAAGGGGAAATCAGGCTGTGATTTCCATGGTTTTGTTTTTGGGGATCCTGTTTCTGGGAAGCTATTGTGATAACCGGCTGAATGAGCCGGAGATGTACCGGGAAGGCCCTGTGGTTTCCGTGGTGGACGGCGAGCCGGTGGTGGATCCCAGCAGTGATCTGGTGGTAAACGCGGATTATGTGGGAGGAAAAGTGCGGAAGGTGATGGAGTTTGTCAGGGACATTCTGCCCAGCGGCCAGGGGATTGAGATTTCCCACCTGGAGGAGATCAACGCAATGAGGATGGCGCTGGGCTCCCTGGGCTGGATTGTGGTGATGACGGGAGCGGGAGGCTTTCTTTTTAAACGAAAAAATTTGAAATGAGGGAAGAGGATGGGATGGCTGTGTGGTGTCTGTGTGATTTTGGGATTTCTGGCGGTGGGGCTTGGGGTGAAGGTTTGGCTGCTTGGAAAAGGAATGGATGAGATTGGGGAGGAGCTTCGGCGGCAGCTGGAGGAGGATACGAACCATTTGATCTGCGTTTCCAGCAGGGACAGGAGGGTGCGGAGGCTGGTGTCAAGGCTGAATGAGGAGCTCCGGGGGCTTCGGGAGTTAAGGCGGAGATATTTGGCGGGGGACCAGGAGCTGAAGGAGGCGGTGGTGAATATTTCCCATGATTTGAGGACCCCCTTGACGGCGATCTGCGGATACTTGGAGCTTTTGGAGCGGGAGGAGCTGCCGGAGATGGTGAGGAGGTGCCTGGGGCAGATTGAGAACCGGACGGAGGCGATGAAATCTCTGACGGAGGAGCTTTTCCGGTATTCGGTGATCGCCTCGGTTCAGAAGGAGAGGAAGGGGGACGTGGTGATAAACGGGGTGCTGGAGGAGAGCCTGGCCAGCTGCTATGGGGCGCTGGTGGGAAGAGGAATTGAGCCGGTGATTGAGATTCCGGAGAAGGAGATTCACCGGGAGCTGGACCGGGGTGCTCTTTGCCGGGTGTTTGGGAATATTTTGAGCAATGTACTGAAATACAGTGACGGGGATCTGGAGGTCAGGCTCGGGGAGGACGGCACAGTCCGGTTTACAAATGGGGCAAAAGGGTTGACTCCGGTGATGGTGGAGCGGCTTTTTGACCGTTTTTATACGGTGGAGACGGGGCGCGACTCCACGGGACTTGGCCTGTCCATCGCAAAGCTTTTGACGGAGCGGCTGGGCGGGAGGATCGGCGCGGAGTATGAGGAGGATCGGCTGACGATCTGGGTCCGCTTTCCGGAGAAGCGGTAAGCCAAAGTGCCGCCGTCAGGAGAGGGGCTTTGGCTCACCGGCCGCAATTTCGAAATAGCGGTAGGTATTTTTGCCCTGCTGTTTGCTCTGATACAGGGCGGTGTCGGCCTGGCTCAGGCAGGTGTGGTAGGAAAAATTCCGGCAGTCAGTGAAGGTGATCCCAACGCTGCATGTGAGGGGGAAGGGCTGGGATTGGGAGAGGGCTCCCAGAAGCTGCGAGATCCGTCTGTCCAGAATTTTTCGGCCGGTCACGCTTTTCAGGAACAGAATGAATTCGTCACCGCCGAAGCGGCCGATGATATCATGGCTGCGGAAGGTGGACAGGAGCGTTTCGGCGGTGCTTTTTAAAACGCCATCCCCGGCCGGATGGCCGTAGGTGTCGTTGATGGATTTGAAATCGTCCAGATCCAGTATGAGGAGGGCGCCGCTGCTGTGGGGCTGTCCCATAAAATCCTGCGTTTCCCGCTCAAAGGCGCGGCGGTTGAGCAGGCCGGTCAAGGGATCCAGATTGGCGGCGGATTCTTGTGCCAGCTCTCTTTTTTTGCGGGCGTCGATGTCGTTCAGGTAAAGGAGGACATACAGGGTCCGGGAGGAGCGCTCCGGGAAGATGTGGGTGACCAGCTCCACCCATCGGTATTGGCTGTCGATCAGGAGGCGGAAGTGGCATCTCTGGGAGGAGCTGCCCTGCCGGTACTGGGATTTCAGCCAGGTCAGGTCGAAATATTTCTGACAGTCCGCAAGATCCTCGGAAGCGACGAGCCGGGGGATTTTTTGCTGGATCGCCTGGAAAAAGTTTTCTCCCTTGGGGAAGGTCCGCCACAGCCCCCGGGCGGCGTCCAGACAACCGCTGTCCAGCGAAACCTCCGCAAACGCCAGGGTTTCCGAGAGCATGGCCTGATAGAAATCATTTTTGCGCCGGTATTCGGCAAGGCGGCCGGGGAGAAGGTTTTCGGCTCTTCCGTGGTTCAGATGCTCGGAGAGAGCGGCCGAGACGGCCAGAAGCAGCGCGTCCTCCTCCCCATGGCTTTGGGGATTGTGGACGCTGAGACAGCCAATGAGATCCCCCTTTTTCCGCAGAGGAACCGCAAGGAAAGGGCGGAGGGAGAGGGAATCCGGCTCCCCGGGGGAGCACTGGGTCAGGAGCCTGGGTAACGTGAGGGAGGGATGCTTCCGAAACAGCTCGGACCAGCGGCGCAAAGGGAGAGCGGGAAGCCGGCAGGAAGTCTCCGGATCGGAGGCGGGGGTGGCCTGGGGGCATTGGAAGGTGGTTTCCCAGCAGGAGGACCCCCTTTCGGAGGTTTCGTAAAGGTTGACCTGGTCCGCGGCGTAGTAGCGGCGGATGGCGCGGAGGACCTCTTCTATGGCCTGGCTCTCATCCGGCTCATTCATCAGAAGACGGGAGCAGGTCAGGATGGCATCCAGCGCCGCAGTGGTATTTTCGTGGGATAACATTTTGGGAGGCCTCCTTTCTGTGGGCTTTGGCGGTCGAGTCGGAAGCTATTGCTTCGATGCCGCGGTCATGGCCTCGTGTTCTCTTTTCAGCTCTTCGTACAGCTCATAGAAGGACCAGGGACAGTTGCTTTCGGTGACCACAGCCTTTAGATTGATACGGGGGACGCCGGCCTTCCTCAGGGCCGCGAGCAGCTCGTCCAATCTCCGTCCCGTGAACTGGTGCATCACCAGCATTTCCTCCTGGATGGTGGGCAGAGAGAGGCAGGCGGGGACGGGGACCTCCTGATATCCAGCCACGCCTGCCAGAGCGCCGATCTGCTGGGTGACCTGTTCCGGACCAATGTTTTTTATACGAATACCCATGCGCGCCAGCACGCCTTTTAGCTTGGCGGTGTGGGGAGCGGGGGCGGGAGTGTAGTATAGTACCATTTCTCTCATATGAAAACGTTACCTTTCTGATGAAATTATTCCTGCGAGCAACGAGCCAAGTAGCCATGCTTGCATGGATATTTGGCGACTGCCGCAAGGGTCAAATACCCCGCTGCTCTGCAGCGTTGCAAGCTTGATACCCCGTTGCTTGCAGCGGGGTTTTTGATTTATCGGATTACGGGATTATTATAAAAGAAAGGGAGGGGGATTACAAGTAGATCTGGTTTAAATTGCCTCTCTAAATCCATAGACTACTAAGAACGGCTATGGTACAATTGAGCTGAGTCCTGAGGCCCGTTCCCGCGTCACGGGAAGGAGGGGCCCGGCGAAATAGGGAGGTTTGAGATGGGATTTTCTTTTGATCTTAATGTTCCGGCGGTAACTGTTTTTTTCCAGGGGCTGCTCAGTTTTTTCTCACCCTGCGTGCTGCCCTTGCTTCCTCTGTACATCGGATATTTGTCGGGAGGTACGGGAAGTGTTGGGGAGGATGGCAGGGTACATTATAAGCGCGGCAGAGTGTTGATACATACGGTATTTTTTGTGGCGGGTATCAGCTTTGCCTTCTTTCTGCTGGGCTTTGGGGTGTCGGCCCTTGGGAGCTTTTTTAAGGAGCGTCAGCAGGTGTTTGCGGGGCTGGGCGGCGTGGTGGTCATTCTGTTTGGGCTGTATCAGCTGGGAGCCTTCGGCAGCAGCCAGGTGCTGAGCAGAGAGCGGCGGCTGCCCTTCCGGCTGGACCAGATGGCCATGTCTCCGGTGACGGCCCTGGTGATGGGCTTTACCTTCAGCTTTGCCTGGACCCCCTGCGTGGGCCCGGTGCTGACCAGCGTACTTTTGATGGCCGCTTCGGCACAGTCCAAGGGAATGGGCTTTGTCCTCATCGGAGTGTATACGGCGGGTTTTGTGCTTCCTTTTCTGGCGGTGGGCTTGTTTACCACCACGCTGCTGGAGTTTTTCAAAAATCACAGAAATGTGGTAAAATATACGGTGAAAATCGGCGGCGCTCTGATGGTGTTTATGGGCGTCCTGATGGTAACCGGGAAGATGAATGAGGTGACCGGGTATCTGTCCGGGACGGCGGGACAGCAGGGAAGCGGAAAGGAGGCTTCGCTGAAGAGCACGGAGGAAATGAAAGAGGAGCCTGAAAGCGAGAGGAAAGAGCCGGAGAAGGACGCGGCCGCAGGTGTGCCTGAGACAGAGAACTTGACAGAGCGCCAGACCGGAACAGAAAAAGAGTCCGAAAGCGGGCAAACGCCGGAGCCGGATGCGGCAGAGAGCGGAGGCGAGACGGAGAGCGCAAAAGAAGACAAGGATTCTGAGACAAATTCGGCACAGGACAATGCCGAGGGAGAGGAGAAGTCCGAAACGGAGCGGATGTCAGAAAGCGGCGCGGAGGAGAAGGCGTCTGAGGAAAGTGACCAGGGGATCCCGGTGATTCCGGCGCCGGACTTTACGCTGGAGGATCAGTTTGGTGAGACTCACACACTGTCTGATTATAAGGGAAAGACGGTATTTCTGAATTTCTGGGCCACCTGGTGTCCGCCCTGCCGCTCGGAGATGCCGGATATTCAGGAGCTGTATGAAACCTATGACCAGGAGGGTGAGGAGGCATTGATCGTTCTGGGGGTTGCGGCTCCGGGCTGGGGACAGGAGACCAGCCAGCAGGGGATTGTGGATTTTCTGGAGGAGAACGGGTATGATTATCCCGTACTGATGGACACCACCGGAGAACAGTTCTCCACCTATGGAATCAGCGCCCTCCCCACTACCTACATGATCGACCGGGAGGGAAATATCTTCGGTTATGTCAGCGGTATGATGAGTATGGAAATGATGGAAAGCGCCATTGAACAGACGATGACGGGGAACAGGAAATGAGGTGACGCACTATGAAGGTTACTTATCTGAATCACAGCGGCTTTCTGCTGGAATGGGACAGGTGCTACTGGCTGTTTGATTATTACAAGGGGGAGATTCCCCGGCTGGATGGAAGAAAGGAGCTGTTTGTATTTTGCAGCCACAGCCACGGAGATCATTTTAACCCGGCGGTTTTTGAGCTGGCGGAGAAATATCCCCGGGTGACGTACCTGTTTGCCAATGAGGTGCGTCAGGCTTATAAAAAGCTGAGCCGCAAAAATGGAAAGAAGCTGCCGGAGGCGCGGTTTCTGCATGTGGGATCGGATGTGGAGGTGCCGGTGAGGGAAATGCTGACGGTCCCGGGAGCGGAAGAGGGAGAGCGCGGAGCGGGGAAAAATGCCGGTCTCGGAGAGGCGGCGGTCCCGGGAGAAAAAGCGGAGGGCCGGATGAGGATTCATACACTCCACTCCACTGACTGTGGGGGAGCCTTTGTCCTGGAATACGAGGGAAAAAGGGTTTACCACGCCGGAGACCTGCACTGGTGGGCATGGCCCGACGACACGGAGGAAGAG
>CAZGRM010000046.1:0-8856 GCA_964528295.1 uncultured Lachnospiraceae bacterium
AGCAGCCGTTGACCACCTCTTCGTTGGCCAGACCTGTCTTGCAGGAGGGGCACCAGTTGATGGGGAACTCCTTCTCGTAGGCCAGGCCCTCCTTAAACATTTTCACAAAGATCCACTGGGTCCACTTATAAAATCCCGGATCCGTAGTATTTACTTCCCGGTCCCAGTCATAGATGGCCGCGATGTCATTGATCTGCTTCTTAATATTTGCCACATTCTCCGCCGTGGATTTGGCCGGGTGCACTCCCATCTTGATGGCATAGTTCTCCGCGGGCAGACCGAAAGCGTCCCATCCCATGGGATGGATCAGATAGTATCCCTGCATCAGCTTATACCGGCTCCACACATCGGAAATCACATATCCTCTCCAGTGTCCCACATGAAGACCGCTTCCTGACGGATACGGGAACATGTCGAGGCAGTAGTATTTCGGCTTCTTTCCGTCATCCACATTGACCGGATTCTCGTCCCATATCTCTCTCCATTTTTCCGCAATGGCTCTATGATTGTAAGTTCGTGCCATTTTTTCACTCCTCCAAGCTGTATTTCGTACTCTCTGTTCCGGTTTAAACCGCAGGCCCATCGCCAACATATTAAACCGTATATCTTTTGTATTCTATTCCCTGTTGTGCGGCTTTGTCAAGGATTTTATCCGGGATCCCGGTTTCCGTTACTTTACCGTGATTTTACACTTCACGCTGACTGTGCCGGCCTTCACTGTAATTGTGGCTGTACCGGCCTTCTTTCCGGTGATCTTTCCCTTGGCGGTAACAGTGGCAACCTTTTTATTCGAAGACGTATAGGTGAGCTTATCTTCCGCGCCGGAGGGAACAAGCTTTGGCTTCAGGGAATAGCTTTTTCCCTTTTTCAGGCTTAGTTTTTCCGGGACATTCTTGATTGCCGTCACGGCGGTTTTCTTCACGGTAACCGTTACCGTCGCCTTCTTTTTCCCGGATGTCACCGTGATTTTCGCCTTGCCCGCGGCCTTAGCACTCAAAACGCCCTTTTTGTCTACCGTCACTATCTTCTTATTTGATGTCTTATAGGTCACCTTCTGCAGGGAGGAAATCGGTGTAAGTACAGGCAGCAGCGACACTTTCTGTCCCTTGCTCATGGAAAGCGTTTTGGGTATATTTCCAATCTTTGTGGTGGTCACCGTCGCCTTCTGTACAGTTACCGTCAGAGAAGCGGATTTTCCGCTGGCAAGTGTCACCGTAATTTTCGCTTTACCTGCTTTCTTTCCCGTTACCTTTCCGCTGGCGCTCACTGTGGCAATTTTCTTATCGGAGGTCTTCCACGCCTTAATGGAATCTCCCTCCGCCAATCCCGTAACGATCTGCTTCAGATTCACCGACTTTTTCACCTGCAGCGGCAGCTTACTCACCGTCAGCTTCACGGTAGCCGGAAGCTTCTTTATGACCCGGGTCTCCTTTTTCTGGCATACGGAGCATGTGCGGGTTTCGCTTCCCGCCGCCACCGCGGTGGCCTTTTTCGACACCGCATAGGAGCTCCAGGAATGCTTTCCGGTGGCGGGAATCGCTGTCGCCGCCTCCTTCTGATGGCATACCGCACATTCTCTGTGCTGGCTTCCCGCCGATCCGCAGGTCGCCTTACGGTCCACCACCACGGTCCAGGTGTGATTCCCGGTAACGGAAATCGCCGCTGCTTCTCCCTTTTGATGGCACACCGTACACTCCTTATGCTGGCTCCCTGCCGCTCCGCAAGTCGCCGCCTGATCCACTATCACCGTCCAGGTGTGATTCCCGGTGGCCGGAAGCTCTGTCACTGCCTCCTTTTGATGGCACACCGTACACTCCTTATGCTGGCTCCCCGCCGATCCGCAGGTCGCCGCACGATCCACCACCACCGTCCAGGTATGATTCTCGGTAGCCGGAAGCTCTGTCACTTCTCCCTTTTGATGGCACACCGTACACTCCTTGTGCTGGCTCCCCGTTGTTCCGCAGGTCGCCTCACGGTCCACTATCATGGTCCAGGTGTGATCCGTCGCCGGAAGCTCTGTCACTGCCCCCTTCTGATGACATACCGCACATTCCTCATGCTGGCTCCCCGCCGCGCTGCAGGTCGCCTCACAGTCCACTATCACATTCCAGGTATGGTCCCCCGTGGCGGGAATCACCTCTGTCTCACCCTGCTCTTTACATACCTCACATTCCTGATGACGGCTTCCATCCGATCCGCAAGTTGCCTCACGGTCCACTATCACATTCCAGGTATGGTCCCCCGTGGCGGGAATCACCTCTGTCTCACCCTGCTCTTTACATACCTCACATTCCTGATGACGGCTTCCATCCGATCCGCAGGTCGCCTCACGGTCCGTAACCCATACCCAGGTGTGATCTCCGATCTCACACCCGGCAGGCTGTCTCACCGTATATTCATACCGCGCCACCTCGCTGTCCGCCATTCCCTCTCTGACTGCGACCGCCTGGAGTACACAATCCTCCTCCAGCACAATCGGAGCCCCGGCATATTTCATTCTGGTTCCCGAGGATATGGGATCGCTGCCATCCAGCGTATAAAAAATATTCGCATTGTCCGTACCGCAGGACAGCGTTACGACCGTTCCCTTTTCCGTCTGCCCTGAAGCTATGGATGCGGCTGGTGTCTCCGCAGACGGCAGAGAAACTGTAATCCTGGTTGTGGCTGTCAGATTTGTGCCCGTCAGCCGGAAGGAAAGCTCTCCCTCTCCTGAAATCAGCCCCCGAACCGAAATCTCCGCTCTTCCATTCTCATCCAGGGAAACCGCTGACTGCTCCGGGGAAAAAATCATGGATTCTCCATTTTCCAGCTCCACCTGGCTTCCCGCCGCAGCCGAAGCCGGCAGGGCCTGCAGAGTAATTATGCCAAAGCCGCTGAAGGGAATCAAAATCTGATCATCGGCCGAAAGCGTTTCCGGAGAAACCTTCACGGTCACAGTATTCACCGATTTTGCGTCCATGCGGACGCCGGCATAGCTGCATACCGTATTTGAAACAGTTACTGTCAGCTCCGCTCCTTCCTCCAGCTCCTCCTCCGGCACAAAACGAATGCGGGAAGCCAGAAGCTCTTCTGCTTTCTCCGGATTTTCTTCTCCATTTTCCAATACAATGGCTCCGGAAAGCACCTTGCCTCCGGCCATCACCAAGATAGATGAATTTGTCAGGCTGCCGCTCCTTATATATTTGCTGAATACGATCTCCACTCCCGAGGGATCCGCATGAACCTCTGTCACCGCAGGCGCCTCATAGCTGACTAAACCGATGTTCACATCAAATCTGGGCGGCGGCACATCCATCCACTGGCTGTAGGCCGTCTCATAGCCCTCCTTCTCATACTTGATCTGCCATTTGCCGTCCGGCACATCCCAGGCATATCTCCCCTGGGCATCTGTGATAAGAGGATTTTGCTGGCTATATTCTCCTGCCTCCCAGAACTGAATTTCCTCGTAGGCCTCTTCGTATTGATCATACTTCGTCACCTTTTCATAGCAGGTGGCCGTAACACCTGACAGGCGATTGGAGGGCACGGCCTCATAAACATAACCGGAGGGGTCAATGATTCCCACCGCGGGCGCTCCGGGATTGGATACCGTATATGCCGGATCCAATACCATACCGGCCACCTTCCTCAGCCGTTCCTCAAACTGCTCCTTAAATAAATTTTCCGCATAACCAGACGCAAGTCCAACTCCAATTGCCAACAGAGGATTTTGAACCCTGGCCGCAAGCAGAGCTATTTGAGCCGCTATGTATCCGTACAATTGATAGCGCAGCCTTTTGCAGGCATCTTTGACCTCCTGAGAGTCGGTATTCGCCTCCAGAGCGTCGATTCTTTCCATTTGCTCCTGGTAATACCTTCCCATCGAATATAATTGGGCCGGTATATCCACAACTCCAAGCACTCGGGCAAATTTTTCCAGACTGTTGGCCGTGTGCTGCAGCGCATTCCTCTGCGCCTGATATTGATTTGCCTTTGTGCTCCAGGTCTCATATCCTCTAAGGTATCTCAGGCTCTCATCCGAACTCGCCGCATGAGCCAGCTTGTTATCGTAATAATCCGCAACCCTTTCCGAGATCTCCGAAAGCTTCTTATATCTTCTGTCCATACGGTCATGGGCTGCCAGCCATCTTTCCGGTATGGCCTGATAGCCATTATCAACGTACCCGATACGCTCTGAAAAATCACTATACGCATCCGCGACTTGATCCAGCCTGTTCTGTATATCTCCCCAAGTATTTTCCGCTGTCTGCGCATCTATACCGGGAGTCTGGGAATCGGAGCCGCTTTCTCCCTGACCCGGAGTCTGGGAACCGGAGCCGCTTCCTTCCTGACCCGGAGTCTGAGAGCCGGAGCCGTCTCCTCCCTGACCCGGAGTCTGGGAGCCGGAGCCGCTTCCTCCCTGATCCGAAGTCTGAATCGGGGACGAACGGATGATAACTCCCTCATCCAAATCCGCAATAACAGTCCCCTCGGGACTCACATATACGGAATCGCCTGCCGTGGCCGGTACCTCCGTATATCCCTGCCCGGTCAGATCCCCAGCTGTCATCCCGGAGCTCTGCCCGATTTCCACCTCTCCTGCCGGAGTGGAAATCTTTACGCCGCCGTCGGCGGTTTTGGTGGGCTTTCCCAGATCCTCCACCGATTTCATCAAGGCATCATAGGATACCTTTACCGACGCTACATAGAGGTTATACTCTTCAAGCTCTTTCTCCAGCCCCTGTTCCTCCTGGAGATATTCCAGGTAATCCTCCATTTGCTCCAGCTCTTCGTCCGCTTCCAAAGCCTCCTCTGTCTCCAGAGGCTCCCAAATCTCATCCGGATCCTCCCAGCCTTCCGTCAGCTCATTCCACTGGATCGCCTGATCCGCCTGCTCCTCCCGGGAGAATACAAAGCCAGCGTCATAATCATACCGGACTGTCACATTGACCGGAAGGTTGGAGGAATAAAACCGGTCGCTGACGCAGCCAAACCAGGTTTCATCCGACTCGCTCTTTGTCAGATAAAGTGTTTCGGTTTTTCCATTGGAACAAAGCACATCCAACCGCACATTTCTTACCGTGCTTAAATCCTCACCCTCAAATTCCACCTGGAATGTAAAGGAAAGATTGCCACTGCTAAAGCTGTAATAGCGGGAACCCGCCGCCTCATTTCCTGTAAAATCGAAATCTACGGTGTACTGACCGTAAATCATTTTCACTCGTTTTACCGCGACCGGAGACGCCGAATACTGATACAGTAGCTCCTTTGTCCCTGTCCGAAGCGTCACGCCCTCCCGGGTCATAATCGACGCATAGATCTTATGGGTGGAATAAGTGTAGGGCTGATACAGCTCAAAGTCCGCGGACCACTGCCCTGAGTTATTCGAGGATGTAATTCCCACCAGTACGTCATTATCATAAATCTTGATATCAGCCCAGGCGGGAGCGACCCCCGAGGCGCTGACCAATTTTGTGTTTGTCCGGTCACAGATCTGGAAACTCAATTCCCCGGCTTTCACCTCCGCCGTTCCCACCGGCTGGAGAATCTCCTCCCCATCCAGGGTAAATTGAAGAAATCCATTAATGCGATAGGTTCCCTGTTCCGACGCCATCAGGCACAATCGGATCAATGAGGAGGCATCCGCCACCGGAACTGTGATCCTGGTATCTCCAAACTCCGCACCGGCACAGAGCTCCCCGTCGGCGGAGAGTGTCCCATTCACATAGACACACCCCTCAGGGATATCAAAAATCCATTTAATATCCGAGATCCGGTCCTGATACGCTTCCTTCCAGGAAGCCTGCGCCCGAACCGTAAAGGATCTTCCTACCGCCACATCCGTTTTATTTGTCTGGAACAAGGTCTGATCCTGCCGGGTATAATAAAAGCGCTCTTCCTCCAGAAGCGGAATCGTCCCCAGATCCAGGCCGGAAATGATCCCGTCAATGACGGATAGCTGTCCCGATTTATAGTCTCTCCCTTCCTGATAGCCTGTCTTTTCCAGCGCCTCCAGGGAACCGGGATAAGGAAGGAATTTTGCCTCCCCCATCACAGCCACCGTATAGGTACCCGACGGCAGCGGACCACTTTGGAGCACACTGTTTTCATACAATCCAGTCCAGGTAAGCCCGCCCTTCTCATCATAGACACACATCCGCACGGCTGCGTTCTGTCCGCTGTCACAGGTTCCCCGGACAGCTCCATACTGCGTCAATTCCACAGCGGCCATCCCGTCTCCCTCCGCATCCAGCAAAATCTCGCACTCTTTTGCCGCAAAATCCTTGCTCAGGCTGGACACGGTCACCCGCAGCACATCTCCCGGAGATACCGGATCCGTCACGATAAGCTCTCCCTTCTGCCGGATATAGGAAAGTGCGGTGTCACCTGTCGTTGTATTATCAATTTGAAAATCCAGATCGTCCCACTGGGAGATCATCTGTCCTTTTGCGCTTTGTCCTTCGGAAACGGCAGCGGTATATTTTATCCGCAAGGTAAGCCTGGAGCCATCCACCGGCGTCAGTTCAATCGGTCCCAGATCCTGATTTTCCTCCGATTCCTCCAGGGACAGCTTTCGGGACGAATAGCCATACGCGTCCACCGTCAATTCCGCCGATGAGGAATATATTTCCGCACTGAAGCTTCCATCCGCGGCGGTAAGCACCGTCTGATCCACCCGGTATTTTCCGTTTAAGCTCTGGCTGACCGCCACCGAGGCGCCGACTACGACGGCTCCCTGTTCATCCACCACGCTTCCGGAAACCGTGCGCTTCTGGAAGGATTTCAGATAAATCATATAGTCCGAGTCTTCCGCAGCTGCCGTCCACACCGTATCCTGGGGAGCTATATACTGCTTTCCCAGAGTATCATCCAGCCTCGTCCGACAGACAATGCGCTTGCCGATCGGAACTCCCTTCAAAACAGCGCCGGAACCGTACAGCGTTCCGTTCTCGTCTCTCCATTCAATATCCGTCCGGTCCGTCACATCCCGCAGCTCTTTACCTAAAACAGTGACGCATATATCCGCTACGGGAACCGGCTGGCTTATCGTAACCGTTTGTTCCCCCTTCTTTACAGTGATACCGTTCCTCTCCGCCAAAACATCCCCATACTGGTTTCGAAGAGTAACGGAGCATGTCTCATCCGCCGGAAGCGACGGAAAACGATAGCTGCGGTTGCCCGTAATTTTCTGTGAAATACCAGATCCGCCGAGGCTTACGGTCAGAGTCAGCCCTTCGTAAGCCTCCCATTCCTCCTTCGGATCCAGCAGGACATTCAAAATTCCCCCTTCCAGTGAATTTCCGTATACGTAGCGCATCCCATGCTCTATGGCAAACTCTTCCCCATAGGTATCCGGCTCCACATTCAGCAGAAGCTCCGTCAGCTTTGCCAAATGGTCATCTATGGAAGTAACGCTCTCCGGTATATAAAGAATCGACAAATTTTCACAGCCGGAAAAGGTTCCGTCCGCAATGGAGGTCACTTTTTCCGGAAGCGCCAGCTCTTCCAGTGCCTCACACCCGAAAAAGGCATAGCTTCCAATTTCTTCCACCGCCGATGGAATTGTGAAGTACCGCAAGGACGCACAGCTATAAAACGCATAGGAGCCGATACTCCTCAATGTATCCGGCAAGGAGATTCTTCCCAAAGACGCGCAGTTATAAAATGCGCTGGAATCAATTCTCTCCAGGCTTTCCGGAAGTGAAATTTCCTCCAGATTGACACAGCCGCTAAATGCGCCGCTACCGACTGCCGTCACATTTCCTCTCACATCCACTGTTTTCAGCGCCGTACAGCCGTTAAAGAGATTGTCGCTGATCTCGTTCACATTTTGGGGCAGCACCGCGCTGGTCAGAGATACACAGTCCCCAAAAGCCCTTCTTCCGATACTGGTCACAGTCTCCGGCAGAGAAATATCCCTTAGCTTTCCGCAGGAATCAAACGCCGAGTCACCAATGGTTACCAGCCCTCCCTGTATTTCCACATTGGTAAGCCCTTCGCATCCGTAGAAAGCGTAGGGATGAATTTCTGTCACACCCTTAGGAAGAGTAAGGTTCTCCAAAGACTTGCATTCAATGAAAGCATATCGGCCTATAATAGTCAAAGTCTCCGGCAGCTGGATATTTTTCAATTTCTCACAGCCCTCAAAGGCATAGCTGCCGATTTCCGTCACGCCCTCCGGAAGAGAAATGGACGGAAGGGAATCGCAGTCTCTGAATGCGGAATCGCCGATTTTTATCAGACTATCCGGAAGCTCTATGTCTGTCAAGAGGGAGCATTCCCGGAAAGTACCTTCGCCGATTGTGGTGATTCCTCCCTGTATGCTTACATTCGAAACGAAAGTGCCGTAAAATGCTTCCTCTCCTATCTCACTTACGCCAGTAAGAACGATCGTTCCTGTCAGTTTCCCGCATCTGAAAAAGGCCTCAGAGCCTATATATTCTAAAGACTCCGGGAATGTCAAACCGTTCAGTTCTTTGCAATTATAGAATGCGGAATCACCGATGTAAGTGATTTCCCCGGGATACTCCACGCCGGACAGGCTGCCGCAGCCATAAAAGGTGCGTTTCTCAATCCGTGTAATACTCTCCGGAAGACTCACCCGGGTTAATCCGGCACACTGATAAAACGCGCCGGAGCAAATTCCAGTCACCTGCTTTCCGTTGATTTCCTCCGGAACCACCAGCTCTCCGACGGCATCCTGATTACACTCTATAATAGAAGTGGTTTCTCCTTCCGAACACAGCAGAACGACATTCGTATCCGGTACTTCGTAAGAAAATGAACCGGTACTGTTATAGCAGCGGACACAGGTTGGAGGATTGTCCGAGTTGATCAGGGAGTCGTTTCCGTTCGCGGAGATCGCCATGGACTCCC
>CAZGRM010000046.1:8956-19091 GCA_964528295.1 uncultured Lachnospiraceae bacterium
CGCTTTTCAGACCGTAACAGTTGTGGAACGCCTGTCTCCCTATGGAGGTCACCCCATCCGGTATCTGGATACTACCCAAGCTCTGGCAATAGAAGAACATGTTTTCCTCTATAGAGGTCACTCCCTCCGGTATCCGGACGCTCTCCAACTCACCGCAATTCGCAAACGCGCTCCTCCCTATGGAGGTCACCGTCTCCGGCACGTCCACCCTCGTCAGCCCGCCGCAATACGAGAACGCGTACCTTCCGATCGCGCTTACTCCCTCCGGTATGGTCACTCCCGTCAGCTTGCCGCAGTCGTAAAACGCCATGTCGCCAATTCCGGCCACCGTTTTTCCATTGATTTCCGCCGGGATTGTCAGCTCTCCTTCCCCCTCCGCGCCGCAGCCCGCGATCCGGATCGTCTCCCCGTCCGCGCACAGCAGCTCTATGTTTGTCCCTGGCACCTCGTAGAGGAACGGGCCTGTGGTGTCATCGAAGCGGACGCAGGTCGTCGGGTTGTCCGAGTTGATCAGGGAGTCGTTTCCGTTCGCGGAGATCGCCATGGACTCCCAGTCGCTCTGGCTTCCCCCGTAGTAAACATATCTCAGGGACGTATTGGAAAACGCGTACTCCCCTACCTCCTTCACGCTGGAGGGCAATGTGACGCTTTTCAGACCGTAACAGTTGTGGAACGCCTGTCTCCCTATGGAGGTCACCCCGTCCGGTATCCGGATACTCTCCAGGCTCTGGCACTCATAAAACACCCGCTCCCCTACCATCCCCACGGCGTATCCTCCGATAGTTTCCGGAATGGAAACTGAAACGTCAGTCCCTGTGTAGGAGGAAACTGAGGCCATCGTTTGACCATTCTCGTCGGAATAAAGCTCGTAGGTGAAATCCTCCTCCTGGCTGGTCAGATCATCTGCCAAAAGCACGGCCTCTCCCACTTCTTCAATGAGAATTCCTACTTGCTCTGTCTCAGCAGAATCCGTCTCCGCCTCCGTCATGAGCTCTTCTCCCGGAGCGGATGATTCTTCCTCCGTCACGGGTTCCTCTCCCGAAGCGGATGATTCTTCCTCCGTCACAGGCTCTTCTTCCGAAGCAATTGATTCCCCCTCCGCCGCAGGCACTTCTCCCGAAGCGGAGGACTCTCCTTCCGAAGCGGATGACTCTTCCTCTGCCGCGGACTCTCCTTCCGAAACGGATGATTCTCCCGATTCCTCTGTGCCAAAGGTCTCTTCTGTTTCTCCTTCCCGCTCCAGAATCTTTTCTGTCTCTCCCGGCGCAAAATCCGCTTCTGTCCCTTTCTCCACCAGAATATCCTCGATCACCAGATCCGGCGTCAGAGATCCGTCCTCATCAAAAAAATTCTCGAATCCCGCGGACTCCTCCTCCAAAATAACAGGATCCTCCCCCATGCCGCCGTCTCCGGAAAAATTGTATTCTTCCGGCAGGATATCTCCGACCATTTCTCCTTCCGCCGCCAGAGCAGGACTTGCCACCGCAGTCACTGACATTGTCGCCGCCAACAGTAATGCCATAACTTTTTGCAATCGCTTTTTCATACGTTTCCTCCCTCTATATCCCGTTCCAAACATTTTTATGTACATCGCATTGCCTTGTCAAGCACACCTTTACTATTGCCCATATTATAGCGTTTTTACCCCGCTGCCGCAATTAATTTCCATATTTTCCCCACAATTCCCCCATAATTAATTTCCATATTCCTCCCGCTATGACTGTCATTCACCGACGCGTCTCACCTTCACCCGCAGCCGGTAAACGAGACGGGGATGGCCCTCCTCAAAGTTGACCTGAAACAGAAACGCGGTGGTGTCACTGTCGATCACATAGTGATTGCGGGAAATGTATTCCAGCATGGGCTGAAGCTGCCGGCGGTCTATGCTGTCCAGTCTGGTCAGCTCCACGGTGGCGGCTACGTAGGTCCCCCGGGGGCAGACCACCACCTGCTCCGGCACCGGCGCCTGGATGGCATCTATGATATAGCGGTAGCTGCCAAGGCCCAGGGTCACCGGGATCCGCTCCGGCAGCTCCTTTTGCTCCAGGATTTCCCTGGGTATCAATAGGGTCTGAGTAAAAAACTCGATATTCTGTATCCAGTTCCGGGTGATCTCATCCTCCGAAAAAAAGTCAGGATAATAGTCCAGGCGGTCGTCCTTGGCCTCAAGGGTGATCACTCCCCGCATGTTTTCCTTGCAGACCTCCAGATGATCGATGGTGACCTGGAGCATGAATTTCCACCTTTTCAGCCTCTCCAGCTCCTCATCGATATGCAGAAAATCCTGCTGATATCTGTCCAGGATATTTCCCGGGTCCGAATGGAAATAGGTGTAAGAAATCGCGTCCAGAGACAGGCCGGAGCCCCGAAGCTTGCGCACAAACAAAAGACTCATGAAATCCCCCCGGGAGTAGTCATAATATCCATTATTCGGATTCCGGTCCGGCCGCAGCAGGCCGAGCTTCCGGTACATCCGGATCGTCTCGGGATTGACCAGGCTCATCCTGGAAAGCTCATTGATTTTCATAGATCCCCCATCATTCTTTTGAATAATTTTCAGATTCTTCTGTTGACCCTGTAGCAAATACAGGGCCTATTCTTAGACTATAACATACGTGCCAGACGGCAACAAGTAAAAGGAGGAAAAAAGATGAGCAACAAACAGGTTTCACGCCGTGATTTTCTGAAAGGAGCCATGGGAGCGGTGGGGATCGCCGCACTGAGCTCCGTCCCGCTTATGGCTTCCGCGGAGGAATCCGCCCAGTACACTCCGGGCACCTACACCGCGTCGGCGGAGGGGATCAACGGTCCCGTCTCCGTCACCATGACCTTTGACAGCTCCAGCATCACGGAGGTCGTCATCGACGCTTCCGGGGAGACGGAGGCCATTGGCGGCGCGGCCGCGGAGACGCTGGTAAGCCAGATCATGGAGGGGCAGACTGCGGAGATCGACGGGGTCAGCGGAGCCACCATCACCAGCAACGCGGTCAAAAAAGCGGCCACCCAGTGTATTGCCCAGGCAAAGGGGCTGGATGTCAGCGCGTTGACCGAGACAGAATCCGTGGTGGCGGTTCCCGAGGGTACCTCCTTCGTCCTGAAGGATCTGCTGGCGGAGGATATCAACAGCTCCTCCGTGGTGCTGGAGCCCATCACGGAATTTGCGGAGGAGATCGACTGTGATATCGTGGTGTGCGGCGCCGGTGCCGCCGGTGTGGTGGCCGCTGTCACCGCCGCCGAGGAGGGCAAGCGGGTTTGCCTGCTCCAGAAGGAGAGCGTAGTGGTATCCCAGGGCAACTGCGCCAGCTCCGTGGTAAAGAGCGAATCCACAGAGCTGGGCCTGAAGAAATGGATTCATCAGTGCACCGCCTTCAACTCCTGGAGAAGCAAGCCGGATCTGCTCCAGGCCTACATCGATCATTCTGAGGAAGCTCTGAACTGGGTTTGCGAGAAGGCCGGTATCACGGAGGCCACCGAGTGGGCCAACGAAGAGACAGGCCTCTCTAAGTACCAGGACACCTCCGCCGTATTCACCGGCGTGTGCACAGACGGCGTGAATACATACGACTACGGCGATGAGAAGGTGACCATCTTCGCTCCCTGGTTTGGCCCGAAGCCCAGCAATGTGGGAAATCTGATGGAGCATATTCTCAATGACGCGGTGGAGCAGTACGGTGACCAGCTGGAGGTACATTTCTCCACGCCGGTGGTACAGCTGGTGAAATCGGAGGACGGCTCCGTGGTGGGCTGTGTGGGTAAGGATGAGAACGGCTCCTACATCAAATTCAACGCCAAAGCCGTGATCCTGGCCACCGGCGCTTACGAGAACAACTCCACCATGGTCCGCAGATTCTGCCCGGATATCGAGAAGTTCGACAAAAAAGTATACCACCGGACAGGGGACGGCAATATTCTTGCCGTTGAGGCCGGCGGCTGCATGGAGCCGGTGGCCCACAGCAAGGTGATGCATGATTTCGACGCGGGCCTGATGTATGACGAGCCCTTCCTTGTGGTGAATATGGAGGGGAACCGTTTCATGAACGAGGATGTGGAGATGGCCTACGTGGCGAATCTGCTCCGCTGGCAGCCTGCCTTCCAGGGCGAAAACATGGATTCGGAGCATGCGGACGGATCTCTTGGCTGGTACTGCCAAATCTACGACAATGATTATATGGACTACGCAAAGGCAGGAATACCCGAGGCGGTGATGGCCCGGTACCTGAAGGAGGAGGACCCCACTCAGCATGTGGGCGTATATGAATATCTCATCGATACCTTCCGGGCGGACACCATCGAGGAGCTGGCGGAAAAGCTGGGACTGCCGGTGGAGGCCACGGTGGCTACGGTGAACCGCTACAATGAGCTGTGTGAGGCGGGCTCCGATGATGATTTCGGCAAGAAATCCGAATATATGAACAAAATCCAGACTGCTCCCTTCTGGGGAATCCGCCGCCATATCCGCTGCTCTTCCATCTGCGCCGGAGTCCTGACGGACGGCTCCTCCCGGGTGATCACGGAGGATGGGGCTGTCATCAACGGCCTGTATGCGGTGGGCAACCTGGGCGGCCAGTTCTTTGGCGCTCCCGACTACCCCTTCTTCCAGACCGGTCTTTCCATAGGACACGCCTTTACCTTTGGCCGTATCGCCGGAAAGCACGCAAGCACACTGTAAAAAAGAGAGGGCACATCCCCATAAAGAAGTCATTTGATTGTCACGGGACGGCATGGCTGAAAGGTCATGCCGTCCTTTTGTCGGTGGTTTTGGAATAGAAACGCTTTTGCGCCCCTTTCTCAGTCTGTCACAGCTCCCATATCCCGGAGCCACCAGGTCAATACCTTCTGAATCTGCTCATCCCAGTAGCACCACTGGTGATCTCCCTGGCTGAAGGACGCTTCGATGGTGTAGCCCTGGCACTCCAGCTCCTCCTTGGCCCGGAGATTGTTCTGGTAGAGAAAATCCTCGGTTCCGCACCACTGGAAAAGCCGGGGCAGGGGCTTTCCGCTCTCCCTGCGTTTTCTGGCCAGAGTGAAGAGATCGTTTTCCGTGCCGGCGATCTTAGTCAGATCCCCGAAAGTCCCCCTCCAGAATCTCTCATCCTTGTCGGAGGGCTCCTCCCCCATCTCCCGGAAGCGGCCCGCCATGTCCAGGGCTCCCGACAGGGAGGCTCCGGCCCCGAAGGTATCTCCGGCCCCCAGGGCCAGCTTCCAAGCGCCGTAGCCGCCCATGGAAAGGCCCGCCGCCAGGGTTTCCTCCCGCTTATCCGACATGTTTGGGAAGAATTCCCGGCAAATCTGAGGCAGCTCCCGGGAGATGAAGGTCCAGTAGTTCATGCCGTAGGTGGTGTCGGTGTACCAGCCCAAATGGGTGGTGGGCATCACCACCGCGATTCCCAGTTCGCTGACATACCGCTCGATGGAGGTGCGGCGCTGCCAGATGGTGTGGTCGTCGCTCATTCCGTGGAGGAGGTAGACGGTGGGATATTTTCCCTCCCTCCGGTTTCCCTTCATCCCAATCTGAAGCTGTGTTTTCTGGGGCAGGATCACATCCATATTCATACTGAGGCCCAGAACCTCAGAGAAAAAATCTACGTGTAGAAGAGCCATAGCTTTCATCCTTTCCGCTCATTTGCTTGTCTAAATCTGAGCAAGTTGTTTTTTTAACGATAATTTTTTATCACGATCTGCAGGGTTTTTCTCCCCATGTATTCATTGACAGAGGGGTAATAGGTCACGTCCAGCTCAACGCAATTTATCTTGCCCCAGAACAGCTTGCTGACCTCCTGCTCCCCGTATCTTCCGGTGAGATAATCCCGCAGTACCTGGGGGTCACCGAAATACAGCGCCTCCATGACCCGGCCGGCCTGATTCATGACCTGAAGCTTCACCGCGTTTTTATTTTTTCCGATGACCCGGGCGGACAGAAGCTTCAGACGGCGCTCCGCAAAGAGGGGCTTTTCATTGCCCTTTCCGAAGGGCTCCAGCAGGGACAGCTCCCGAATCAGAGGCTCTGTCAGGTAGTCGATGGGCATGGGAACGTCGATCATGACCCGCTCCGCCATGCTTTCCCAGGTCAGGGCACAGTTTTCATTGAGGCGGCGGCGCATCTCTCCGATCCGCTCTCTCTCCAGGGAGAAGCCGGCGGCCATGGGATGGCCTCCGAATTTCAGAAAGAGATCCTGACACTTTACCATCTCCTCAAACATGGAGTAGGCCTCAATGGACCGGCCGGAGCCCTTGGCCGAGGTCTCCCCCTCCGTCACCACAAAGGCCGGCCTTCCGTAGCGCTCCCGCAGCCGCCCGGCCACGATACCGGCAATGCTCTCATGGCAGCGGGGAAGATACACCACCAGCACCCGGTCTGCCAGGCGGGGCCTGCCGCCCCCCGGCTCTGCCCCCTCCCTCTCCGGGGCCTCGATCATGGCGCAGGCCTCCTCCACGGCCTGCTGGGTCAGCAGCTTCCGCTCATCGTTCAGCTCCTTTAGCTGGCCCGCCAGCTCCGCCGCCTCGCCCGGATCCTCCGCCAGCAGAAGGCGCAGGGAGCGCTTCGCCGTGTCCAGCCGTCCGCTGGCGTTGACACAGGGTCCAAGGACGAAACCGATGTGGTAGGAGCTGATGGAATCAAAATCCAGATTGTTCGCCTGGATCAGGGCCCGCAGGCCGGGATTTCCGGTCCTTCGCAGCCGCTTCAGCCCCTCCTTCACGATGATTCGGTTCTCCCCGTCCAGATCCATCACGTCTCCCACCGTGGCGAAACCGGCAAATTCCAGAAATTCCTCCGCCTCGTCGGCGGGGAGGCCGCGGAGCTCATAGAGCACCGTCATCACCTTCCAGGCCACGGCGGCGCCGCAAAGCTTCTTGTAGGGGTAGGAACAGCCGGGCTGCTTGGGATTGACCAGGACATCGGCCGGGGGCAGACGGTAGATCCTTCCCTCCTCCGGCGCCGGCACCAGGACAGCCCGGTCCGCCCCGGAATCCCCCGCTTCTCCCGCCGCAAGAAACAGCGGCTCGTGGTGGTCTGTCACGATCACGGTCATTCCCTGATCCTTCGCATAGGCGATCTCGTCGATGGCCGAAATTCCGTTGTCGCAGGTGATCACCGTGTCCACTCCCTCCTCCAGCGCCAGGCGAAGCAGCGTCACATTCAGGCCGTATCCATCCTTCATCCGGTCCGGGATCTCGTAATCTACCCTTGCGCCGCACCGCTTCAGCCCCCGATAGAGAATGTAGGTGGCGTTCACCCCGTCAATATCGTAATCCCCAATGATCCGCACGCTCTTTCCCCGCCGGATTTTTTCCAAAAGAAGCTCCGCCGCCTCCTGGCAGCCCTTCAGCTTCCGGGGCGGGTACAGATCTCCCAGATCCCCGTTCAGATAGCGCCGGATCTCCTCCTCAGTGACCACGTCCCGGTTCCGGATCAGCCGGGCCGTCACCTGGTCAATCCCAAACCGCCGGGCGATCCCCTGGAAATCCGCTTTTTTTGCCGCCAAAAACCATTTCTCATTCATGTATGTACCATCCTAAAAATATACGATTATGCCCTTCCCTCAAAGGCGCGTCATTCGAAAAACGCCTTCCTTGAAAAAGTACCGTATCTGAAAAGAGAACGGCCGCCGCTGGAAACGGAATTCGTATCCGGCAGCAGCCATTCTCGCTGTTGTCTATTCAGTAAAGAATCACAGACAGGTCTGTAAACGCTCTTATTTCTTCGCCTTCGCGCCCTTGGTCTTCATCAGATACCAAAGCGCGCCGGTCACGCACACGGAAGAATAGCCTCCGGCCACGATACCAACGATCAGCGGCAAAGCGAATTCCTTGATGGTAGCCACACCCAGGATGTACAGCACCGCCACCATCACGAAGGTGGTGAAGGAGGTGTAGATACTTCTGGTCAAAGTCTGAGTAATACTGGTGTTTACCACATTTTCCAGAGAATCCTTCTTCATAATCACCAGATTCTCCCGGATACGGTCAAAGATAACGATGGTGGCATTGATGGAATAACCCACAATGGTCAGCATACACGCGATGAAGGTGTTGCCCACAGAAATCCGAACCACCGCGTAGCAGGCGAATACCACCAGCACGTCGTGAAGCAGCGCCAGCACGGCGGAGCCCGCGAAACGGATATCCTTAAACCGGAACCAGATATAAATCAGGATACAGATCGTGGCAACGATCACGGCCACCACCGCGTCCTGCCTCATCTCATCGCTGACGGTGGAGGAAATCGTCTCAAAGGAGATGGCCTTCTCCTCCACACCGTAGGCCTCCTGAATCGCCTCGGACACAGCCTCTCTCTCATCCAGAGAGAGCACTCTGGTCTTGATATACACCTCATTGGAGCCCGCCACCTTCTGGGTCTGAATCTCCGCGTCTCCCGTCACATCCTGGAACAGAGGCTTCACATCGGAGTCCAGCTGTTCGATGGAAAGATCCTCCTCAAAGGTCACGCTGGTGGAGGTACCGCCCTGGAAATCCATGCTCAGGTTCAGCGCTCCGTTGCCGGAGGCGGAATTGATCCCCATAAACACCGGCCCCAGCAGGATTACCACAACAGCCACCGCAAAGGTGATGTGCCACTTTCCGAGGAAGTTGATGGGCTTTCTCTCCTTCGCCGTTCCGTAATATTTCGGATCCTTCATTCCCAGCTCATAGAACGCGGTGATCAGCAGTCTGGAAACCACCAGCGCCGTAAACATGGAAAGTACAATACCAAGAGCCAATGTCTGGGCGAAGCCCTTAACACTTCCTGTACCCATCAGATTCAGCACGAAGGCCGCGATCAGGGTGGTGATATTGCCGTCCAGAATCGCGGACAGCGCCTTCTTAAATCCGGTGCGGATGGCTCCCTTCACCGCCGCTCCGGCGGCGATCTCCTCCTGAATACGGGCGTAAATAATCACGTTGGCGTCCACGGCCATACCGATGGAAAGAATAATACCCGCGATACCCGGCAGAGTCAGCGTCAGGTCAAAGGCATTCAGCGCCAGCAGATCCAGCAAGGTATAGATCAGCAGGGCCAGTCCGGCGGCCACGCCGGGCAGATGGTAAACGATCATCATGAAAATGATCACGATGGCCAGACCGATACCGCCCGCGATCAGGCTGGTCTTGATGGCATTCTCACCCAGCTGGGCGCCCACCACGTTGGAGCGGATCTCCTCCAGCTCCAGGGAAAGAGAGCCGATTCGGATGGAGGCGGCCAGATTCTGGGCCTCTTCGATGCTGCTCATACCGGAAATGATGGCGGTACCGCCTGTGATCGCCTCATTTACCCTGGGTGCGCTGATCACCTCATCGTCATAAACGATATAGATGATATTTCCCACATTCGCGCTGGTGGCCTCCGCAAAGGCCTCCGCGCCTTCACTGGTCAGATCCAGCTGCACCACATACTCTCTGGCTCCGGTGGTGGAGTTCTGCTGCGTCTTAGCCGAAGCTGTGGCCACCTGGGTACCAGTCAGCACTACGGTGTCGTCCGACAGAGTGAATTCCAGTGAACCGGGCTTTCCCAGCTCTTCCAGGATGGCGTTGGCGTCGCTGACACCGGGGATCTCAATATTGATCCGGTCCGCGCCCTCCTGGTAAACCTGGGCCTCCGTGCTGTAGCCCTGGACACGCTGCTGCAGCTTGTAAACGGTGTCGTCCATGTCCTCCGCGGAGGGAGTATCGCCCACAGCCTGGTAGGTGATGCTGACGCCGCCTGAAAGGTCCAGACCAAGGATAATGTTTCTGGCCGCGCCGGTTCCTGTCTTACCGATGCCGAAGATGGACGTATATGCCATCAATACCAGCAAAACGGCCAACACGACAAGGGTAATTCTTGCCTTTTTCTTGTTCATGATTTTTCTCCTTTATTCTTTTCCGCGGTTTGGAACAGCAGACGTTATTCCTCACCGCTTTGATCTATGCCTCCGCCAGTGCCGCCTTGATCATAATCGCGCACTCCACGCGTTTGCGCTGAAGCTCGCAGCCAATATCATAGGCGTCCTGGATCGTGCCGTGGAAATTGTAGGAATTGGCGGCGCATCCGCCGCTGCAATAAAACTTGGCGAAGCACTTCTTGCACTTTTCCTTGGTGTAGACATTGCAGCACTTGAACTCGTCCACAATATCCTGCCGGGTCACACCCTCGTCC
>CAZGRM010000047.1:0-18744 GCA_964528295.1 uncultured Lachnospiraceae bacterium
ACCTACGGCTGTATCGTTTACCAGGAGCAGGTGATGCAGATCGTGCGGGATCTGGGAGGCTATACTCTGGGCCGGAGTGACCTGGTGCGCCGGGCCATGTCCAAGAAAAAGGCGGCGGTGATGGCGAAGGAGCGCCAGAACTTTGTGTACGGAAACCCGGAGGAGGGAGTGCCAGGCTGCATTTCCAACGGGATCGATGAGCGGACCGCCAACAAAATTTACGATGAAATGACGGATTTCGCCAAGTACGCCTTCAACAAATCCCATGCGGCCGCCTACGCCCTGGTGGCTTATCAGACCGCTTATCTGAAATATTATTACCCGGTGGAATTTATGGCGGCCCTGATGACCTCCGTCATCGACAATCCCTCCAAGGTGGCGGAGTACATCCTGACCTGCCGCCAGATGGGGATCCAGATTCTGCCGCCGGACATCAATGAGGGGGAGAGCGGCTTTTCCGTGGACGGCCGGAATATCCGCTACGGCCTGCGGGCCATCAAGAGCATCGGGCGTCCGGTGATCGAGGCCATCGTCCAGGAGCGGGGACAGGGAGGGCCCTACCGGAATCTGAAGGATTTCATCTACCGGCTCACCGGGAAGGAGACTAACAAGCGGACCATCGAGAACTTCATCAAGGCCGGGGCCATGGACAGCCTGGGCGGTACCAGAAAGCAGTTTATGCAGATTTACGCCAGCCTGATGGATCAGGTGATTCAGGAAAAAAAGACGGCGATGACGGGGCAGATGACGCTCTTTGACCTGATGGGGGAGGAGGAAAAGCAGGAGTACGAGGTCAGGCTTCCCGATGTGGGAGAGTACGACAAGGAGCAGCTTTTGGCCTTCGAGAAGGAGGTGCTGGGGATCTACGTCAGCGGTCACCCTCTGGAAAAGTATGAGGCATTGTGGCGGAAGGGAATCTCCAATGTGACCTCCGATTTTGCCCTGGATGAGGAGACGGGCAAGGCCCGGGTGGAGGACGGCGCAAAGGCTGTCATCGGCGGCATGATCGCGGGAAAGACGGTCAAATATACGAAAACCAACAAAACCATGGCCTTCCTGACCATCGAGGATCTGGTGGGGACCGTGGAGGTGGTGGTATTTCCCAGGGATTACGAGAAAAACCAGCAGTACCTGGTGGAGGATGAGAAGGTCTTTGTCCAGGGGCGGGTAAACGCCGAGGATGACAAGCCCAGCAAGCTGATCTGTGAAAAGATCTGGAAATTTGCCGAGGTGCCCAACGAGCTGTGGGTCCAGTTCGCGGACATGGAGGAGTATCAGGAGAAGGAGCAGCAGCTCTTCTCCCTGCTGCGAAACTCCGACGGCAAGGACTACGTGGCCATCTATGTCCGGAATCCCCGGGCGGTGCGCCATCTGGGCGAAAACTGGACCATCCGGGCCGACCAGGCCATGATGGAGGAGCTGTCCCGGATCTTCGGAAGAGAGAATGTAAAGCTGACTCAGAAAAAGAAGTGAGAGTAACGGAGGAGGGAAGAGATGACAGAATACAGAATCGCCCGGCCCCAGGAGTGGGAGGATTGTATCGAGCTGATCAACTACGTGTTCAGCATATCCCACCGGCCCCATGATTTTGAAAAAATGCTGCCGAAGGTGTACCAGGCCGGGCCGGAGATGGCGTCCATCCACCGGGTGGCGGTGGATGAGCGGGGCAGGCTGCGGGCGCTGATCGCGGTATTGCCGGAGACGGTGATGGCGGCGGGAAAGAAGCTGCGGGCAGGCTATGTGGGCTCTGTGGCGGTGCATCCCAAGGCCAGAGGCGAGGGGCACATGAAGCATTTGATGAATGACTGGCTGAGGGAGCTGGAGGATGACTGTGATCTTCTGGTGCTGGACGGACAGCGGCAGCGCTACGGCTATTTCGGCTTTGAGCCGGGGAGTATGAGGTATGTGTTTATCATGGATCAGGCCAATGTGCGCCATGGAATCAACAAGGCGGATCTGGACAGGATCACCTTCGGTCCGCTGTTTGAGGCGGCCTGTCCCCGGGAGCGGGCGGCATTTGCGAAAAGGCTGAACGAGGAAAAGCCGGCCTTCGTGGTCCGGGAGCCAGAGCGGATGGAGGCGGTCCTTTCCACTTTCGGGGCTGATGTCCTGGGCGCATATGTGGACGGGGAGCTGAGCGGGTACCTGGTGTGCTCCGGGACGGGGCAGATCACGGAGGCGGCCTGTGTAAGGGCGGATCGTTTGGGAAGAGGTGACGCCAGTCAAGGGACGGATGGCACGGGGAATGTGGCAGTCTGCCCAGGGATGGACAGTTCGGGAAGGGGTGACGCCTGCCCTGGGATGGTCCGTCTTACGACGATTGTCGCGGCCTATATGGCCTGGCGGGGAATGGAACAGGTTCGGATCAGCGTTCCGGTCTACCAGCGGGAGCAGGTGAGAGATCTGGCCGCGGTGGCTGAGGACTTCCATCTGGAGCGGTGCGGCCAGGGCCTGTACCGCATCCTGAATTACGCCAATGTGCTGGAGGCTTACCTGACACTGAAGGCAAAAACGCTGGGCCTGACTCCTGGCGCCTTCTCGGCGGTGCTGGAGGGCCAGCCCGTCACCGTGACCTGGGACGGGAGGGAGCTGGAGGTGGTCCGGGACAGCGGCCCCGCCCCTCTGATCCTGGACCGCCGCCAGGCCCATGAGCTCCTGCTGTCCTTCCTGACCTCAGGCGGAGACAGGGCGGGCCTTTCCGAGGAGGAGTGGAATGACAAAATTCCCCGGGACTGGTTCCCGCTCCCAATATACTGGAGCGTAGCGGATGAGTTCTGATGGCGCCGGTAAAAAATAAAAAAGCAATTTTTGCGTAAGGTATAAAAACCCTCCGTTTACAGATACTAGAATCACGGCATTTCCGTCAAATACGAGTATAGATAAATGGAGGGAATTTTGATGAAAGCAACAGGAATAGTGAGAAGAATAGATGATCTGGGGCGGGTGGTGATCCCGAAGGAGATCCGCCGCACACTCCGCATCAGGGAGAGCGATCCCCTTGAGATCTTTACGGACCGGGAGGGGGAAATCATACTGAAAAAATATTCTCCCATCGGCGAGCTGGGGAGCTTTGCCAAGGAGTATGCGGAGGCTTTGGCCGCCGCCTCAGGCCACAGCGTCTGCATCACAGACCGGGATCAGGTGATCGCCGCCGCCGGGGGCATCAAAAAAGAGACCATCGGAACGCCGGTGACCGGACAGCTGGAGGAGATCATGAGCGACCGGGAACACGTCCTGTCAGATAGTCAGTCCAAAAACCACGTAAAAATCACAAAGGACGACGCGGAGGAGAGTCTGCCCCAGGTCATCAGCCCCATTCTCTGCGAGGGGGATGTGATCGGCTCCGTCATCCTCCGCAGCAGGGACAATCATCATCAGATGGGAGAGACCGAGCAGGTTCTGGCCAAGTGCGCCGCAGGTTTTATGGGACGGCAGATGGAGCAGTGAGCTCCGGCCGCCTCCATATGCCGGGACATGTTTGAAAATTGCCTGCGATTTTCGACATGTCCCATGTTATTTTTCAAAAGATTTCTGAATGAAAAGCGGGCATCATTTTCAGAAAGCTTCCGGCTGTGATGCCATAGTCATATTATTCCGCAGATTCTTCGATGTGATAATGCCGCAGCATTTCCTGATAGAAAGTCGGATCCTTTGCCAGCCGGGGAATGTCAGAAAGCCTTTGGTCCTCCGACATAGCGGTGATCAGCGCAAACATAAGAGCCGTTCGTCTGGCGTCACCTTCCGCCAGTCCCTCGGCCCTGCCCTCCGCTCTGCCCTCTGCCCGGCCTTCACTCTTGGCGCAGCTCATGTCCATATAATACCGTTCCCGGCCTTCGCATTGCTGCCGGATTTTTTCCTCCTGGCTCAGCTCCCGCAGATAATCCGCGGCCTCCTTCAAAGCATCTGAATTTTCAGTCAGCATACGAATCTCCTCCCATGTTGTGGCCCGGAAAAGGCGAGCCCAGCAGACCAGCTCTGTCTGAGAATCTTTTTCCGTTCTATGATTAATCTGACTTAAGTCTAACATACGGAGCGAAAAATTGCTACTGAATATGTGTTGATTTTTCGGATTCATCATAAGGTATTCGCTGTAAAGCTCCCGGACTTCGGGAAATGGGTTTTGGGTGAGAATTCCGATATGTACGGAGGGCTTGATCTGGCCGTAATTCTCCCTCGGATATCCCGCAAATTGGACCGGCCATCCAGATTAAGCAATTTCCAAACGCAATCAGGACGGCCGGCTAACTGGCCCGGGGCAGATTCCAGCGGTAGTAGGCGGCCGGGAACCGGATGGCGATGACGGCGGCGGCGCCGATCATCATACTGCTCAGGTTGTCCATATGAGGGTGCAGGTAGGAGTAGAGCAGGGCGCCCGCCAGGGAGGCCACGGCATAGACGTGCTTCAGGAAAATGTAGGGCATCGTCCCGGCCATCATATCCCGGACCACACCGCCGCCCACACCCGTCAGCACTCCCACAAAGATCACCAGAAAATGATTTCCGCCGTATCCGGCCCGGACCGCCGCGTAGCTGCCCATCACCGTGAAAATTCCCAGCCCCACCGTGTCGCAGAACAGCATCACCCGGTCATACCATCGAATAAAGCTCCGGGAGAAGGTCTGCTCGTGTAGGTATCCCCCCAACCCCCGGAGCTCGTGCCGCTGCCATTGGGTGGGGCGGCTTGGCCGCTCCTCCTCAGGAATATCCCGGGGAGCCGAGAAAAATCCCCATCTCTTGACCAGGTAAACCACGGTGAACAGCACCGTGGAGGTGATGATCGCCGCCGCCGCGTAGACAGAATTCTGAAACATGGCGGGAGGCGTGATGCCGAGAATCAGATCCCGGATCATCCCGCCGCCCACCGCCGTGGTGATCCCCAGCACATTCACGCCGAAGAGATCCATCTTTCTGCGGATCCCCAGCATGGCGCCCGAGGAGGCAAAGGCCACCGTCCCCAAGATCTCCATGATAAAAATGATCAAATCCGAGTAATTCATTTCCCATTCCCCCTGAATATAGACCTTTCGCCGAAGCCGGACCATTTTTCACCTCTCCCTTCGGCACATTCCCCATCTTATCATGTTCTCCATCAAAATCCAAATCATTCTTTTGGTAAAGTTTTTAAAATTCCTCTTGACATGTCAGAGTTTTCCAATTAAGATAAAAGACAGTCATTACAAGAAAAAAGAAAGGAGGCAGCACAATGAAGCGTAATGGAGTGGCATATGATCAGAAACACACGGGAAGAAACGCAAGCACAGTCTGCCTCGGGGAAAAATGCTGACAGTCGGATCACAGGATTGTCGCATACCATGGATTACCTGCCGCAGTCTGTATGGACTGCGGTTTTTTGACGCCTTTTTCGCATACTCCGGGAGCGGTGCCGGAGTGGGGAGGGTGAAAAAATACAGTTCGTCAGACGCGGCTGCCGGGCAGTGGATGAATCCCTGCCGGCAGCTTTTTGTTTGGTAATCGGCTCTGACAGCATTTGATACGAGGCATCGAAGGAGGGGACCGGGATGAGCGTGAGAAAGGGACATTGATTTTTCCAAATGAGACGGCCGGGGCAGAGAAGGCCTTGGCCCGCTGCGCGGAAAAGGCGGCGAGGAAGGAAAATAGAATAGGAAAGGAGAAGTGAAATGAAGAAATTACGGGTATATATGGGACGCTACCGGCATCTGTATGTGCTGGGATTTCTAAGTATGGTAGTCAGCATCCTGCTGGATATGATGGCTCCCCAGATCACCAAGCGCGTCATCGATGACGTAATCGTGGGCGGACAGACGGAGCTGTTGATGGGGCTTTTGCTGGGACTGGTGGGGATCGGCCTGGGCCGGGCCGTCTTTCAGTACGCGAAGGAATTTATGTACGATTACATCGGCGTGTCGGTGGGAAATGATATGAGAAAGGACCTGTTCCGCCACGTCCAGTCCCTGTCCGTGGACTTTTTTGACCGTCACAATACCGGAGAGCTGATGACGAGGGTGAAGGAGGACGTGGATAAGGTCTGGGCGGTGACGGGGTTTATCGGGATTCTGGCTGTGGAGGCGCTGGTACATACCGTGTTTGTAATGGTCTGTATGTTTCGGCTGAATCCGTGGCTGACTCTGGTGCCTCTGGCGGTGCTGCCGATGATCGGTTTCTGTGCCGTGCGGCTGGAAAACCGTCTGGGAGGAGTTTACGACGCCATCAGCGAGGAGACGGCGGAGCTGAACACGGTGGCTCAGGAGTGCCTGGCCGGCGTGCGCACCGTGAAGGCCTTTGCCAAGGAATCCTATGAGATTCGGAAATTCAGCCGCCACAACCGGAAATTTTATGAGCTGAATCTGAGCCAGACCAGGCTGGTGGCCGACCATCAGCCCGTCATCACCTTTCTGGGAAAGGTGATGCTGCTGGCGGTGGTCATTGTGGGCGGCCTGCTGGTGATCGGCGGCCGGATGACCATGGGGGATCTGGGAGCCTTCTCAGAGTACGCCAACAATATCATCTGGCCCATGGAGATTTTGGGATGGCTCAGCAACGATATCGCGTCGGCCTTTGCCTCCTGGAAAAAGATACAGAGGGTGGCAAAGGAGCGGCCCCAGATTGCGGACCGGGAGGACGCGAAGCCTCTGGAGCAGGTGAGGGGAGAGATTACCTTTGACCATGTGAGCCTGGAGCGGGAGGGCCATCAGATCCTGAAGGACGTGAGCTTTCAGATCAGTCCGGGCAAAACCCTGGGCATCATGGGGATGACCGGCTCCGGCAAAACCACCATCGTCAATCTGATTCAGCGTTTTTATGATGTGACCGAGGGCCGGATCCTGCTGGATGGCCGGGATATCCGGGAGATTCCCCTGGCTCAGCTGCGCTCCTCCGTGTCGGTGGTGATGCAGGAGGTATTCCTGTTTTCCGATTCCGTCACGGAAAACGTGAAGACGGGGCGGAGGGAGCTTATGGATCAGGAAACGGTGGAGCGGGCGTCCCGGACAGCGGGGGCCGCACGGTTCATCGAACAGCTGGGAGAGAAGTACGATACGGTGATCGGAGAGCGGGGCGTGGGCCTGTCCGGCGGGCAGAAGCAGCGCGTCAGCATTGCCAGAGCCCTGGCGAAGGAGTCTCCGGTGCTGATATTGGACGACGCCACCTCGGCTCTCGATATGGAGACGGAAAAGTTGATCCAGAAAAATCTGGAGCAAAGCGCCGGCTCCACCAAGCTGATTGTGGCCCACCGGATCTCCGCCGTGCGCCATGCGGATGAGATTATTATTCTGGATGACAATACCATTGCGGAGCGGGGCACCCACCAGGAGCTGATGGAGAAAAAGGGCAGATACTACCAGACCTGGTGTGTGCAGACGGCTATGTCATAAAATGGTGTGATAGATTGATTGAAAGGAGGGAATAACCCCATGGCGATAAATACAGCCAGCCAGGATGAGCTGCAGCGGGAGGTGCCGAAAAAGGACACGCTGATCCGGCTCTACCGCTATATGCTGGCTTACAAAAAGACACTGGCTTTTGTGAGCCTTTTGATCTTGATTACCCTGGGCGTGACGCTGGCCACCCCGCTGATGATCGAGCGGGCGGTGGATGTCTATGTGGCCAATTCCGATGTAGAGGGGCTGACGCGGCTGGCCATTTTGGCCTTTCTGCTGTTTGCGGTGTTCCGGGCGTCCACGAGAAAATATATGATAACCATGGCGGAGGTGACAAACCAGGTGCTTCTGACCATCCGCCAGGAGCTGTATGAGCATATTCAGACTCTGAGCTTTCACTTTTTCGACAGCCGCCCCACGGGAAAAATCCTTGCCCGGGTGGTGGGAGATGTGAACTCTCTGAAGGAGGTGCTGTCTGACAGTGTGACTAAGCTGCTGCCGGACCTTCTGACCATCATTGGCGTGACGGTGATCATGCTGGTAAAGAACTGGCAGCTGGCCTCTGCGGCGCTTTTGATGATTCCGCCTCTTTGCGTCTGCATGTTCTTGATTCAATTCAAGGCGCACAAGCTCTGGCAGATTCACCGGAAAAAGAATTCTAATCTGAACGCCTTTATCCACGAGGATCTTTCCGGCATCCGCATTGTCCAGAGCTTTGCGGCGGAGCAGGAGAAGCAGACCGATTTTGATCTGTTCTGCGACGAATACCATAAGAGCTTCGTGGATGCGGTGCGGGTATCGGATATGTTTGGGGCCCTGGTGGAGATCACCTGGGGGCTGGGAAGCTTTCTTCTGTATTTCATTGGTATCCGGATCGTGGGAGTGGAGAAGGTGGGCATCGGCACCTTTATGGCATTTTCCTCTTATCTGGGAATGTTCTGGAGCCCGATCCGCAATCTGGCCAGCTTCTACAACAAAATTGTGACGAACATCTCCGCGGCGGAGCGGATTTTTGACATTCTGGATACCCCCTCGGAGATCACGGACCGGGAGGGGGCGGGGGAGCTGCCCACCATAGAGGGCAGTGTGGAGTTTGATCACGTGAGCTTCGCCTACACCGACGAGCCGGACCGGCTGGTGCTGGAGGATGTGAGCTTTTCCGTAAAGCCGGGGGAGACCATCGCTCTGGTGGGCCCCACCGGAGCGGGCAAAACCACCATCGTAAATCTGGTGAGCCGGTTCTACGACGTGACGTCCGGGCGGATCCTGGTGGACGGATATGACATTCACGACGTGACTTTGAAAAGCCTGCGCGGCCAGATGGGCGTCATGACCCAGGACACCTTCCTGTTTTCCGGCACGGTGCGGGAAAACATCTGCTACGGCAGAAGCGAGCTGGAATTTGACGCTGACATGACAAACGAGATGATTTCCGCGGCGAAGGCGGTGAATGCCCATGATTTTATCATGAGGATGGAGCAGGGCTATGATACAAAGATCAGCGAGCGCAGCGGCCAGCTTTCCATCGGCCAGCGCCAGCTCCTTGCCTTTGCCCGCACCATGATGTCCGACCCCAGAATCCTGATTCTGGACGAGGCCACCTCCAGTATCGACACCCACACGGAGATTCTGGTACAGCAGGGGATCGAGGCGCTGCTGAAGGGGCGCACCTCCTTCATCATCGCCCACCGCCTCTCCACCATCCGGGGCGCCGACCGGATCTTCTACATCGACAACAAAAAGATCCTGGAGTCCGGGAGCCATGAGGAGCTGATGGCGAGAAAGGGAGCCTACTACAAGCTCTATCAGAGCCAGTTTGACATGGAGTAAGCCTGTACACGTCAAAGATCCGGGGCCGTGATCGGCCATCGGAGAAGCCTGCCGGGAACCCCAAAAAGCTCACGGAAAAATGACCTGCGGTTAAGGGGGCTGCCGGAGCGGAAAAAGAGATCACAGAGAAGGAGACCACTATGAGAATCGAACCAAAGGAAACCATCCTACATGACGGCAGAGCCTGTGTACTGAGAAGCCCTCAGCCACAGGACGCGGCGGAAATGCTGGACTTTCTGAAAAAAGTTTCCGGGGAGACATATTTCATGATACGCTACCCGGATGAGGTCAGCATGACGATGGAGGAGGAAGAGCAGTTCCTGGAAAGACAGATAGGCAGCAGAGACAGCTTCATGCTGGCGGCCTATGTGGAGGGCCGCCTGGCAGGAAATGTGGGGGTAAACGCAATGGGACCCGGCCGGAAGATGAGCCACCGGGCCACCCTTGGCATCGCCGTCCGCCAGCCCTACTGGGGGCTGGGCATCGGCAGCCTTTTGATGAAAGCCTCCATCTTCCAGGCCAGAGCTCTGGGCTGCGAACAACTGGAGCTGGGCGTCTTCTCCGACAACCACCGTGCCCGGCGCCTGTACCGGAACTTGGGCTTTGAGGAGTGGGGCACCACAAAACGTGCCTTCCGCCTGGAGGATGGAACCTATCGGGATGAGATCGTGATGGGGAAGCTTCTGTAGGGAGGCCATTGTTCATAAAATGAAAAAATCAGCCATGGGCCGCGGCAAAACAGACTGCCGTCGGTCCCTGGCTGATTTTTTGCTCCACCTCTCTTATTCCGAACGTGTTTGAAACCATATTAAACTAAAAACAAACATGATCTAAGACAGAGGAGTCTCCAGGGAGCTTTTAAATTTTTTCATCGCATGTCCCGTGTACTCCTTGTACAGTCTGGAAAAATAATGTTCATTGGTGTAGCCCACCGCCAGAGCGATTTCGCCGGTCTTCATATCCGTGGAGGTCAGAAGCCGGTCGGCCAGCTCGATCCGCCGCTTGACAATGTAGCTGGAGTATCCGAGGCCCATCTCATTCTTAAATAGCCGGCAGAAGTAGGAGGGGCTGAGGCTCACATGGTCCGCCACCATCTCCTGGGACAGATTGGGGTTTGACAGATTCCGGTCGATGAAGGCCAGCGCCTTTGACAGTTTTTCCCGGATGGAGGGAGTCTCCTGAGACTGGATCAGGCTGTCTAAAAGCTCCAGACACTCTTCCCTGGAGTCCGTCTTTTTCAGCTCATACAATTTTTGAAAGAGCAGGGAGCAGAAGGAATGGAGGGAGCCCTGCTTAGGCGTGTCCAGCTCCATCATCCGGACCGTGAACTGATTTACACATTTCACAATATCCCCGGCGTCGGTCTCGTGGGTGCGGAGCAGATCTACGAAGGAGGAAAAGCTTTCCAAATAATTGGAGGGGGACAGGCGGTCGATCAATTCCTGGGTCAGGGGAGCGCTGTGATCCGTCTTGGAAAAAAGCTTCCGAATGGACTGTTCAATATCCGCCGGATACATTTTGGGCTTGAATAAAAAGTCCTTTACACCATAGAGGATGGCCTGATGCATCGTCTCATAATCGTTATAACAGCTCATGATGATCGTTTTTGGGGCATTTTTTCTGGTCCTCAGCTCCTCCAGCATGGCAAAGCCGTCCATCACCGACATCTTGATGTCGGTGATCACCAGATCCACCTGCTCGGTCCGAATAATCTCCAGCGCTTCCGCACCGTTGGACGCCTCAAAGACTCGCTCGATTCCCAGCGCTTCCCAATTTACACAGGTTTTTACACCAATCCGCACAATGGCCTCGTCATCCACCAACAAAATTGTTCTCATATCGTTTCCTCCTTTGTTCCATTCAGCAGAGCAGTCCGTCAGATCTCACGGGGCGATCAGGGGCAGGGTAAGAGTTACAGTGGTGCCCTCCCCGATTCTGCTCGTGATAGTCTGCCCAAACTCAGCCCCAAAGGTCAGCTTGATTCGCTCGTCCACATTTTTAATTCCGATTCCCGTCAGGTTTTTCTGGATCATACTGATATCAAAGCCGATTCCATTGTCGATGATCTGAAGAATCAGCCGCCGGCCTTCGGCTTTGCCCGTGATGAGAATCTCCGGATGCTGGGAAGTCTCTGAGAAGGCGTGCAGAAAGGCATTTTCCACCGCCGGCTGGAGGGACAGCTTTAAAATCCGGTACTGATTGATTTCGGCCGTGTCATAGAGCACCGTAATTTTGTTGTCCGGGTTTCTGGATTTTTGGATTCGGATATAATTTTTCAGGAATTCAATTTCATCGCCCAGGGCGGTCAAGGATTTTGTATCTCTGCAGCAGTATTCCAGCAGGTCCACCAGGGAGGTGATGGTGTCGGCAATCTCATTTTGGCCCCGGATCAGCGCCAGCCATTTGACGGAGTTCAGAGTATTGTAGAGAAAGTGGGGGGAGATCTGGGCCTGAAGCATCCGCATCTGAATGTCGCACTTCTCCTTTTCGTGCTGTACGGAGCGCTCCAGCAGATGATTGATCCGGTCAATCAGAATATTAAAATGCTCCGCAATCTGATAGATATCCGAGTTGTTGCAGGAAATAGATACCTTTTTGAGGCAGGCGGTATTTTCAATCCCCGGCATGGTCCCCTGAATCAGCTGCTCAAAGGGGGTGATGAACAGATGGACGATCCAGACAGCGCAGATGGCGGCCACCAGAAAGGAGAGCAGAATCAGCAGCAGAAGCTGCAGGATCAGCCTGTGAAAACCGGAGCCGTCCAGAGGCCGGGACAGCTTGCAGAAATACAGCTCCAGCTCAGGAATCGTAATTCGGGATAGAAGGTAGGTCCCAAGCTCCTCCACCTGGGGTTCTTCTGTCCCCGGGGCGCTGAGATAACGGTCCAGGATCTGACGCTCTTCCTCCGTATAACAGATGGTGTTGATCAGACTGGAGGCCGCATAGACGGCCACCGGATCCGCCGCCTCATCCTGGGTGGACTGGGCAAGAGAGATCAGATACTCTGTGTCGACGTCCACCTGCAAAATATATTCAAAGGATTCATCCTTGTTAAGATCCACCAGGCCGGTGACAAAGGACAGACAGCTTTGCTCTGACTGGGGGGAATTTATGGCCGCGTAATCCGGAGTATGGGGTGGAATCATGTTCCATTCCCGGGAGGTGGTGTAGCCGGAATTGACCCAGGGCTTGGACAGCAGCAAGGATTGATCGCAGGAGTAGGTGGAGCTGTAGATAATGCGTTTTCCCTCCGTATTGATGAGATAAATATTGTGAAGCCCCGGAGTGGTGCGGCGGATGCTCTGTAAAAGATTTTCCAGAGAGCGGATGTTTTTGATCTGCCCCTCCTTGAGGTTCGAGATTTCGATGGCGTCCATATTCGTGGTGACAAACTGGGAGGTGGCCTCATACTGTATTTTTTCCAGCCGCTCCTTCAGCTCGGAGACTCCTCTCTTTATGTCGTTCAGAAATTGGTATTCATAGCTGATGGCCTGACTGGTGAGAGACTGGCGCTCTGTAAAATAGTATAAAAAAGAAGCCGAGATACTTGGAATAATGGCCGCCGCAAAGATCAGTATTGTTAATAAAAATTTGGTGTTAATCAGCCGTTTTGACATACGATTTTCTCCTTGTTGTCTGTGAAATGCTCTCTTTAGATTATACTATTTTAAAAAAATATGTCAATGAAAGGGGAAAACACATATTTTTCCTGTATATTGCAGATAAATTGCTGCGATTTGAATAAATAGAAATAGAAATAGCAAAAAAAGTAAAAAATTGGAAAAATAAATGGGATTGCCGGAAAAACAGGCGGATTATATAATAATCACACAACAACTTACAGGGGAAGGCCAGCCGGCCGGAGGCTTTTCCGGGACATTACATGTATTAGGAGGGACAGATAAGATGAAGAGAAAGGTATTATCAATGCTTCTGGTGGGAGCGATGCTGGGGACAGGTTTTAGTGGTACGGCGGCGGCCGAGAGCGGAGAAAAGCCCTTTGAGGGCGTGACGCTGCGGTTTGCTCCCAACTGGGGAGCGGGGGAAGATGCGGAGATTGGGCGCAAAATGTTGAGTGAGTTCTGTGAGAAGACCGGCCTGACCGTGGAGCTGGAGGAAATCTCGGGGGACGAGATGAAAAACAAAATCGCTGTGGATGTGGCTTCCGGGAATGAGCCGGATGTCTGGCAATACTGGCCGGGAGCCGTGTGCAGAGATTTGGCGGCGGCCGGGGTTCTGGCGGACTGTGAAGAATACATGGAAAAGAGTGAGGTGATCGGAGCGGACCATTTCTCGGAGGCGGCTCTGGGGCCTTGTACCTTTGACGGGGAGATTTTAGCTCTGCCGAGGATGGGAGCCTCCGCCGTATTTATGATCAACCGGGAGATTTTTGACCAGTATGGACTGGAAGCCCCTGCCACCTGGGACGAGCTGATGGAGGTGAGCAAAACTCTGAGAGAAAACGGGATCACGCCGCTGAATGTGGGATCCAAGCTGGGAAATCCCTCTCACTTTTTCTACAATGAGATCGTGGATCAGTTCTCCTCAGGAGTGGAGGATGTAAACAATCTGAAGGATGTAAATACTGCCACCTTCCAGACCGACGCCATGAAATATGCGGCGGATTTGATTGAAGAGATGGTGGACGCGGGATGCTTTGCGGATGACGTGATGGGCTCCACCGGAGACTGGGCGCCTTCCACAGCCTACTACAATGAGGGATATTCGGCCATGTGCTATACCCTGAGCTGGCAGTTCGCGTCGATTCCCGACGAAGTGATTGAAAAATCAGAGATTATCAAAATACCGCAGATTGCGGAGACGGACAGGGCGGACAACCATATCCAGGGAACCACCAACGACTGCTGGTGCATCAGCAAAAAGGGCTGGGAGGATGAGAAGAAGCAGGACGCGATCGTGGCGCTGATGGATTTCCTGATGTGGGATTTCACGAAGGAGCTTGCCCAGGGCGGTTATTTGATCACTATTGACAGTGAGCTGGAAAAAGAAATTGATTACACAAAGCTGGACTCCAAGCTGATGACCCAGGTGCTGGAGTGGAGAACAGAGAATGACATGGAATCAGATCCCATGATCTGGCAGAATCTTCCCGGACTGGCCATTCAGACCGACTATTGCAACGCATTGGATGAGCTGTGGGCCGGCAGCATCTCCGGGGAGGAGTTTATCGAGAAATGTGAGACTTCCATATTGGAGAACGTATAGAGGGGGCAAATGCCCCTTCTCCGATGAAAAGGGGAGAAGGATATGAAGGCTGCAAAATTGAAAAAAATGATTCCCTTTCTGGTGTTCATCGTTCCGGCTTTTTTGATCTATACCTACTTTATCATGTACTCCATCGTAAATACCGGAGGCTATTCTCTGACAAAGTGGAATGCCATCAGTGATCCGAAATTTATTGGCTGGGATTACTATCTGGGTTTTCTGAAGGATAAGGATTTTCAGATGGTTTTGAAAAATTCCTTGATGAATGTGGTGATTTCACTGGTCATACAGATTCCGGCAGGTTTGATTGGCGGCTATCTGCTGTTTCAGACCAGAAGGCTGTACCGGGTGTACCGTTTTCTGATCTTTATCCCGGTGGTTTTGTCGGCCTCCGCCATTGCGCTTCTGTTTACGCTCATTTTTAACGCGGAGTTCGGCCCGGTAAACAGTTTTTTGCAGTGGGTGGGACTGGAGAATCTAAAGCATAGCTGGCTGTCGGATGTGAAGGTGGTCTTTTTTGTGGTGATGGTGCCCATGACCTACCAGTATATCGGGCTGTATGTGATCATTCAGCTGTCCGGTATGCAGTCGATCCCGGAGGAGGTGATCGAGAGTGCCAGGATTGACGGGGCGGGGAGCTTCCGGGTATTCTGGAATATCGTAGTGCCCATCCAGAAGGGAATCACCATGATGTGTGCGGTGCTGATCATTTCCGGCTGCTTTAAGGCCTTTGAGCACTCCTATATCATGACCTGGGGCGGTCCCGGGTATTCCTCCTCGTTTCTGGGGGTATACATGTACACGGAAACCTTTGTTAAGGGAAATTATGGAAAGGGAAGTGCCATCGCCATGGTGATTCTCCTGTGTACATTGGCATGCACCGCAGCCACCCAGAAGCTGCTGAGAGAGGAGTAGAGGGGAGATGAATAAAATGAAAAACGCCAAAATAAGGGTAACCCTGGGGAAGGGATTTCGCCATCTGGTGCTGATGCTGTGGTGCGGAAGCTGCCTGTTTCCTCTTTTGTGGGTCTTTCTCATCTCTTTTAAGGACAACAATCAGATTTTTACCACACCCTTTGCTTTGCCGGATCCCGTGATCAAAGAAAACTTTCCCAAGGTGTTTGAGTCCCTGGATATTTTCAAGGGGCTGATGAACAGCCTGGTGTATTCCTTTGCCACGGTGCTTATCGTCTGCCTGCTGTCCTCCATGGTGGGATTTTATCTGGCAAAGTACGCGAAAAGAAAGCTTCTTTATTATTATTTTATCCTGGGGATGATGATTCCGTCTCAGGCAATCGCGATTCCCATGTTTGTGAATCTGAGAAATCTGCACTTGAATAACACCAGGACTGGAATCATTGTGGTGTATACGGTGATTGAGCTGGGCTTTGCCATCTTTATCATGACGGGGTTTATCCAGAAGGGGGTGCCGGATGAGCTTTTGGAGGCGGCGGCCCTGGACGGGTGTTCTGTGGTGGGAGCCTACTGGAGAGTGGTGCTGCCGCTGGCCAGGACCGGGATCGCCACGGTGGGTACCTTTGTGTTTCTGCATGTGTGGAATGAATTTTTCTTTGCTCTTATTTTCCTGACGAACCAGAAGCTGACGAGCCTGAATCTCACCACCTACAAGCTGCGGGGACAGTATTCCAGCGACTATGGGCTGCTGTCGGCCGGGATCATTATTCTGGCGGTGCCGGCTTTGGTGGTATATGCCTTATTTCAGGAGCAGGTGGTGAAGGGATTGACGGCGGGAGCGGTCAAGGGCTGATAAGGAGGGACTATGAAGTATTTTGACATACCGGACTATGAGCGGCTGAAACGGATGGAAATACCGGAGGGAAAGCGGCTGAAAATGATTCTGGATACGGATACCTACAATGAGATTGACGATCAGTTTGCCATTTTTTACGCCCTGTTTTCCGAGGAGCGGATTGATCTGAAGGGAATTCACGCGGCGCTTTTCCACAATGAGCGAAGCGACGGACCGGCGGACGGAATGGAAAAAAGCTATGAGGAAATACGCAAGATTTTGGCCTATGCGGGCAAAGATGAGGGGCTGGCCTACCGGGGCTGCCGGGCGCCGCTGGAGAGTGAGGAGGAGTATGAGGACAGCGAGGCGGTGGGGCATTTGATTCAGTGTGCCCTGGAATGCACCTCCGAGGAGCCGCTGTATGTGGTGGGGATCGGAGCCGCCACGAATATCGCCAGCGCTATTGTGAAGGCTCCGGAAATTATGGAGCGGATTCTGGTGGTGTGGATCGGCGGCAACGCATACCACTGGGCGGAAAAAAGGGAGTTTAACCTGGGGCAGGATCTGGTGGCGGGGAGGGTGCTGTTTGACAGCGGGGTTCCCCTCATCCAGGTCCCTGCCTTCGGGGTGACGGGATTTCTGCTGACGAGCATTCCGGAGCTGGAGCACTGTCTGGGGGGAGTCAATGAGATCGGGGACTATCTGGTGAGGAATGTGAAGGAATATGAGCATGAAACCTTTGCCTGGTCCAAACCGATCTGGGATGTGGGAGCCGTCGGGCTGGTGATTGATCCCGGCTGGGCGCCCAGCAAGCTGGCGCATGCTCCCATTATTACGGAGGATGGGAGGTACGCCTATGATGACAGGCGCCATCTGATCCGGTGCGTGTACGAGATGGACAGAGACGCCATATTCCGGGATATGTTTTGTAAGATCAGAAATTTTCATGGAAAATAGGATGGGGGAAAGCTATGGGGCAGACAGAGAGAAACTATGAAATGGCCAGAGAGTGCTATGCCACATACGGGGTTGACACGGAAAAAGCGCTGGACCGTCTGGCGCAAATACCGGTCTCTGTGCATTGCTGGCAGATTGATGATCTCACCGGGTTTGAAAACCGGGGGCAGGGGCTGACCGGAGGGATCGCCGCCACCGGAAATATGGGGGGAAAGCCGGAAAATAAAGAAGAATATTTCCGGCAGCTGAATCGGGCGCTTGACTTGATTCCCGGAAAAATAAAGGTGGCCGCCCATGCGGTTTATCTGGACCAGAAGGGCGGCCGGGTGGATCGGGACGAAATTGAGCCGGAGCATTTTGAGCACTGGGTGGATTTTGCGAAAAAGCGGGGGATCGGGCTGGACTTCAATCCCACCTATTTTTCTCATGAAAATTCGGCGGATGGTTTTACCCTGTCCAGCAGCGACGACGGAATCCGGGAGTTTTGGATCGAGCATGGAAAGCGGAGCAGACGGATAGGAGAATTCTTTGGCAGAGAGCTAAAGCAGAGGTGTATTACCAATCACTGGATCCCCGACGGCTACAAGGATATTACTGTGGATAAGCTGGGACCTCGTCTCAGGCTGAGGGAGAGCCTGGATGAGATTTTGCGGGAGGAGCTGGATCCTAGGTATCAGGGGGATTCTCTGGAGAGTAAGCTGTTTGGGCTGGGGAGTGAGAGCTATGTGACGGGCTCCCATGAGTTTTACACAAATTATTGTATGGAGACGAAAAAGGCAATGGTCTGCATGGATGCGGGACATTTTCATCCCACAGAGTCGGTGGCGTCGAAGATCAGCTCCTATCTGGCCTTTGGTCAGGAGCTGATGCTCCATGTGAGCCGTCCTGTGCGCTGGGACAGTGATCACGTGGTGATTCAGGACGAGGAGACCCTGAGCATTATGGAGGAAATTGTGCGGTGCGGCGGGCTGGAGAAGGTGCACATCGGGCTGGACTTTTTCGACGCCAGCATCCAGAGGATCGCGGCCACCGCCCTGGGAGGCAGAAGCGCCAAGCTGTGTCTGCTTCGGGCACTTTTGCAGCCGGAGGAGGAGCTTAGGAGAGCAGAGCGGGAAGGAGATTTCACCAGGAGACTGAGTTTGCTGGAGGAGGTAAAGACCCTGCCCTTTGGACTTGTGTGGGAAATGTACTGTGAACGGAACCACTGCCCCGGGGCAGGATGGCTGAATAAAGTGTAGAATTGAAACCGCTGCCGGGATGGGCGGCGGTTTTCAATTTTAATGGGCGGTCTTTTTTCCGATAGCGATAGCAACGGTTCTGTGGTATACTAACCTCACTTTTTCGGAACAAAAAGCATCTGTTTGCGACTACCTCAAAGCCGGAGGTGACATGGCGCAAGTACCATGTAATTGTTACACCAACAAAGAATGTTATCTGCGCTCTCTCAGCTTTTCTAATATCGCTATAACATCTGGCTGCGTTGGAGTGAACTTGATACCACGCTTCAACATCCCCATAACTTTTTTCGCTTTCCGCTCAATCTCTCTGGCGGTATGCTCACTCGTCAGCATCAAATGATTTCCGGCGATTGTATATTCCCGTTCTATGTATTCCTCTGTTATC
>CAZGRM010000048.1:0-17726 GCA_964528295.1 uncultured Lachnospiraceae bacterium
CCGCCGCGTTGTCCGTGGCCACCGCCAGACCTGCCGCCTCCAGCAGGGGGCTGTCATTGGTTCCGTCCCCGAAGCCCACGATATTCTCCTTTTTGATATTCAGAGAGCTGGCCAGAAATTCTATGGCGCTGCCCTTATCCGCATGGCAGTCGTTGACCTCTATGTTCTTCTCCAGAGAATAGGAGATCGACAGAAACGGATACCGCTTCAGGATCTCGATCCCCTGGTTCCGCTCCTCCACCGTCCGGAAGAAAATATTAAACTTCTCCACCTCCCTGCGGCCCTCCAGCAAAAATTTTCTCGCGTCCTCAATGGGAATCAGATGGGGATCGTAGCCATCCTTCAGATTCCGGTCCGCCCCGATCTCCTCGATATGCTCCAGGAAATACCGCTCGGAATAAATGCGGTCGTCCACATTGATCTCAAACCGGTGGGGGATCTCCAGCCCGTTGATGATATCCAGCACCTTCAACGCGTCCCGGTGGCCGATCATGGAGCGCATGATCTTTCTGTTTTCCCTGAGGTCGATCACCACCGCCCCATTTGAGGTGATGATGTACCGGATGCCCTTCGTGTCCAGCACCGCCTCCGGCAGCTGGCAGACGCTCCGCCCGGTGGCCACCACCACCAGCACGCCGATCACATCAGCCAGCTCCAGGATCTTTTTCGTCCGTTCCGTCAGGACAGAGCCGTCATACAGCAGGGTGCCGTCCAGGTCCGTCACAATCATTTTTATTTCATGGTCGTATATTAAGTTCTTCATATCCAGCTACCTTCCGCCTGTTTTTTCTCATTTCTCAGGATTTGATCGCACCCGCAATACCGGACACAAAATATTTCTGACAGAATACATACAGCACCACGATGGGAGCAATTGAGAGAATAGCCGCGGCGCACTGCCCCGCGTAGTCCACCGTATCTCCTCTGGAAAATACCATCATTCCCACCGGCAGCGTCCGCAGGCTGGTATTGGAAAAAGTGAATACCAGCGGAAGCATGAAATTATTCCAGGCCCCCATAAAGGTCATCACCACGGTGGTGGCGGTAATCGGCCCCGTCAGCGGCAGCATCACAGAGGTAAAAATTTTCAGAAAGCCCGCGCCGTCAATGGAGGCCGCCTCCATCAGCTCCCGTGGCGTCTGCTCAAAAAAGCCCTTGTACAGAAAGACCGAGGCCACCTGACCGCCTCCGGCCAGGGCCAGCACCAGCCCGGTGCGGGTATTCAGAAGACCCAGCCGGCTGCTGAGAGACACGGTGGGGATCAATGTGGTCCCCGTTGGCACAAAGAAGGTCACCAAAAGCACCGCCATAATCAAGGTCCGCCCCCGGAAGCGGTACATCGCCAGCACGTAGCCCGCCATGGAGCAGCGGACTACCACAATCAGCACCGTGGCGGCGGTGGTGATGACAGAGTTCAGAAAATACGTGTTAAAATGGGCGTCCACCCAGGCTCTCTGGTACGCGGAAAGGTTCAGAGCCTCCGGAATCAGGCTCAGCCCCTTGTTCAGCAGCTCCAGGTTCGTTTTAAACGAACCGGAGATCATCCAGACAAAGGGATAGATCCAGACCGCCGCCACCATCAGCAGCAAAATAAAGGAAATCCAGACCCCGGGATTTTTCCAGTTTTTTCGGTTTATTCTCTTCTTCATTCTCCTGCCCCCGCTTTCTGAAAGATGGATGTCACAGCCCGCTGCGCCACCACAATCACCATAAAGAACAATCCAAAAATCGTGGCGGCCGCCGAGGCGTAGGCCATGCGGGGGGAGGTGGACTGGAAGGCGTGCCGGTAGATAAACACCTCCACCGTCTCCGTCGCGTAAAAGGGTCCCCCGTTCGTCAGAGTCAGCATCAGATTAAATACTCGGATGGCGTCGCTGATGGTCAGCACCAGAATCACCGCCGCGAAGGGCAGCAGAAGCGGAGTCACGATGCTCTTGAAGGTCTGCCAGGAGTTGGCCCCGTCGATCTTTGCCGCCTCATAGAGCTCTTCCGGTATACTTTGCAGCGAAGCGATCCAGTAAATCAAGGAATTTCCCAGCCATTTCCACACCCAGATCACGCCCGCCGTGGCCAACGCGGTGGAGGAGGTCCCCAGCAGGGAGACGGTGGCCCACTCGGTCATTCCCAGCTTTTGCATGATGGCATTGATCGGTCCCATGGTGGGATCCAGCAGCATGATGAACACCACGCCGATAATGGCGGAGGTGGTCAGCACAGGCAGGAAAAACGCCGTCCGGAAAAAGGTTTTCCATTTGCAGCGCTTCCAATTCAGCAGCAGAGCAAGCGCCAGTGACAGAAGAAAACGGGCCGGAACCACCAGCACCATAAATTTCCCCGTCACGATCAGGCTGTTTAAAAACTGCTTGTCATGAAACAGGGCCTTATAGTTGGCCAGCCCAATAAACTGAACATTTTTGCTGGTAAAGCTGCGCATACTGGTAAGTGAATACCAGACGGTGGCCCCGATGGGATAAAGAGTGTACATGGTAAAAAGGATCAATGTGGGGGCCAAAAATAAATAAATCCATCCATATGGCGTTTTACTGCGCCGGAGCGAACGCTGTCTGCTCATCCTTCCCTCCTGTTTTTCTTCTGATTTTAAAATTGCCGCGCAGATCCTGCGCGGCAGCTTATCAGATACTGTAATTACTGTAATTCCGCATATTTGTCAGAGGTGTAGCTCTCTCCCTGTACGTAGTTGGAGAAAATCCAGTCTTCCCGGGATACGTCGCTGCCCATGCTCTGGCACATCTCAATGGCCCGGTCCAGCTCGTCGTTCATGGCCTGGTTATACTCCTCCAGCGCGGTCTCCCAGTCGTCGATGGCGCCGGTCACATAGCCTACATAGATATCCCCGATGGTGGGAGTGATCTCGGTCAGCTCCGCGTACACATCCGCCACACTGGGATTGCGCACCTGGGGCTCCGGGTAATAGCCCATCTGGGAGGCCATAATATCACAGCCCTCCACATATACCTCCGCCACATCGGCCTTCGCGATGGCCTCCGTATTCAGGGGCGGCTGGTCCATGGCCGCCGCCAGCTGGACCGCGTAGTCGTCATCCAGAAGCTTCAGCAGCAGCTCCGTGGCCGCCTCGGTGTTCTCGCAGGCGGAGGTCACGTAAAAGGTACCCACCTGGGGAGCCGCTCCCGCCATGCCGTTTGTCACGCTGGCATCCGCGATGGGCATCGCACTCACACCAAGATTCGCCAGGGCCTCCTCGCCAAAGGCCGTCTTCACGGAGCCGGGATACCAGGTACCGTCAATGGCAAAAACTGCCTCATTGTTCACCCAGCGCTCCCGCACGGTACGGGTCTTCAAGGTGGTGGAGGCGGGATGTACGGAGCCGTCCTCGTAAATATCCACAAAGAACTGGAACACCTGCTTCAGCAGATCCGAATTGTAGTCATACAGCCCCGTAGTGTAGTCAAAGTCATAGTTGCCGCCGGAAAGGGCCGTGGTGTATTTGATGATATTGCTCATACGGTCGGTGTCCGTCAGGGGCAGGGCGATGCCGTACTGGTTCGCGTCCGCGTCGGTCAGCTCCTTCAGCAGCTCCCGGAACTCCGCCAGGGAGGCCGGAATCTCCTCTACCAGATCCGTATTGTACCACAGCAGCGCCTGATGGTTGATATTGAAGGTGGGGAAGGAGTACACCTCACCGTCAAACATATTGTAGCCCTCCACCAGAGTGTCCTGCACATACTCCGGCAGCTCCTCCTTGCTGATGGTCAGCGGGGAGAAATTTCCCTCCTGGTATTTGGCCACCGCGTCGTTGGCTCCCCAGGCGTAGGACAGAATATCCGGCGCCTGATCACTGCTCAGGGCCAGGTCAAAGGCCTCCTTGAAGGAAGCGGCGTCAAAGTTTTCATAATCCACATGAATGCCCGTCTCCTCCTCAAAGGCATCGTAGATAGCCTGGTGCGTCTCCTGCAAGGTGGCGAACTGGTCCCACCACTTCAATGTCCCCTCCTCGGCCGCCGCGCTTGCCGCGCAGCCAAGGCAAAGAACCGCCGTCAGTGCCAAAGAAATACCTTTTTTCCTCATTTGAATACCTCCTTTTGGATTGCGATTTCCCGGAAGGCTTCCGCCTCCCAATCTCTCGTTTTGTCATTTTGCATTTGATTAAACGTTTTATCTACTGGCATTATATCCATTTATCACTCACTTGTCAATTCATTTTAAAAGAAAAAAACTCTTTTTGTCGATTATCGCCATTTTTTTCGTTTGGAATTGGTAATGATCCACAACTGGCCGGGATGGGGATTTCGGCCCTGTATTTATTGCGGATTTTTTTTCCATATGATATGATGGTTTTTATATAACACTTTTCAAAGGAGAGCTTCTGGTATGGTGACACTTCACGATATCGCCCGGGAAACCGGTGTTTCCATAGGTACTGTATCAAACGTTTTAAACAATACGGGGCGCGTCGGCCAGGATACCAGGAAGCGGGTGCTGGAGGCCGTGGCCGCTCTGAATTACGTGCCAAACAAAATGGCAAAGAGCCTGAAGACCAACCAGACCAATACCCTCGGCGTCATCGTGGAGGATATCACCTCCTTCGACACCCCCAAAATCGTGGACGGCATCAACGAATACTGTGAGCATCACGGCTTTTCCATCACGCTCTACAATCTCAGGATCGACAGCAAGGTACATGACCACTTTTATCTGCTGGAGCAGTACAACGATATTTTGACGAAAAATATCCTCGCCCTGTCCTCATCCTGTGTGGACGGGTTGATTTATGTGGGGATCTACAAGCGGAATACGGAGCTGCTTCCCCTGATTCAGGACCTTCATCTTCCTGTGGTGTACGTATACTGCTACAATTCCAGCGAGGTCCCCTACGTGGACTATAATGATTACCAGGGCGCCCGGGCGGCCGTCCAGTATCTGATTGAAAAGAATCACAAAAAAATCGGGCTGATCTGCGGCCCTGTCAATACTATGATCACTAATAACCAGATTGCCGGGTACCGCTCGGCCCTGGAACAGAACGGCCTTCCCTTCCGGGACGGCTACGTCCGCTTCGGAAACCTGGAGGCGGAAAGCGGCGCCTACCACGCCAAAAAGCTGCTGTCTCTCCCGGAACCGCCCACCGCCATTTTTACCATGAATGATATTATGGCCTACGGTGTTTACCAGTACGCGAACGGGGCGGGGCTGCGGATTCCGGAGGATCTGTCGGTGATCGGCTTTGGAAATCTGCCCTTCTCCAGCTACACCATGCCCCCTCTGACCTCCGTTTCTCTCCCGCTCCACGAGATCGGCTATACGGCGGCCCGGGCTCTGCTGGATCACGAGGCAAAATCCGGCGCCTCCAAATATTTGTTGGACTGCGGCCTGCAGGAGAGGGAATCGGTGCGGACCCTGTAGCTTTGGTCCTTTTATGAGCAAAAGAAAATCGGGAACTGGAGGGTGAAATGAAGAAAGGATTTCTTTTTCGATGGATGGTTTGCGGCATGGTGACGGTGGCGGCGGTGCAGGGTGCCATGGCCCCGGGAAGCCAGGTGACCGCGGCGCGGGAAGACCCGGAAGCAGCAAGCCAAGAGGGCCCGGCGGAGCAAGGGACGATGGAGCAGACGGGCCGGAAAGACCTGGAAGCGGCAAGCCAAGAGGACCCGGCGAACCAGGAGATAGTGGGGCAGACGGCCCCGGAAGCGGCAAGCCAAGAGGAACGGGCGGAGCAAGGGACGATGGAGCAGACGGGCCGGGTAGCGGAAGCTGAGGCGGCTCATGTGGAGGTGGGAAAGTATGGGATGCTTCCCATCTACGGCTTTGACGTGGTGGATGGCACTTATCCCGTGGAGGTGCGGTCCAGCTCCACCATGTTTCGGGTGGTGGAAGCTGAGCTGACCGTGGAAAACGGACGGATGGAGGCGGTGCTGACCCTCAGCGGCACCGGATATTCGCGGCTGTTCATGGGGACCGGGCAGGAGGCGGTCCGGGCCTCGGAGGCGGAATTTATTGATTTTGTGGAAAATGAAGACGGACAGTATACCTATACCGTTCCGGTGGAGGCTCTGGATAAAAAGCTGGACTGTGCCGCCTTCAGCCGCCGCAAAGAAATGTGGTATGAGCGGACGCTCCTCTTCGAGGCCTCCTCCCTGCCAAAGGAAGCGCTGCTGGTGGAGCTGCCGGACTATGACCGGATCGAGGCCGCGTTGGAGGCATGGGAGAACGCGGAGAATGAGGAGACCGCCCCGTCCCAGGTACCGGATACTGAGGCAAAGTCGGCCGCGGAGGCGCTGCCAGAAACGGAGGACCAAACATCTGTGGACGCGGGAGCGCAAAGCGGCTCCTCCCCCGTCACCCCCATGTCCGTGGATCTGGAGGACGGGGAATATGCCATTGAGCTTTCCCTGATGGGCGGCAGCGGAAAGGCCAGCGTGGTCTCTCCCACCCTCCTCACCGTCCGGGAGGGCCGGGCCTACGCCCGGCTCCAGTGGAGCAGCTCCAACTACGATTACATGATCGTGGGAACGGAAAAATATCTGAATGAAAACACCGAGGGCGGCAATTCCCTCTTTCAGATTCCAGTGGAGGCCATGGACCGGGAGCTGTCTGTGATTGCGGACACCACCGCCATGGGGACTCCCCACGAGGTGGAATACGCTCTCACCTTCTACTCCGACACCATCGGCCCCAAAAGCCAGCTCCCCCAGGAGGCGGCCAAGCGGGTGGTGATCATCGCCCTGGCCATCATCCTTGGCGGCGGGGTGCTGAACCACTATGTAAACAAAAAACGCCGCAGGTAATCCCTGCCCGTCCGTCTCCCCTCAAAGCAGGCTCACGATCCCGATCAGTCCATACATCCCCATTCCAAGGCTGGGCAGAATGATTCCCGGCAGATCGTAAAACCACTGGGGCTTCATTTTTCTCAATCCTACTCCCACCAGCAAAAAAACAAAGGGATTCAGCAGCACAAACCATTTCGGCACATCCAGAAGGCCCGTCAAAATCGCCGCGACGACACATCCGGCGGCCACCAGCATAAACAGCCACCCGATGACAAAGGGCGGAAGCACCGCTCTGTAATACGCCTCCAACGTATCGTCCGCCAGCTTGAAATTGTCCGTCTCCATAATTTTCTTATAGATGATGGCCTGTATGCAGAGGACCGAGTGTGTAAAAAAGCCGGCGATGACGCTCACATAACCGAACACCCCGATGCCTGCCGCCAGCGCCCTATTTCCCGCTCCCACCTGCTCCGCCAGCGAATAAAAGCCAAAGCCGATCAGCGCGTCTCCCAAAAACGCCGCCAGTATGGAGGCCCCGAACCTCCAGTAGGCCATCTTGATCCAATTGCTGTCAATATTGCCCGACGTGCCCAGCTTCTGATTGCCCTTTCCCTTTAAATCAAAGAGGATATCCCCCACCGCGCAGAGAATCCCTCCCACAAGTCCCAAAACAGAAAAAATCACGTTCCTTCCTCCCTTCCTCACATGGAAATTCCTTTCACATAGCGATACATACAGTCCAATATCATCTTAAAATTGATCTCCAAAACCTCCTGATGCAGAAAATCCCTGTTCTCCAAAGCCAGGGCCATCATCTTTGGAAAATTTGCCAGCACTCTGTAGTCAATGTCCCGGCGCGCCCCTTGGATCATGGAGAGAATCAGCCTGCCTGTCTCAATATCCACCTGGGGGCGAAACAGCCGCTCCGGCGGTATCTTCGCCATAATCCAATCCATATCCTTCTTGCTGACGTGATAGAGAGGATTCTCTCCGGGCCGGTACAAGGTACTGTACCATTGAAACGCTTCCTCCGGGGTAAGCCTCCCCTCCTTCGCCCGGGCCAGTCCCTTCAGCTCCTTCAGTTTCCCGTCCTGATAGTCATGGATGATCTCCAGAATAAAATCCTGCTTCGAAGGAAAGAAATGGTAAAAGGTTCCCTTCCCGATCCCGGCGCTCTCCGCCAGCTCCTCAATGCTCATCCTCGTGATGCCCCGCTCCAGCATCATGCCCCTGCCCTCCCGCAAAAGCTGTTCCCGGATCCGCTCCCGATCCTCCTGTGAAAAAATAGCCGGCATCTCCCGCCTCCTTATATGACTTTTTTATTAAAAACGTCATTTATAGGTTAGCATAAACTAACCCCTTTGTCAAGAATTTGGGCGCCCATGAAACTATTTTTTCATACACGCCCAAATCATTATAAAAGCAGCGCCAGCACCGCCGCCGCGAATCCGCCGCTGAGCTTTCCCGCAAACAGCGCCCCCAGAAGCTGGGGCTCGGTGCTGATGGTGAAGCCCATGTGGGCGGCCAGCAGGCTGGCGGCGCTGACGAGAAAGGCCGCATTGACCACCTTGCCCTTCTCGTCCATATCCCTGTACATGGCAAGGGAGGGGAGGACGCTGACCGTTCCCACCAGCAGACTGATCATTCCCGCCGGCTTCATTCCCAGGCGCTTTCCCAACCCGGCCAGCGGCTTTTTCATGATTCTCCGCAAAAACTCCGTCACCGGCAGACTGCCCAGCAGCACGATTCCGATGGAGGATACCACCGCCATCGCGTCCTCCAGAGGAGCCATCCCCTTCACCGGGTTCCAGCCGCACAGATACTCCGCGGCGGCCAGCACCAGCCCCGCCGTGATGACAGTCCGGATCCCCTCCGCAAAAATACAGAAGCCCCGGATCATCCGCTCCGGGATCCGCCACAGCCCCAGCAGCAAAAGAAGGGCCAAAAGGAGCACCGGGAGATTCTGGTGAAGGCAGTTCAGCGGGGAGAGGCCCGACATCACGCCGCCCACCAGCAGCCCCACCGGCATGGTCACCAGCCCCAGCATAATGCCCCGGGCAAACAGCTTCCGGTCGGAGACCGCCACCATCCCCATCCCCACCGGGATGGTAAATACCACCGTGCAGCCGAAAATCGCCGCCGCCACGATCCCGGAGTAGCTCCCGATCACCGCGTCCTCCGCCAGCTCCCCGGCCAGCTGATAGCCTCCCATATCGATGGCCAGCAGGCAGCCAAACATGCCCGGATCCACCCCCAGCCGCCGGTAAAGGGGAATCACCACCCGGCCCAGCACATCGGCCAGCACCGGAGCCAGGCAGATCATTCCCGCCATGGACAGGGCTATGGGGCCGAGAAACTGAAAGCCCTCCTCAAATTTTGCGCCGTAGCCCCATTTGTTTCCTCTGATTCTGTCTATTCCTCCCACCACGACCCCCAGGGCCATGATGATCATTAGTATCCTGTTCAGCATGTTTCTCCTCTACTCTTGCCCGAGGTCCGCTTCTGCCATTTTTCCGCCATTCCCTCGACCATGTCAATTTTTGCCGCATGGGAAGATGTTGTGGTCATGCTTTCCCCGCTTCAATTCGCTCTGCCAGATCGTTCAGGTAGACCCAGCGCTCCATCTTCTCCTCCAGCTCGGCCTCCGCCTGAATCTTCTGTCCCATCAGCTCGGAGAGCTTGAAAGAATTGGTGGAATTCGCCAGGATCTCCTCCTCCAGCCCCGCCACCTTATCCTCCAGGGCCGCGATATCCTCATCTATGGTTTCGTATTCCCTCTGCTCCTTGTAGGTGAATTTCAGCTTTGCGGGCCGGTTCTGTTTCCAGGCCTTTCCCCCGCTGCCGGAGCCGGGACAGCCGCCCGCTTCCTCTGCCGGTCCGATATCTGGCCGGTCGCCTCTGCTGGCACCGCTCCCGGACCGGTCACCTTTGCCTGTGCCGTTTCCGGACCGGTCGCCTCGCCCCGCAACGGATATACCTCCCCGGGTCTCTGCCGCCTCCTGACGCTCCCGGGCCTCCAGATAATCCGTATATCCGCCCTCATACTGCCTCAGCCGGCCCTCCCCGTCAAAGGCAAGGATCCGGTCCGCGATATTGTCCAGAAAATACCGGTCGTGGGACACTGCCACGATGATGCCGGAGAAGGAGGTCAGGTAATCCTCCAGAATCGTCATGGTGGGAATGTCGATATCATTCGTCACCTCGTCCAGGGCCAGGAAATTGGGCGCCCGCATCAGCACACTCAGCAGATACAGCCGTTTCTTTTCCCCTCCGGAAAGCTTATTCACCGGGGCGTACTGCATATCCGGGGTAAAGAGAAACCGCTCCAGCATCTGGGACGCCGTGATCCTGCCGTCCCTGGTGGGCACATACTCCGCGATATCCTTAATATAATCAATCACCCGCCGGCCGCTGTCCATATCCGGCACCTCCTGAGCGAAATATCCCATGCGGATGGTCTCCCCCACCTCCACGCCGCCCTCGTCCGGCTCCACCAGCCCGGCCATCATCTTCAGCAGAGTAGATTTGCCGCAGCCGTTGGGTCCGATGATGCCCAATCTCTGATTTTTCAGCACGATGTAGTCAAAATCGTCCACCAGCTTCCTGTCCCCGTAGCTTTTGCTGACGTGATGAAGCTCCACGGTTTTCTTTCCCATCCTGGTCTCCACGGAATCCAGCTCCACCGTCTGATCCGCGGCGGGGGCCGAACCATTTTTCAGCTGCTCCAGCCGCTGGAGCCGGGCTCTCTGCTTTGTGGTCCTGGCCCTGCAGCCCCGCTTCGCCCACTCCAGCTCAATGCGCAGGATACTCTGGCGCTTCCGCTCCGAAGCCAGCTCCATCTCCTCCCGCTCCGCCTTCAGTTCCAAAAATTTCGAATAATCTCCCGCGTAGCTGTAGACGCGGCCCCGGCTGATCTCCAGGATCCGGTTGCTCACCCGGTCCAGGAAATACCGGTCATGGGTCACCATGATCAGGGTCCCCCGGTACCGTCTCAGATAGTCCTCCAGCCACGTCAGCATTTCCCCGTCCAGATGATTGGTAGGCTCGTCCAGCAAAAGCACATCAAAGCTCCCCGCCAGTGTCCTGGCCAGAGCCGCCTTCTTTCTCTGCCCGCCGGAGAGTGTGGAAAGCCTGGCCTCAAAGTCCGTCATCCCCAGCTTCGTCAACACCGTCTTTGCCTCGCTCACCGCCGTCCAGTCCGACTCGTCCACATCCCGCAGCACCCAGGACAGCACCGTCTCCTCCGGCTCAAACCGGGGATGCTGGGACAGATAAGCCATGCGAACCCCATTTTGCCGGATCACCTGCCCCCCATCCGGCTCCTCAGTTCCGGCAATGATGTTCAGAAACGTCGTTTTCCCGGTCCCGTTGACCCCGATAATCCCGATCTTATCCCCCTCCTGAATCCCGCAGGACACATCGTCAAAAATCACCTTATCCCCGTACACCTTCGCAAGATGCTCTATATTCATAATATTCATGGACATCCAATCCTCCTGTATCCCAAAAAACATTCCCGATTATTATAAGCCGGACGGCAGAATTCTACAAGCGGTTCTTCTCTCTGAAACAGTAAAAAAGCCCCGCTGTTTTCAAGCATAAAAATGTGAGAATATTGTGATGATAAAGTGCTTGACAGTCCACATCAAAAGACGATATAGTTGTATTTAAGAAAATCTTAATTTTTAAAGGAGGATTCACGTATGCAGAAAAATGGAAAAAGAAAAATCTATGTAAAAGCTCTGAGCCTGCTCCTTGCGTTTGCTTTTATTTTCGGAGCCGGCTTCGCCGCGGGCGGCCGGGACGTCCAGGCCGCGTCCTCGGTTTACGTGGTCAGCAAGGCCCGCTGCGGTGTGGGGATGAGATACTCTTCCACGGTCACCGTCAATCTCGTCGCTTCCACGGACACGATCAAAAATATCAAGGTTTATTCTGGCACAAAAGGCTCCAAAAAGACCAGCAACTTGGTGGTCAAAAGGACCTACCAGTATAAATCCTCCTACCGTCCCTATGCTGATCTGACCTTCTACGCGAAAAAGGCAGGCACATACCGGATCAAATTTGACGTTTACAAGAGTTCGAAATCCAAAAGAACCAGCAGGACTGTGACTGTATTTGCCAGCGGCTATGGCTCCTCCATCTCAAAGGTTACCCTGGATAAAACCACCGCCACAAGCAGCGCGGCCAATATGTCCTCCTACTATACCACCAAAAGCTCCGCAAAGGTAAAATTCACCATGGCCAAGGGCCTGAAAATCAAAAAGATCACCGCATCCTATCTGGATCAGAACGGAAAGGTCAAAACAAAAACCTTCAAAAACGGAAGTAAAATAACCTTCGGCAAATACGGAAGCTCTTCGGATACCGATTACATATGGCAGCGCGGCATGTTTGCGTACACGCACTTTGTGATCTCCTACACCGACAGCTACGCGCAGGATGATTCCGCCGTCTACACCGCCTACTATACGATCTATACCAAAGCCTCAAAATGGTATTAAACCCAATTTCCTGCGGGAGTCATCGCCGATGAAGCCCGCGGGTTTCTTTTCTTACACCGGAATATCTCTGCGGCAGAAGCCCCTGACCCCAATGGCGATCATAAGGATCCCGCACAGATACAAAATCCCGCACCCCGCCCAGGCGCTCTCCTGTCCGGAGGCCAGACCTCCGGCATCGAAGAGCGTCAGCGGGGTAATGTATTTCAGGGAAGAAAATTTCGTTCCCATCCTGGCCACCATCTGGACCAGGACAGAGTAGATCACGACGCCGGAGCAGATACCGGCGGACCGGCGGCTGTCATTCAGGAGGCAGGAGGGCAGAAAACAGATCCCCATGAGAAACAGCCAGAGTCCGAAGACGCCGATGTTCACCCTCAGAAAAGGCCAAAGCTCCAGCTCTCCCGGGAAAAACAGCCAGGAGGAGCAAAAAAGCACCAGGAAAACGTACACCCCCATCACCAGCAGGCAGGAGATCAGAAAAACCGCCTGGGTCAGGACAAGCTCCAGACGCCGGTGGGGACTGGCCAGCAGATAGGCCATGGAGCCGCTGTCCACGTATCGAGCCACCAGCCGGCCGGATACCAGGATCAGAAACAGCGCCGGAAAGACCACCAGCAAAAGTCCGTAGAGATAGCTGCTGATGAAATCCAGCAGCGTGGTGCCGAAATCTCCCATGCCGAAGGCGGAAAAGAGCTGGGGCATGGCCGCCGTCATGAGCCGCAGGCTCTCTCCCAGGGCCGGATTGTACAGCACCACCACCATCACGGAATAGATGGTCAGGACCGCCAGACACAGAAGCAGCAGGAGTCCGTTGGATTTCATTTCTTTTTGAAACAGCACTCGATTGATCATTTTGTCTCGCCTCCATAGAAATGCATGAAAAATTCCTCCAGGCTGGGCGTGCGGATTTCCAGGTCCGTCACCGTATACCTCGACGCCGTTTTCAGAAGGGCGTCCATATTTCCCCCCACTCGCACCTGGCATTTCCGGGACTCCCACTCCCCACTGCCCGGCTTTGGTCCGCTTGTCCGTTCCGGCTCCTCCTTCTCCCCCCGGTATCCCGACGCCCCCGGAAACTCCTTCGCAAACCGGCGGGCCATATCAGGCTCCGCAAAGGTCAGAATCACCTGCCTCTGTCTGCCGGAGCGCAGATGGTCCATCTCTTCCACCGCCGCCAGCCGCCCCTTCCGTATGATGGCCGCCCGGTCACAGGTCCGTTCCACCTCCTCAAAGATATGGGAGGACATGAGGATGGTCTTTCCCCGCCCTCGCTCCTCTCTTAAAAGCTCCACAAACACGTTCTGCATCAGAGGATCCAGACCGCTGGTGGGTTCGTCCAGGATCAAAATTTTGCTGTCCTGCATGAAGGCGCAGACAATTCCGATTTTCTGCTTCATTCCCTTGGACATTTTCTTGATCCGGCCGGAGGGGTCCAGCTCAAACCGCTCCATCAGCTCCCCGGCCCGTCCCAGGTCCCTCATCCCCTTCATGCCTGCCACGAACCGGATAAACTCCATCCCGGTCATTCCTTCCATAAAGGCGATCTCCCCCGGCAGATACCCCACCCTTCCCTGAATCCGGGAGGCCTGGGTAAAGCAGTCCATATTCAGGATAGAGAGGCTTCCGGTGTCCGGCCGGATAAAGCCCATGAGCTGGCGGATCGTGGTGGTCTTTCCCGCTCCGTTCGGTCCGAGAAACCCCAGGGCCTCCCCCTCCCTCACAGAAAAGCTCACATCAAACACACCCCGGCCGCCGCCGTAATCCTTCGTTATATGCTGAATCTCTATTGCGTTCATTTTTTCTGTCCTCCCCTGCGCCGCCTCTGGCGCTTCTCACACTCCCTGTTCCTCATCCTGATATTCTTCCTTATACGCCAGCTTTTTCAGCATCCCCATCCAGACCTCAAACTCCTCCATCAGAACATCCACATCCAGGCGGAGGCCTTTCATCTGCTGCTCATGCATGTATCCGTCCGCCATCCACACCAGCATCTTAAAAATCCGCGCAGGCTCCACCTCTTCCCGGAACTTATACAAAGCTATGTGGGAAAAGTATTTCCGGTATATCATTTCCTCCGTCTCCATGTTGATCCGCTGCAGCTCCTCCGACACATCCTCCCTCCGGGAATAAAAGGCCCTCACCGCAAAATCCAGCAGATAAGGATTCTTCCGCAGAATCTTCACCTTCTCCTCCGTCCCGTACCGCAGCAGCTCAAAAAAATCCGTAATCTCCAGAAATCTTCGGTTCACGATCCGCTTCGTCATGATCTCCGCCGCATAGCGGTAGAGGAAAAGATACAGCTCCCGCTTGTTGTGAAAATAGTAAAACAAAAGGCCCTTGGATACCCCCGCCTTCGCCGCGATCAGGTCCGTGGAGGCCCGCTTGTAGTCATTTTTTCCGAACACCTCCGTGGCCCCGTTGATGATAGCCAGCCGCTTCTTCTCCGGCAGCTCAAAAAACTTATCATTCATTTCCTTCCCCCTCTCCGGCAGCCCCGTTTCTTCCAGCATACCGGATTGACTATTTTTTGCAACCCCAAAAAGAAAAAAAGTGCCGCAAAACTTCCCTTTGCGGCACTGTATCTCTCTTAGCGAATCCGTCTCCGGTCCACCTTCCGGGATAAAAACATCCCGATCCCCTGCATGATCTGCACCAGCAGGATCAAAATAATCACCGTCACGATCATGATATCCGCCTGGTAGCGGTAATAGCCGTACCGGATGGCGATGTCTCCCAATCCGCCGCCGCCCACATTTCCCGCCATGGCGGAGTATCCAAGGATCGTACCGGTGGCGATGGTGGCGTTGACGATGAGGGAGGTCCTTGCCTCCTTCAGCAGTACCTTCCAGACGATCTGCCAGGTGGTGGCTCCCATGCTCTGGGCCGCCTCAATGACGCCCCGGTCCACCTCCTTTAAGGAGGACTCCACCATACGGCCAATGAAGGGGGCCGCCGCGATGGTCAGAGGCACAATGGTGGCCGTGGAGCCGTAGCTCTTCCCCACCAGAGCCCTGGTCAGCGGTATGATCAGCACCAGCAGGATCAGAAAGGGAATACTCCTGAGAATATTGGAGATCAGATCCAGCACCTTGTAGATCCCCTGATTTGGCCGGATGCCGTCCTTGTCGGTGACGGTGAGCACCACCCCGAGGGGCAGTCCCAGCACATATCCGAAAAACGTGGAAACCAGCGTCATATAGAGGGTCTCGCCGATTCCCCGCACAATCATCATAATCACTTCTCTATCCCACATAATGATCCAACTCCTCCACCGTTAATTTCGCGCTCTTCAGATAGGCGATCATCTTCCGTCCCGTCGCCTCATCCTCCGGCAGCTGCAATACCATCTCGCCTCTGGCCACCCCGTTCACATCCCTGGTATTGGCGTAGAGGATGTTCACCGGAGTCTTGAAGGCCAGCACCATATTTCCGATCACCGGCTCAAAGGAGGAATTGACCGAAAATACGATGCGGACACACCGCTCTCCCTTCATCTCGGAGATCTTCTCATAGCCCTGGTAGATCAGCCGGCGGCCCTCCCTGGATTTTGGTGCCTGGAAGATCTCCTCCACCAGGCCGTGCTCCACCAGATGGCCCTGGTCAATGATGGCCACATGGCTGCATATCTCCTGCACCACCGTCATCTCATGGGTGATGATCACAATGGTGATCCCATATTTCTGGTTGATCTCCTTCAAAAGCTGGAGGATGGATTTCGTCGTCTGGGGATCCAGTGCGCTGGTGGCCTCGTCGCAGAGCAGAATCTTCGGATCGGAGGCCAGCACCCTGGCGATGGCCACCCTCTGCTTCTGCCCGCCGGAGAGCTGCACCGGGTAGGCGTTGGCCTTCTCCTCCAGACCTACGATTTTCAGATATTCCATGGCCTTCTTCCTGGCCTCCCGCTTCTTCACCCCCACGATCTCCATGGGGAAGCAGACATTGTCGATGACGCTGCGCTGCATCAGCAGGTTAAAATGCTGGAAAATCATGCCGATGTCCTTCCGGGATTCCCGCAGGCCCTTCTCCGACAGCTCCGCCAGATTCTTACCGTCCACGGTCACGCTGCCTTGGGTGGGTCTCTCCAGGAAATTCAGGCAGCGCACCAGCGTGCTTTTGCCCGCCCCCGACATACCGATGATCCCGTAAATATCCCCTTTGTAAATATCTAAACTCACATCGCAAAGAGCCTGGACGTCCATGTCCTTTACCTTAAACTCCTTGCTCAGATGCTCCACTTTAATAATTGGTTCCATGGCTCCTCCTGAGACATTTCCTGTGTAAATTTTTCTTTCCTATCATAACGTAAAACTGGGACCGATGCAAGCATTTTCCCACATCGGCCCCGGTTCTATGTAAGTTCTGATTTTTGGTTCCCTCATCCTGCGGCAGATGAGGCGGAAATTTACTCGGTAACAGCCTCTGTCTCAGCTTCCGCCGCCTCTGTCTCGGCAGCCTCAGACTCAGCTTCCTCAGCGTCGCTCTCCTCGAAGGGGATCACGGCTCCGTCGTAGGTCTCGTTGATGAAATTCTTGATCTCGTCAGATTTCAGCACATTCACCAGAGCTACGATACCCTCATCATTCTCATGGCCTTCCTCCACAGCGATGACGTTCACGTAGGTCTTGGCCGCCTCAGAGTCAGAGGACTCGTAAGCGATGGAGTCCTTCGCCACGGAGAAGCCCGCGTCCAGCGCATAGTTTCCGTTCAGTACCACGAACGCCACCTCCGGCACCACTCTGGATACCTGGGCCGCCTCCAGCTCCTGGATCTTAATATTCTTCGGATTCTCCGCGATATCATTCACCGTAGCGGTCAGCCCGGCGCCCTCCTTCAGGGTGATCACACCGTTATCCTGAAGCAGCAGAAGGGCTCTCGCCTCGTTGGTGGTGTCGTTGGGAACCGCGATCACATCGCCGTCCTCCAGCTCATCCAGGCTGCTCTTGGTACCCGGATAGATTCCGAAGGGCTCATAGTGGATGCCGCCCGCGTTTACCAGATGGGTGCCCTGCTCCTCATTAAAGCTGTCCAGATAGGGAATGTGCTGGAAATAGTTGGCGTCAAAATCGCCGCTCTCCACCACCAGGTTGGGCTGTACGTAATCCTGGAACTCTGTCACCTCCAGGGTCCATCCGTCCTCCGCCAAAATCTTTGCCGCCTCGGCCAGAATCTCCGCATGGGGTGTGGGGGACGCCGCCACCTTGATGGTGCCCTCCGCGGATGCCGGAACTACCAATGCTAGGGAAAGGGTAACTGCCGCAATTGCTGCTGAAATTTTTCTCATAACTGTTCTCTCCTCTTCTTCTTATTATTTTCATTTCCTATATGCTAAGTAGGAAATCTATGTTGTTGCCTATCATACACTCCATTTCCCCACTTGTCAAGTGCTTCCTGAAAAAAATTTAAATATTTGCCTACCTATGTTATTGTTTACACGCCAGCCAGTATACAGCCACCGGGGCGGGTAGGGGACTTTCCAAAA
>CAZGRM010000049.1:0-17085 GCA_964528295.1 uncultured Lachnospiraceae bacterium
TCCTTGTCAACTCCCCGGCTTTCCACCTCCACAGACATGTCCAGATTTGTGAGATTGGAGACGTAGTAGCCCCCATGGTTTTGGATCGTCACATTATAGCTGAAAAGAGGGCCGCCCTCCGACGCCGCGTGCTCCTCATACTCGCTGATGATCCGGTCCACCAGCTCCTGATCCGAAATGTAGCTGCGGATCTTGTGGGGATTGGTGAAATCATCTCTGGTGTAGTAGGTGTCAAATCCAATCTGAGGATAAACGATATTTCTCCGGTAATTCGTCCCCCGGTAGGGATGAATCGCCAGGGTGGAGTACCCCTGGGATTTCAGCTCGGACGCCACGGAGGGCAGACTGCCCCTGACAAAGAGATTGAAGCCCACCGACGAGGCCGGAAGAAAGGCCATGGTGTTTCCCGTGAGAAACTCGTACTCCGAGTTAGGCGTATTTCCTCCGAAGATGGAGGCGTAAAAATTCCCCTTGATGGTGTTCTCCGTCAGGCCATGGATGAAGGGCATACAGTCCTCCGACAGCTCCAGGCCCCGGCCGATCTCCGTATAGTCCGCAAAGGATTCATTCATAATGACAATAAGATTGGGCCGGACATCCTCCCCGGACACCGAGGACGCCGCCAGTCCGGCGCCGTCATCCTCCCCTGCGGAATCACCGCCATTTCCCGCCTCCTCCACATACTCCGCCGCAATCTCCTTCACCTTGTCCAGGGAATACTCCGCCGGCTTGTCCGCCGCCAAATAAAAGCAGGTGCACAAAGTGGTAAACAGCATATCATACTGCTTATACCGCAGCTGATGGGTGAAGCCCTGGGACCGGATATCGTGGTCCTCCAGGAAATCCGTCTTGCAGCAGATATGGTAATATCCTCCCGCCACAATTCCCCAGCCCACCAGCACCGCCGCCCGCAGAGCCGGATTCACCATCCTTCCTCCCCTCAGCTTCAGGCTCACCAGACAAATACTGAAGGTGAGCAGAATTTCCATATAAATATACCAGTCAACCTGATAAGTATATTCCGAGGCCACCGTCATTGCCGTCTCCACAGAAAACAGATCCGCCGCCGAGACAGCCATGCCCCGGAAGGAGATCACGAAGCAGTTGACAATCCCCAGAGCCGCCACCGGAATCGCCGTGACCACCACCGAAAACCGCGGACTCCCCGTCAGAATCATCACTCCGGTCTCCAGCAGATATAAAAATACAAAGGTAAACACCAGTGCGATTTTATTCAATGAAAAAAAGTCAATGCTGAATTTTTCCGCGTTCAGATACAGCAGTGAAAAATAGACGGCAAAGGGACCCGCCCCAAACCAGCACCAGGACAGAATCCGGTTCATCCGCCCATCCAGCCGGTTCTCCATCAAAGACAAAGCGATCAACAGCACCGAAAACGCCATGACCTGGTACGTCCGGCCGCTGCCCAGAATGGAAACACCGCCATCCCCATAGAGCTCCGAATGGGTACAGTAATAGATGAGCAGCGCCACCACAATCAAGACGGCCCCGTACCGCCCTATCTGCCGTGCCCGTCTTTTCCCCTCCTGTTCCCGGGACTCGGCGCCGGCCCCAGGCTGCTCCAGCTCTCCCGCCTCTATCCTGTTTTTCTCAGCATGTGCGGACATTTCTCTTTTCTCCTCTCTGGAACGCCTCCAGATTTAGCCGGGCCTCGTCCAAAAGCCGGGTCCTGGCCTCCACCGCCGCCCAGGCAATGTGAGGTGTGATCAGCAGCCGGTCACTGCCGGAAAGCCGCCGCAGCGGATTGTCCCTGTCCATGGGCTCCTTCTCCAGCACATCCAAGCCCGCCGCCTGGATCTCCTCCTTCTCCAGAGCCTCCAGCAATCCCTTTTCATCCACAATGGGTCCGCGTCCCACGTTGATAAAGATGGCGCTTTTCTTCATTTTACAGAAAGCCCGGTAGTCCATGAGATGATAAGTGGCCTCCGTCAGCGGCGCGTGGACCGACACAATATCCGATTCCGCCAGCAGCGCGTCCAGCTCCACCCTCCGGTACGCCTCGTTTCGATTTTTCCCTGTGGTGGAATAATAAATCACCTGACAGCCAAAGGCCGAGGCGATCTCCGCCACCTTTCTTCCGATGGCGCCAAGGCCGATAATCCCCCAGGTCTTCCCCGACAGCTCCGCGAACCGCCGGTCCATATGGCAGAAATTATCACATTTCGTGTATTCCCCGGATTTCACATAATCGTCATAATAGCGAAGGTGCTCCAGCAGATACAGCGTCATGGCAAAGGTATGCTGAGCCACCACCTCCGTGGAATAGCCGGCCACATTGGTTACGGTGATACCTCTCTCATTTGTGTAAGCAAAGTCAATATTATTTGTTCCCGTGGCCGTCAGTCCGATATATTTCAGCTTCCTCGCCCCCGCCAGAGACGCTTCATTCATCAGACACTTATTCACAATGACCGCGTCCGCGTTTTCGATCCGCTCCGGCACCTGCTTCTGCTCCGTCTTCTCGTAGACTGTCACCTCTCCGAGCTTGGAAAACTGGTCCAGGCTCATATCCTCCCCCAGACTGTCCGCCTCCAGAAATACGATATTCATTTTTTTATCCTTTCCCGGAGCGTGTTTGAAAATTCATCGCGCCGGTCCGGCACCTTGGGGCCGATCCTGGCACAAGCAATTTTCAAACACGCTCTACGTAAAAAAGGATATTGTGGATGGGTCTGACCCATCCACAACATCCCCACACCATATATACGCCTTGATTTCCCAATGCCGCCGGGAGCCTCTTACAGTCTCTTCAGCAGCTCCTCTCTCTCCTTCTCATATCCCGGCTTTCCAAGCAGAGCAAACATATTCTTCTTGTAGCTCTCCACGCCGGGCTGATTGAAGGGATTCACGCCCAGAATATATCCGCTGACACCGCAGGCAAACTCAAAGAAGTAGAACAGCTCACCCAGGCTGAACTCATCCTGTCTCGGGATATTCACCATCAAATTTGGCACATTTCCGTCCGTATGAGCCAGAATCGTACCGTTCATGGCATTTTTATTTACAAAATCCACGGTCTTTCCCGCCAGATAATTCAATCCATCCAGATCTACCGGCTCCTCACCGATGGTCAGCTCACACTGTGACTCCTCCACATTCAGAACAGTCTCGAAGAGAATACGGTTGCCGTCCTGGATAAACTGACCCATGGAATGCAGATCTGTGGTCAGATCTACAGAAGCAGGGAAGATTCCCTTCTGGTCTTTTCCTTCACTTTCACCGTAAAGCTGCTTCCACCACTCGGACACATAGTGCAGGCTGGGCTCATAGTTGGCCAGTACCTCGATGGCCTTTCCTTTTCTCAGCAGGATATTTCTCACTGCCGCGTACTGGAGGGCGTCATTCTCCTCAAAGTCAGCTTCCAGCGCGCGCTTTCTTCCGGAAGCCGCGCCCTCCATCAGCCGATCGATATCCGCGCCGCTGACCGCAATGGGCAGCAGACCCACTGCTGTCAATACGGAGAAGCGTCCTCCCACATCGTCCGGCACTACGAAGCTCTCGTAGCCCTCCTCTGTGGCCAGGTTCTTCAATGCTCCTCTCGCCTTGTCCGTGGTGGCGTAGATTCTCTTGGCAGCCTCTGCCTTTCCGTACTTCTTTTCCAGCATTTCCTTAAAGATCCGAAACGCGATGGCCGGCTCCGTGGTGGTACCGGACTTGGAAATAATATTTACGGAAAAATCACGATCTCCAATCACATCAATCAAATGCTTTACGTAGGTGCTGCTGATGCTGTTTCCCACGTAATAGATCTCCGGTGTCTTACGGATTTCCTTGGACACCATATTGTAAAAGCTGTGGCGCAGGAACTCGATGGCCGCTCTCGCTCCCAGGTAGGAGCCGCCGATACCGATCACCAGCAGTACCTCGCTGTCGCTCTGGATCTTCTCCGCCGCTTTCTTAATCCGGGCAAACTCTTCCTTGTCATAATCCATCGGCAGATCAATCCACCCCAGGAAATCATTTCCCGCTCCTGTCCTGGACACCAGCTCTTCCTTCGCTGCCAGGGCAATTTTCTTCATGGACGCAACCTCTCCGTCCTTCACAAAGCAGGAAGCCTTTGAATAATCAAATGTCACCTTATTTCCCATAACCACATCTCCTATTCTGTGTTTTCACCGGAACGCCCTCGGCTCTTCGTCCTTCTCTGCGGCGCCTTTCCCCGGAACACTGTTTTATAATATAAGTAAACCTGATATCATCGGATATCCGTCTGCTGTGTCCATTTTAACAAACCCTTTCTGCTTTGTAAACCGCTAAATTTGAAAACCGGGCGGATCTAAGGCCGCGGCCTCGTCCGCTTTGTCCCGGTGTGTTTTTCTAAGATAAAAATTCCTTCAGCACCTCCCTCAGGATCCGCTCCTGATCCTTGGGATCCATTTGCCGCAAGAGGTCCGCCCCCCTTTCCTTCTCCCGCTCCGCCGCAGTCTCCTGCATCCCGGCCTTCACCCTGGCCAGATTCTCCTTCAGCTCCCGCTTGTCCCGTTGAGCCTTGGACTCCTGGGCCGCCGCGGACTCCGCTCTGGCCCGGCGCTTCGCCTTTCTTCCTTCCGCCACGGAGACGATGGGGGCGCTTGAGGAGGTCTCGTACTCCTGCTCATAGCCTGTCTCTGTCTCCTCGCCGTAATCCCGCACCGCGCCGCTGTTGATCAGATAATCTGTCAGCCGTACCTCCAGAGCGTGTTCTCTGTATCCGGTATCTGAAATTCCATATGCCGCTGCCGTCAATACGAGAGCCAGCGTTCCCATCCAAAAATAAGTGTTGCCATTCACCACGGCGCCGCCGTCCCGGAAAATCACCGCTGTCCCCCCAAAGGCGCACAGCAGGCTGATCGCCAGGCATCCCACGCCGATCCGCTTCCACTGATGGAGGCTCATACCCCAGAACCGGTATTCCATCAGATTCTTGCGGATCAAAGACTGCACATCGCCCACCTTATCGTTCAGATGGGAGCAGTATTGAAACCGTTGCCTCAATTGCTGCATAAACCGTCCCACCGGTTCTCCCGTATTTTTCGTATCCCTTATTAACCGATCGTAAATTTGTTTCAGAATCATCTGGCTGACCACGCCAACCGCGCAGGCCGCTGCTAAAACGTAAAGTAACACATTTCGATCCATGATGAACTGTAACATATGGAATCCCCCTTTTTATTTTGTGGCTGTCTTTTTTCCAGCCCCATAATTCTGAGCGAGCGGAGTCTCTGCCCTCCGGTCCGCCTTCGATCCGCCGGTCCTCCCCGGACCACTTCGCAAATCTTCGCTTCTCCTTCTGGCATCTCCCACAGTGAGGCGCCTTTCGCTGTGTTCGCTCAAGTACCGCCATTATAGCCGGGAAATTTTATTTTGCAAAGCGAAATCGTTCGACTTTTTCGCTCAAAATCCGTATATTTACTATATAATATTAAGTCTAAAGGGGGATTCTATTGGATTTTAAGGTTTAGAATTGACAGGCGGAGAAAGAGTTTTATCCCCATAAACCACCATGAGAGCGCGGCACCTTATCAGGCGCCGCGCTCTCATGACCTCTTAAACACTCTCAAATTACTGCTTTCCCACTTCCAGGAACCGCTCCACCAGCCGCACGCTGTGCTCCACCGCCTTTTTCTCAAAGGTGGGGTAATCCTCAGAAGCGCTGTCATCCGCCTTGTCGGAGATGGCCCGGATGATGACAAAGGGAACCTGGTTCAGATATGCTGTCTGGGCGATGGCCGCCCCCTCCATCTCGGTGCAGAAGCCATGGAACTGGCTTATGAGTCTCTCCTTGACCGCCTTATCCGCGATAAACTGGTCCCCGCTGACTACTCTTCCCCGGAACACCTGAATCTCAGGATTCACCTCATGGCAAACCTGTTCCGCCAGAGCGGCCATGGCCTCATCCGCCGCAAAGGAAAATACCTCCATCTGAGGAATCTGCCCCGGCTCATAGCCAAAATTCACCGCGTCCATATCATGATGCACCACATCCGTGGAGATCACGATGTCCCCGATATCAATCCAGGCATTCAGAGATCCCGCGATTCCCGTGTTGATCACTCCGTCCACACCAAATTCGTCCACCAGGATCTGGGTACACACCGCCGCGTTTACCTTACCGATGCCGCTTCGCACCACCACCACCTGCTGGCCCTTCAGCGATCCCTCACAAAACACCATTCCCGCCTTCTTCATCTCCCGGTCCAGCTCCATGTCCCGCTTCAGGCATTCCACCTCCACGTCCATAGCGCCGATAATTCCGATTTTTTTCATGACGCTTCCATCTCCTTTCCTGAGTGCTCTCCTATCAAAGACGAGGCAAATGGGATCCCTTCACAAACCGTTACTATTCACGGCCCGGGGCCGCTCATTGTAACGATTCGAGGTGATATTTAAAGCTCCCCATCTGCCCCGCCGGCAATTTCCTATTTTCATCTAACCTCAGAAGGATCCATCAGTTGAAGTACACCAGATCCTCCTCCGGCTTCTCCGCCTCCTCATAGCTGAGTCCATAGAGCACCGGTCCCTCTTCCCCGTACTCTCTGGTATATTCGTACTCCACTCTGACGGTCAGCCACACCCACTGCCGGGACCTGAGGCGATCCGCAAACTCTGCCTTGCACAGATACCCCACAAAACGGATATCGTCAGCGCAGCAGGTCATCGCATTCCTTCCCGGCACAAAAAGTCCGTCGGCGAACCGTCTGGACTTCATAACCTTCGCCAGGAACCGCACCTTCTTTCCCTCGTAACGGTCCGGATTGTCCGACACATCCAGATACCAGAGGCCATAATCCATGTCCTCCACCTGAATCACATCCGCGTTCACATCGTAGGGCGGCTGATCCATGCCCGGATCTATGGGGTTGCTCTGATCGTCCTCAAAATAAATCATCGCCCCGGGATTCAGCCCCCGCACCGTTCTCCGGTAGGAATGAAGATCCATTTTCTCCGTACAGCGGTTGAAAATCACCATCTCCGTATTGAGGAAAAGATTGCTGAGAATGCTTCTCATGTTGTTCAGGTACACCGGGAAGGTGCTTCCGTCCACAATGGTGATGACCTGAGCGATCTCCAGAAAGTTGGGAAGCGTCCGGCCGAACAGCCAGCCGCAGTCCCACATACCGTTCATCTCGATAAAAATTTTCTTCGGATAATACTGGCGCGTCTTCTCCGCCAGAAAATCGGGATGAAACTGACTCTCCTCCTCCACGGACACCATGGTAACCTTCGCCTGCTCCAGCGCCTTTTTATCATACTCTTCCTCACCGTCCTCGCAGAGGATCAGCATGGTATCCAGCCCTTCGGTAAACTCCGTATCTGTAATCACATCCCGGAGAAAGGAGGTCTTCCCGCTCTCCAGGAAACCGGTAATAATATATACTGGTATTTTCCGCATTGAATCACATTCCTTCTATTATTATTTTACAGCAGGAACAGCTTCTCCAGCTTCTCCTCATTCATCTGGGATCCGATCACGCACAGTCTTCCCGTATAATCCGCGGAGCCATTCCGAATCTCATACTCGCCGGGAACCATGTCAAAATGCAGCCAGGAGCCATCCGCACAGGGAAGCATTCCCTTCGCCCGCAGCACGATACCGAACTCCGCGGACTCACTGAGCTTCTCCAGAATATGATCCAGCTCCTCCTTCGTATATTTCCTCGGCGTCTCCCTTCCCCAGGAAGTAAACACCTCGTCCGCATGATGATGGTGATGATCATGGCCACAGCCGCACTCACCATCATGATGGTGATGATGATGCTCATGACCGCACTCGCCGTCGTGATCATGGTGGTGGTCATGGCCGTGTTCGCCGTCGTGATCATGGTGATGGTCATGGCCGTGCTCGCCGTCGTGATCATGATGATGCTCATGGCCGCATTCACCGTCATGCTCATGATGATTCTCATGACCGCACTCGCCATCGTGATCATGGTGATGGTGATCCTCGTGACCGCACTCTCCGTCATGCTCATGATGATGGTGACCTTCGTGACCGCACTCCCCATCATGCTCATGGTGATGGTGACCTTCGTGACCGCACTCGCCATCGTGATCATGATGGTGATCTTCATGGCCGCATTCACCGTCATGCTCATGATGATTCTCATGACCGCACTCGCCGTCGTGATCATGGTGGTGGTCATGGCTGTGTTCGCCGTCATGCTCATGGTGATGGTGCCCTTCGTGACCGCACTCCCCATCATGATCATGATGATGGTGACCCTCGCGGCAGCATTCCTCATCGTGATCATGATGATGATGCTCTTCCTCCAGCAATTCCTTCGCCAGCGAATTCGTCCCCTCGATGGCCTCCAGAATCTGCTGTCCGGTCAGCTGATCCCAGGGGGTGGTGATCACCACTGCCTTCGGATTCTTCTCCCGGATCATCTCCATGGCCTTCAGCTGCTTCTCCTCAGACAAGCTCTGGGTTCTGCTCAAAATAATAGCTCCGGCATGCTCCACCTGATTATTGTAAAACTCACCGAAATTCTTCATATACATCTTAATCTTCGAGGCATCCGCCACCGTCACCAGACCATTCAATACAAGTCCGGCCTCCTCCGACGCGTCCTCCACAGCCTTGCGCACATCCGACAGCTTTCCCACACCCGACGGCTCAATGATGATCCGGTCCGGATGGAACTGGGCTGTCACCTCCTTCAAGGCCTTCCCGAAATCTCCCACCAGCGAACAGCAGATGCACCCGGAATTCATCTCCGTGATATTGATTCCCGCATCCTTCAAAAATCCGCCGTCAATTCCGATTTCCCCGAACTCATTCTCAATCAAAACGATCTGCTGGCCCGCAAATACCTCTTTCACCAGCTTTTTAATCAACGTCGTCTTTCCCGCTCCCAGAAACCCTGAAATAATATCTACCTTTGTCATGCTATTCCTTCTTTCTTATATTTCCCGGCCGCAGCCGTTATCTCAAAACCGCCGCACCCCGGTTTCCGCATCCCGGAAATCTTCAGCGTGCCATGGATACTATAACACAGTTTCCTGTTTTGTGCAAAAAAATTCCGGAATTTCTTCCATATAAAAAAAACCGGCAGCCCTCCCCGTTTCCCGCCAAAATAAACAAACCTCCGCGCAGGACAAAAACACCCCGTGTCCGCCTATCCGCAAAACCGGGCAGGTCTGATCTATAACGCGTTTGTATTTGACCGTTGGCTGGGTTTATGATTCATTTTTATTCGGAGCTTTGGAATGATAATGATCATAAATATGATTCCCGTAACACTGGCTCCCGCGATATCTGATACGGTTTCGGCATAAAATACATATTCCAAGGGACAAAAAAGCGGAAGAAGAAGTACCCATATGATATACAAAATTTTTCTAAAAAACGATATCGGTAAAGCAAACCGGATTTGTCCCATTGCGGTTAAGCCATCAACAATGGCATATTGTACGGCAGCGCCCAGCAGCCCTAAGGTATATTTTCGTATACAGGATGCGGATAAAAGAATCGCGCTTTCTTCCTGTATAAAAATTCCTGCGAATTTCTCCGGTATCCGCTGCGCCGCGACACAGAGAAGGAGCATATATACCGCACAAAGATAGAATACGTATCGAAAAACCCGCGTCACCTTCTCATAATGCCCTGCTCCATAATGGTAGCTGTATAATGTGCCGCACCCCGTTGTAATGCCTTGCGCCGGATAAAATACCAGTACCATAAAGCTCTGAACAACGGCGGCGCAAGAAATATACCGGTCGCCCGCGGCATTACCCCCGTACCTTCGCAAAGTGAAGTTTAATGAAATGACCAGCAAATTATCAAACAGCATGATAAAAAATGGTAAGCCGCCAATCATTAAAATACGCCGTACAATACCAAAATCGAGGCGGGAAAAACCCAATCTAAAAATAGCTTTATCAGAAAACAGGAAGAAAAGCACATATAGTAATACGCAAAATTGCGCAATTACCGTAGCGGCCGCCGCCCCCCGTATTCCCATATGAAAGGCATAAATAAAAAGAGGATCAAGGATCGTATTGACGATTGCTCCAATCATAATGGCAACCATCCCCCGTTTTGCGTTTCCAAACGCAAGAATAAACTGATTCATTCCGGTCCCGCAAAGGATGGCGCCCGTACCCATAACATAAATGGTGAAGTATCCCTTCGCATAGGGGTAGATGGTGTCACCGCACCCGAAAGCGTATAACAGCGGCTTCGAAAAAGCCAGCGAAAGAATTGTTATAATTGCCGATACACAAAGCAAGAGAATAAAAGCGTTATTGATCGCAAGTCTGGCATTTTTGTTGTCCTTTTGTCCGATAGAAATACTCATAACAGAAGCCCCGCCGATTCCAATAAGAGAGGAGAAGGCGGTGATCGCTGTCAAGATAGGGGCGCAGATGCCAATGCCCGCAAGGGCAATCTCTCCGTCCGCCCCGATATGCCCGACAAAAGCCCTGTCTACAATACTGTACAAAATGTTAAAAAACTGAGCGCACATAGCAGGTATTCCCAATCTCAGCACCAGTCTAGGAATCGGCGTTTTGTCAAATTCATGTTCCATACAAACCATCCTTAAAATTTTTTAAGAACAGTATAGCCATTCTTGATTCTCATGGTACAATAGGCTTGTCTAAAAATATCAAAATCTTAACAAGGCAAGGGATCGCTATGGAAAAGAAAACATACCATGAAATCAATCAATACAAAGACTCCCTTTTCCCGGTGGAGATTTACCGGGTCAGCGAAAAGGGAATACGGGACAATATTTTCTAAACGAGGGGGAGGCGGCATTTATTAACAGCGGAATGATTCACGCGGTAACCAGGCTCTCCGCAGGCGGCAAGTATGCCAGTCTGAATTTTCCGTATAAGCTATTATCCTTTTTCCCCGGAAGCCGCATGGAAAAGGAGTATGTTCTGCCTTATATTACCGGCGGCCGCCTGCCGGTTATCATCCTCCGGCCGGAAATAGAATGGCAAAGGTCCGCCTTAGATCTTTTGCGGGAAATCAATACCATCTGGGACAGCAATTCAGCCGTTCAAGATGAATATCTCATAGCCGCGAAAATAGTAGCCTTATGGTACATCATACAATCGAATTTGTCCGACGAAAGCGAAAAGACTTTTCCAGCTGATCTCATTCGCAGGCAGAGACTACAATTCATGCTCTCATTCATTTATGAACATTTTTCCGAAGATATTACCCTAGAGCGTGTTTGAAAATTCATTCCCGCGATCTGCACTCCCCACTTTGCGGGAGATTTGCCCCGCATTCGGTCGACGTAGCCCGCTACGCCTCCCTCATTTGAGACAAATCTCCCACAAACTGTGAAGCACAGCTCACGGAAAGCAATTTTCAAACACGCTCTAGCTGACATTTCAGCCGCCGCTCATATCAGCGTAGCCGAGTGCTGCCGTATTTTTCGGGAACATTTGCAAACGACACCATACCAATTTTTGACGGAGTACAGAATTCGCAAAAGTGTTGAGCTGCTGTCCGGCGAGCTGTCCATATCAGAAATAGCCGGGCACTGCGGGTATAATCAAGTAAGTAATTATATCGCAAGGTTTAAGTCCATTATGGAATGCACGCCCGCGCAATACCGAAAGCGGCGCAAATAATAAAAATCAAGCCGGACGCACCGGAAACAAAATAACTGGCCCCTCTGACCAGTTATTTCATCTCCGATATACGAACTAATTTTGATTAAACTTCCCGAGAAATTCCCGTATTCTGGCATGGTCCGCGTCAAAGACCTCCCCCGGCCTTCCCTCCAGCGCCACCACGCCCTTATCCATAAAAATGACCCGGTCAGAAATATCCCTGGCAAAGCTCATCTCATGAGTGACAATCACCATGGTGATCCGCAAATCCGCCAGGGAGCGAATCACCTTCAGCACCTCCCCGGTAAGCTCCGGGTCCAGCGCCGAGGTGGGCTCATCGAAAAACAGGATTTTCGGATTCAGCGCCAGGGCCCGGGCGATGGCCACCCGCTGGCACTGTCCGCCGGAGAGCTGACAGGGATAGGCGTTCTCCTTATCGGAAAGTCCCATCTTCAAAAGCAGGGCCCGGGCCTCCTGGTAAACCTCCTTCCGCTCCCGCTTCTGGATCCGAATCGGAGCGTCCGTGATATTCTTCATCACGGAATAGTGGGGAAACAGATTAAAATTCTGAAATACCAGCCCAAAATAGGAGTGGATTTTCTTTGCCTGCTCCCCCTTTGGATAATTCAGTCTCCCATCCGGCTCCACACTGGCCGCCCGCTCTCCCATGTACCAGATTTCCCCGCCGTCAATCTTCTCCAGCATGGTGGCGCACCGAAGCAGTGTGGACTTTCCGGAACCGGAGGGCCCGATGATGGAAAGAATCTCCCCCTCCTCCACCGAGAGAGAAATATCCTTGATCACCTCCAGGCCATCAAAATTTTTCCTGATATGCTTCATCTCCAACAACTTCATATTAATCCCCCATCCTACTGGTAATAGCTCAGCTTCTTCTCAATAGCCTCCATGACCACGGCCACCACCAGGTTAAACACATAGTAAAAGACAGCCGCCACCACAAAGGGAATAAACGTGGTCTGTGCCGCCGCGATCTGCTTCGCGATGGTAAACATCTCCGCATAAGCCAGAGAAAAGCTGAGGGAGGTATCCTTCACCAGCGTGATTACCTCATTTGTGATGGAGGGCAAGATCCGCTTGACCACCTGAGGAAATATAATGCGAAGAAAACACTGGCTTTTGCTGTACCCCAGCACCTGGGCCGCCTCATACTGTCCCACCGGCATGGACTCAATCCCCGACCGGAAGATCTCCGCGAAATAAGCCGCGTAATTTAAAGAAAACCCGATAATAATCGCTATAAACCGGTAGGAACCGCCAATTCTCATATTAAAAAGATAGTACGGCCCAAAATAAACCACCAAAAGCTGCAGCATCAGCGGCGTCCCCCGCATCACTGAGATATACACCTTCATAATCGTTCTCAGCAGGCCGTTCTTTGCCATTCTGCCAAAGGAGATCAGCAGCCCCAGCGGCAGGGAAAAGATCAGCGTCAGCAGGAAAATTCCCATGGATTTTACCATACCGTTGGCAAGCTGCTCCAGCATAACCGAAAAATTCATCTCAACCTCCAACGCCGCCCGCACCGCGGCGCAGTCTCTTACGTCACACTTTCCCCGGCCACAGGGCCCGGGCTCAAACAATAGATCCTTTTCAAACAACAGAAATGAGGAGCTGCCGCATTTCACCAGAAATCCGGCAGTCCCTCATTCAATTTTCATCCCAGAGAGAACGGGACGCAAATTACTCCGTCACCGCTTCCGTCTCAGCAGCTTCCTCTGTCTCCGCCTCGGCTGCCTCCTCATTTCCCAGGCAAACCATATCCGTCAGCTCATACTTTTCCGCCAGCTCCGCAAAGGTGCCATTCTCCAGGAGCTCCGTCAGAGAATCATTCACCGCGTCCCGCAGCTCCTCATTGCCCAGCTTGAAGCCGATCGCGTACTGCTCGCTGTTCAGGGCCTCATCTAAAATCACATAGCCCTCCTTCGTCTTCAGCTGATACTGGGCCACTCCGATATCCATGGCGATGGCGTCAATGCTTCCGGCCTGAAGCTCCACAAAAGCACTGTTGTACTCCGGGAACTGCTGCAATGTTCCGAAGGTGGCCGCCAGATCCGCCTGGTCTCCGCCCTCGCTCAAAAGCTCCAGAGCCGCCGACGCAGCCTGTACGCCCACAATCTTTCCCGCAAGGTCGGAAAGCTCCCCGATCCCGGAATTTTCCGCCACCACGATCACCTGACTGTTATCCACATAGGGTACGGACCAGGTATAGTCATCCTCCCGGCCATTCAAGGTAAAACCATTCCAAATACAGTCGATGGCTCCGGAGTTCAGCTCCATATCCTTGGAGTCCCAGTCGATGGGAGTCTTTACCAGCTCCCAGCCCCGCAGGTCGCAGACCGCCTGAGCCAGCTCCAGATCAAATCCGGTATACTCTCCGTTCTCATCCATATATCCGTAGGGCGGATACTCCGCGTCAAATCCCACTGTAAATGTGGCTGCCTCCTCCGCCATACAAAGGGTCCCGCCCAGCATGGAAGCCACCATAACCGCTCCTGTCAACGCACAAATTAAGCTCTTTTTCATTTTTGTCCTCCTCTTTTACGTGTTATCACTCTACCACGCTAAATTACCCGTCTATACTACCAAATAATCCCCGGAATGTCAAGCACAAAAAAATCCCGGTATCTGACAGAAAGCAAATCAGATACCGGGAATTCTTTTACTCCTCTACTTCACTCATATTTCCTCTGTACATGAAAATCCATATCGCGAACAGGATCATCCATCCCATCTTGGAGGCGCCTCCGATGATACCGGAAATTTCCCCGTTTACAACGCCGGAAAGCAGATTAATCACCGCCAGCAGACCAAAGAAAATGTGCGCCACCGCCACATACGCGGAGGCCCTTCCGTAGCTCTCGCCGCTTCCCGCGTTTATTCTGCAGGTCTTCAGCGTTCCCATATAGGAGAAATAGTACATGATCATCAACATGGTAACCACCACCATGAGGATCAATGTAACCACAGCGGCCACCTTCATATTTCTCACGCCGGACGCCCAGGCGGACACCAAAAGAGCCACCGAAATCACCAGGCCGGCCAGCATGACAATTCCATATTTGATGAGTCCAATAATCAGATAAATCTTCGCAAGCACAAATCCGGCCCCCGGAACATCCTCCTTCTTGGACTTTCCTGCCATAAAAATCATCCACAGGCCCAGACACAGCAGCAGATTCGGAATCTGCAGCACCAGATTCGCGGCTACCGCATCCGTATCCAGCTTGGCCATCAGCGCCAAAAGCTTATCCATATATCCAGTGATCTGGGCGGGAAGCTTCACGCTGGAAGCCAGCCGTATCACCTGGGAAAAATTCAGCTCCTTCAGGAAAATGGCCGCGACAGAGCTTGCCAGATAAATGGTATTCAGCAAAGCCGCCAGCAAAAATACGGGAGATTTCAGCATCCCTCTGGAGGTCTCCTTGATTCTGGCTCCGCGGTAGGCCCCTCCGGCGGGCTTTCCCTGCATATTTACAGGCCTTCCGGCGGGACCATTCATGGGCCGTGGCGCAGGACCCGCTCCCGGTCTCCCCTGGGGACTTGCGGGCCTTTGTCCCTGCAAATTTGTCTGCCGCGCTCCCTGCGCGGCGCCAGGCTGGGACATTCCGTTCGTCCCATTGGCGGGCCTTCTCTGCACAAAGCGCCCCTGACCGTCCGAAGCCGCCTGCCTCGCCGGCGCTCCCTGACCGCCGGCCGGACGTCTCACCGCTTCCTGGCCGTTTCCGGTCCGTCTCGGCGCCTCCTGGCCGCCCGCCGGACGCCCCATCGCTTCCTGGCCCTGGCCATTTCCGGTCCGTCTCGGCGCTTCCTGGCCCTGGCCATTCCCGGTCCGTCTCGGCGCCTCCTGGCTGCCGGCCGGACGCCCCATCGCTTCCTGGCCCTGGCCGTTTCCGGTCCGTCTCGGCGCCTCCTGGCCGCCCGCCGGACGTCTCATTGCCTCCCGCGTCTGGCCGCCCGCCGCTCTCGGGTTCTCCGTCTGCCGTCCCGCGGCCGCCCTCTGACCATTCCCGGCCTGTCCTGACGCGGCCTCCGGCCCTTTGGCGGACCGCCTTGCGGGATTCTCCTGGCCGCTGACCGGCTGCGCAGACCTCTGGCCCGCGGCCGGGCGGGCGGACCTGCCGCTTCCCAAACGGCCGCTCCTGTCCTCCTGACCATAGACCCGGGGACCGCTCTTCATCCCCCGCTCCGCCTCAGAAGCGCGCTCCTCCTCCCAGCCGGCCAAAAGGTCTTCCCCGCTCTTCGTCTTTCCTTCATCCGGATCCTCCTCAAACAGATTCTCCGGCACCGCCACGGCGGCTTCCTCATCCGTTCTCCCCGGCTCCTCCTCACCGAAAACATCCTTGTCCGCTTCCGGCAAATCCACATCCGGGACACTCTCCTCCTGCTCCATCTTATCCATAGCGAAAATATCCGGCTCCTCCTCCGCGGAAGCTATGTTGCCCTCCTCATCCACATCCAGATAAGGATTGCCGCACACTTCACAGGTCGTGCTGTCATCCGCCCCCACATTTCCGCAAATTATGCAACGCTTCATTCTTGTGATCCTCCTCGTTGGACTAACTCTCCGTTCATTATATCCCATATCAGAAACCAGGGCAAGCAAAAAACGCAGCAGGCTGCGGCAAAAACACCAAAAATCCCCGGTATTTTGCCGCAGCCTGCCATTTTTTATCGTCTATTCTGTTTTTCAGAACTCTCCCAGCAGCTTTTCCGCCGAAATCAGCTTCACACATACCACAAAAAGCTCCGCCGCCACAGACAGCTCCTCCGGGGTGGGGAAGGAAGGCGCGATTCGAATATTGCTGTCATGGGGATCCTTTCCGTAGGGGAAGGTGGCTCCCGCTCCGGTCATGGTCAGCCCCGCCTCCTTCGCCTTCGATACAATCCTCTTGGCACAGCCGTCCAGCGAATCAAAGGAAATAAAATAACCGCCCTTGGGTCTCACCCAGCTTCCGATTTCCAGGCCGCCCAGCTCCTGATCCATCACATCCAGCACCGCCTCAAATTTCGGGCGAAGGATATCGGCATGCTTTCTCATATGCTCCCGAACGCCGTCCATATCCTTAAAGAAACGCACGTGACGCAGCTGATTCAGCTTGTCATGGCCAATCGTCTGGTAAAACATGGCCTTTCTCGCGTCCGCCAGGTTCGCCTCGGAGGCCGCCATGGCCGCGATGCCGGAGCCGGGGAAGCTCACCTTAGAGGTGGAAATGAACTTATATACCATATCCTCATTTCCGGCCTTCTCACACTCGGTCAGCAGCTCCAGGATCACATCCTGATCATCCTCGTACAGATGATGAATGGAATAAGCATTATCCCAGAAAATACGGAAATCCGGAGCCGCCGGCTTCAGATGGGCGAATCTCCTCACCGTCTCATCCGAGTAGGAAATGCCGGTGGGGTTAGAATATTTGGGCACACACCAGATTCCCTTTATGGCCGGATCCTCCGACACCTGCTTCTCCACCATGTCCATATCCGGTCCCG
>CAZGRM010000050.1:0-16740 GCA_964528295.1 uncultured Lachnospiraceae bacterium
GGTGACCCTGGGCACCGGAGTGGGCGGCGGTATCATCGTGAATGAGAAGGTGATCGCGGGCTCCCACGGAGCGGGCGGCGAGATCGGTCACGCCCACGTGGTGGACGGTATGACAGAGGCCTGCAACTGCGGCAACTGCGGCTGCCTGGAGCAGGTGGCCTCCGCCACAGGAATTGCCAGACTGGCCCGGGAGGCTCTGGAGGCTACGGACGCGCCCTCCTCCCTGAGAGAGCACAAGAATATTTCCGCAAAGACCGTATTTGACGCGGTGAAAGAGGGAGATCCGGTGGCGATCCAGGTGGCGGAGCGGTTCGGCGCCTATCTGGGCAAGGCTCTTTCTGTGTTTGCCACGGTGGCGGATCCGGAGATCGTGGTGATCGGCGGCGGCGTATCCAAGGCCGGCCCGATTTTGCTGGATTACATCATTCCGCAGTTCAAAAAATATGCCTTTAAGGCCAGCAAGGAGACGGAATTTGCGCTGGCTACCCTGGGAAATGACGCGGGAATTTACGGGGCGGCAAAGATGGTGCTGTAGAGCGGCCGATAAATGAGTGAAGAAGGAAAAGACGGCGGTTTGGCTGGTCCGGACTGCCGCGGGGGAAGAGAGCAGAGCGGCAGTTCTGCTTTCTTTCATGTGGGCGGGAAGGATCAGGGAGATCCGGTACATTTTCAGCGGTTTTAGGCGTTGGCGGTGTAATGCTTTGCCGAAGGAGGGAAAAAATGGAACAGAAAATAAGGGCGCTGAGCAGAAAAATTTATCTGGAGCTTGCCGGACCCACCGAGGAGGACTACCGGGGGGACCGGGAGCGGCTGCTGGAGGGGCTGCCCCGGGAGTACGGCGGGGTGGTGATGCCTCTTTCGGTGCTCAGGAGCCTCTACCCCATGTGCAGGGGGGCGGGCTGGCGGGTGACCGTCACGCTGGTGTGGAACGGCGTGGCCTGGGAGGTGCTTCAGGTGGAGCCGGGGGACACCAGAGATACCCACTATGGGGCGGCGGTGGACTACGGCAGCACCACTCTGGTGATGCGGCTGGTGGACTTAAACACCGGGGAGGTGGTGACCCAGCAGAGCGTTTTCAATCATCAGATCCGCTACGGGGAGGAAATTCTCAGCCGGATCTTTTATACCAAGGACCAGCCGGAGCACCTCAGGGAATTGCAGCAGGTCACGGCGGACAGCTTCAATGAGCTGCTGGAAAAATGCGAGCAGGCCTCCGGCATACCAAGGACCAGCTGTACCGCGATGACTGTGGGAGGAAATACTACCATGATCCATTTCCTCATGGGTCTGTATCCCTGGCCCGTGTTTGAGACTCCCTTCGCCCCGGTGGCCCAGGACTGCGGCTTTCTTCCGGCCCGCAAGCTGGGGGTGGAGATCCCGGGTTACCTGTACGCCTTTCCGGCGGCGGCCAACTACCTGGGAGGCGATATCATCAGCGGACTGGTGGCGGCAAAGCTGGACCAGTCGCCGGAGCTGTCCGTGTTTATCGATATCGGGACCAACGGGGAGCTGGTGGCGGGAAACTCAGAATTTCTCCTGGCGGGAGCCGGAGCGGCGGGCCCGGCCCTGGAGGGAGGCATCAGCCGGTACGGGATGCGGGCTGACACGGGCGCGGTGGACCGGGTGCGCATAGACAGCGGGGGACTTCACATCCACACCATCGGCGGGACAGCCGCCAGGGGCATCTGCGGCTCCGGGATCGTGGATTTGCTGGCGGAGATGTTTCTGAGGGGATGGATCGACTCTCTGGGAAAGTTCGATCCCTCCAAATCAGAGCGGATCATCACCGTGAAAAACAGCCTGGATGAGGAGCTGCTGGAGCCGGCGGTGTGCTACGCCTGGGCCCGGGAGTCGGCCCAGGGGGAGGACCTGGTGTTTACCGAGACAGATGTGAGGGAATTCATCACGACGAAGGCGGCGGCCCATACCATGGTGGAGTATCTGCTGGAGCAGTTTGGCCTGGAGGCCGGGGACATCAGCCGCTTTTATCTGGCCGGAGCCTTCGGCACCTATCTGGACCTGGAGGCGGCCATCACCATCGGCATGTACCCGGACCTTCCCAGGGAAAAATTTGTGCCAATGGGCAATTCCTCCCTGGAGGGAGCCTACCGCCTGCTGCTGAACAAGGACTGCCTGGAGGATGTGAAGCGGATCCTGGGGAAAATTACCTATGTACAGTTCGGCAACGCGGGAGACTTTGTGGAGAAGATGCACGCCGCCCGGTTTTTGCCCTACACGGATTTAAACCAGTATCCCACGGTGAAGGCCCGGCTGGAGGAATACAGGCGGCGGGAAGAGGCGGGACACACCGAAGCGGAAACGGCGGCGGGACAATAGGGGCGGCCGCGGCCCGGAGGAGGAAACGGCGGCCCGGGAGAGAAGCCTGGCGGATCATAGGCGCGGAAAGGAGATTGTATGCGGATTTTGCTGGCGGCGATTAATGCGAAATATATTCACTCAAATCTGGCGGTCTACAGCCTGAAGGCTTCCGCCGGGGAATACGAGCCTCAGGTGGAGCTGGCTGAATATACCATCAACCAGCAGCCGGAGGAAATTTTTGCCTCCATCTATCATGCCCGGCCGGAGCTTCTTTTGTTTTCCTGCTACATCTGGAACCGCCGGGAGCTGCTGGAGGCGGCCGACAGCGTCAAAAAGGTATTGCCGGACACCCGGATCTGGGCCGGGGGACCGGAGGTCTCCTATGACGCTCCCACATTTTTGAGGGAAAATCCGCAGTTTGACGGTGTGATGCTGGGAGAGGGGGAGAAAACCTTCTACCGGCTGCTCCGGTATTATGTGGACGGAAGGGACTCTCTGGAGGAGATACCGGGAATCGCGTGGAGGGAGTCCGCCCGGAACTGCGGTTTTCAGGGGGCTTTGGCAAAGCCGGAGTTTCGGGCAGACACCTTGGCGGAGGCGGAGTCTCGGGAAGACACTCTGACAGAGGCGGGCGTTCCTGCGGATATTTTGAAAGGAGTAAATCCGAGGAGCGCCAAAACGGCGAGAGGTGACGTATGGGCCCCGGGGAAGATCCGGCTCAATCCCCCGGACCCTCCTTGCTCCACCCTGGACAATATCCCCTTCGTCTACCGGGATCTTTCCCGCTTTGAAAACCGGATCATTTACTACGAGAGCAGCCGGGGCTGCCCCTTCTCCTGCAGCTACTGCCTCTCCTCCATCGACAAGCGGGTCCGCTTCCGCGGCCTGGAGCTGGTGAAGGAGGAGCTTACCTTCTTCCTTGAGCACCGGGTGAAGCAGGTAAAATTTGTGGACCGCACCTTCAACTGCCGCCATCACCACGCCCAGGAAATCTGGCGCCACATCCGGGATCACGACAACGGCGTGACAAACTTTCACTTCGAGATATCGGCGGACCTTCTGACGGAGGAGGAGTTTGAGCTGCTGGCCTCCATGCGTCCCGGCCTGGTACAGCTGGAGATCGGCGTCCAGACCACCAACGGGGACGCCCTTCTGGCCATTCACCGTGCGGCCCGGTTTGAAAAAATCGCCGCCGCCGTGAATCGGGTGGCCGAGGGTAGAAATATCAGACAGCATCTGGATTTGATCGCCGGGCTGCCCTACGAGGATTTCCACAGCTTCCGCCGTTCCTTTGACGATGTGTACCGCCTCCATCCCCAGGAGCTCCAGCTGGGCTTTCTGAAGGTGCTGAAGGGCTCGGAGATGGAGCGGCGGGCAAAGGAGTACGGTATCCTCTATCGGAGCGCGCCGCCCTACGAGGTGCTGCGCACCAGGTGGATTCGCTGCGGGGAGCTGCTGAGACTGAAGGAGATCGAGGAGATGCTGGAGGTGTATTACAACAGCGGGCAGTTCGCCCACACCATCCGGGCCGCGGAGGAACTGTTTCAGCGCCCCATTGAGCTGTACGAGGCCCTGGCCGACTACTACAAAGAAGAAAAACTGACGGGAAAGGCCCATTCCAGAGCCCAGCGCCTGGAAATCCTGAGAAATTTCCTGCGCGGCGTTTGCGAAAAAGAGGGGGCAGCCGACGCTTCCGCCCCGGAGCTCAGGCGTTCCTTTGACGAGAAGCTTCTTCTGGATCTGTACCTGAGGGAGAACGCGAAGACCAGGCCCGACTGGGCGCCCAGCCTTTCTGAGACAAAGGAGGAGGCCATACGGTTTTACAAGGAGGAGGAGCAGAGCCGCATCTACCTGCCCCACCTGGCCGGGATGACCTGGAAGCAGATGATGCGGATGACCCATCTGGAGCGTTTCCGCACTCCGGTGCTGGGCTCATCCGGGGGCTGGCTCCTGTTTGACTACAGCCGCCGGGACCCGCTGACCTACGACGCCGAGATAAAGCAAATTACAATGGAACCATGACACGCCCCACAGGAGGAGATGGAATGAGCAATACATATATCGCCCTGGACCTGGAGACCACCGGCCTCCGTCCGGCGTCAGACAAAATTCTGGAAATCGGCGCCATGAAGATTGAGGAGGGGGAGGTGACGGCCACCTACGAAACCTTTCTGGACCATCAGATCGAGATACCGCCCCAAATCACCGCCCTCACCGGCATCACCCGGGAGATGGTGGAGGGAAGCGGGGAGCCGGGGGAGGCCATCCGGGGCTTTCTGGCCTTTTCCGGGGAGCTGCCCCTTCTGGGCCACAATATTATTTTTGACTACGGCTTTATGAAGCAGGCCGTGGTGAACCTGGGAGGCTCCTATGAGCGGCGGGGGCTGGACACCCTGACCATCGCCCGCCTCTGCCTCCCTCAGCTTCCCGGCAAATCCCTGGACAAGGTGGCCGCCTACTACGGGATCCCCCAGGAGCATCATCACCGGGCGCTGGATGACGCGCTGACCGCCGCCCGGCTCTACCAGCGGCTGAAGGAGGATTTCGAGGAAAAGCGCCCGGAGCTTTTTCAGCCCGCTCCTCTGCTGGCCAGGACAAAAAAACCCAGCCCCATCACAAATTCACAAAAAGGATACTTGCGGGATTTATTAAAATATCATAGAATAGAGAGTAACGTAAAAATAGATACACTGACAAAGAGCGAAGCGTCCCGTATGATTAACGAGATCATGCTTCAATATGGAAAGATCAAGAGGTGAAGAACTATGATGAATTTCGGCAATTCCAAGAAAAATCAGAGAATTATGGCAATTATCGTGATCGTTGTGATTGTGGCTATGGTGCTCAGCACAGTGCTGGCGGCTTTGCTGTAAGGCGTCCGCGGGAGACAGATAAAAGGGGATATCATGGGGAAAAGATTACGAAAATGGATGCTGGCGGCAGCGTTTGTGGTGCTGTGCCATGCGGGGATGGCCTCCGGGGCCGCGGATTCCCAGGTGATCAGTGACGGCGTTTACATCGGGGAGAAGGACGTGAGCGGTCTGACGGCCCAGGAAGCGGAAGCGTACATAGAGGGCGAGGTGAGCGCCCTGGCCGGATCCTCCGTTACCATAAGGATGGGGGACGGCCAGGTATCCACCACTTTGGGAGAGCTGGGGCTGAAGTGGAAAAACACCGACCTGGTGCGGGAGATCAGCCAGATCGGTACCACCGGAAATATTGTCCAGCGGTACAAGGAGCAGAAGGATCTCCAGAATGAAAGCGCCCATTACGAAATAGAATACACCATTGACGAGACGTTGGAAAAAAGCTTTGTGGAATCCTGTAGCGCGTACAATTCCCAGCCGGTGGAGGGCTCCGTGTATATGGGGAGCGATGGGAACCTCTACGTGGACGGCGGGACTGACGGCCTGACCTTGCAGGTGGACGCTACCCTGGCCTCCCTCCAGGAGCAGGTGTTCCAGTGGACGGCGGGAGACATTACCATTGACGCGGCGGTGGACAGGAGTTCCCCCTACCTGACGGCGGAGCTGCTGTCCAGGATCACGGACGTGCTGGGGAGCGCCACCACAGATTATTCCGCCTCCTCCTACGGGCGGGCCACCAACGTGGAGATCGGTACCTCCAAGATCAACGGCACACTTTTGATGCCGGGGGAGAGCTTTTCCGTCACCGACGCGGTGGTGCCCTTCACGGCGGAGAACGGCTATGAGCTGGCCCCCTCCTACGAGGCGGGGCAGGTAGTGGATTCCTACGGCGGCGGTATCTGCCAGGTATCCACCACGCTGTACAACGCGGTGCTGAAGGCGGAGCTGCAGGTGGACGCCCGATCCAACCACACCATGCTGGTGAGCTACGTGGATCCCTCCAAGGACGCGGCCATCGCGGAGGGGTTGATGGATTTTGTATTTACCAACAATAAGGACACGCCCATTTATATTGCCGGATCGGCTTACTACGGTACCCTGAATTTCACGATTTTCGGGGAGGAGACGAGAGATCCCAGCCGGTCCCTGGAGTTTGTCAGCGAGGTGATTTCCCAGACAGATCCTCTGAGCAATATTCAGCTGGTGGCGAAGACGGACCAGAATGTGGGATATCTTGCCCAGGTGCAGTCGCCCCATCAGGGAATGTCGGCGGTATTGTGGAAAAATGTCTATATCGACGGTGTGCTCAGCGAGACCACCCAGGTGAACAGCAGCACCTACCAGGCCACGCCGGCCATCTATGAGGTGGGAGTGGTGACAGACAACACGGCGGTGTCCTCCGCCCTTTACACGGCCATCGCCAACAACGATTTGAGCCAAGTGCAGTCCATCATTGCCAACGGAGTACAGCAGCAGACCACCGCCACGGAGGCCCCGCAGCAGACGGACGCGCCTCAGCAAACTGATGCTCCGCAGCAGACGGACGCGCCCATGGTGGATCCTCCTGAGACAGATCCTCCGGCGGCGGATGAGGACATTACGGTGATAGAATAATAAAGACCTATTATATATAGAAGAAATATTTTTGGTATATTGGATGATCAGGAAGCATAAGGTGGAAAAATGCGGACAGGAAAATTGCCGGAGCCGGTTTTAAAGCGGTCAGTGCTGAGACAACTGCATAGGGATGGAAAGACCGGAGGCTACGGGGCGGACTGCGCCATGCTGGAGTCCGGAGACGGCACTGTCACGCTGTATGCTTCCGCGGGGGCCGCTCCCGGCTTTGAAAAGGATCCGGGAAAGCTGATCCTGTCGGCCTGGAATGATCTGGCCGCCGCAGGTGCGGAGCCGGAGGCCTTCCTGGTGCAGGCCGTGCTGCCCGCCGGGGGCGTTTGCGGTGAAGCGGAGGCTTCCCCAGCGGCACAGGGGGGAATGGAGGCCTTCGAGACAGCGTACCGCAAATCGAAGTTTTCTGAGACGGCGTACCGCAAGACAGAGTCTCCCGGGGCGGCTCAGGGCGAACCGATCCCCTTCGGGGAGGAGGACCTTCGGCGGGACACGCAAAGTCTGGCGGCGGCGGCCGGGATGGCCGGAGCGGAGATCATCGGAGGACATACCCAGATATCCGGCAGAGTGCTCCGGCCGGTCTACACCGTGACCGGCGTTGGAAAGGCCGGGGCGGAGACCTGCCGGCGGCAGAGGGTGCTGGAGCCAGGCCAGGACCTGGTGGTGACCCGGTGGATCGCCATGGCCGGCACGGCGGCGCTGGCGCTGGCCCATGAACCGGAGCTTCGGCGGCGTTATCCCTTCCGGCTGATCGATCAGGCAAAGGCTCTGGAAAAACTAATGCCCGTGGGGGAAACCGCTCGAGCGCTTACCCACTTCGGTCCGGCAGCCGTTCACAGCCTGGCCCAGGGAGGAATCTTCAATGGCCTCTGGGAGATGGCGGAGCGGGCAGATGTTGGATTGGAAGTGGACCTCAAAAAGATTCCTGTGCGTCAGGAAACCATTGAAATTTGTGAATATTTTGATATCAACCCCTACTACCTGTATTCGGCGGGGGCCCTTCTGGTGGGGACCCATCAGGGGCAGGCTCTGGTTTCCTTTTTGGAGGCTCAAAACATCCCGGCGTCGGTGATCGGCCGAGTGACGGAGGGCAGAGAGCGGGTGATCCGAAACGGCGGGGACCGGCGGTATCTGGACCGGCCGAAGCAGGAGGAGTGGTACCGGGTGTTTGGAGATATCTGAGCGGAGGACCCGGTATAAAAACGGGATAGATTCTGGATAATTTGGAGGAAAAAATGAGAGAGCAGATTTTAACATTTCTTGAAAAAAATAGTAAGATTGATTTGGGAGAGCTGGCGGTGCTGCTGGGCTCCAGCGAGGCGGTCATCGCCAATGAGGTGGCCGAGATGGAGAAGGAGCAGGTGATCTGCGGATATCACACGCTGATTGACTGGGAGAAGACCTCCTCCGAGAAGGTGACGGCGCTGATCGAGGTTCGGGTAACGCCCCAGAGGGGCCAGGGCTTCGATTCCATTGCGGAGCGGATCTACAATTACCCGGAGGTACAGTCTGTGTACCTGATTTCCGGCGCCTACGACCTGCTGGTGATCCTGGAGGGCAAGACGCTCCGGGATGTTTCCGGCTTTGTCAGCGATAAGCTGTCCACCCTGGACACCGTGCTGAGCACAGCCACCCACTTTATTTTGAAGAAATATAAAGACTACGGGACCATTTTAGGGAAAAAATCAAAGGATGAAAGGATGCTGATTACACCGTGAGAAATCCATTATCAAAAAAAGTAACCACAATCGAGCCCTCTGGCATCCGCAAATTCTTTGATATCGCCAGCGAGATGGAGGATGTGATCTCCTTAGGCGTGGGGGAGCCGGATTTTGATACGCCCTGGTTTATCCGGGATGAGGGCATCTATTCGTTGGAAAAGGGAAGGACCTTTTACACCTCAAACTCCGGCCTGAAGGAGCTGCGGCTGGAGATTGCCAGTTATCTGAAACGCCGCTGCGATGTGGAGTATGACCCGCTGCATGAGATGCTGGTGACCGTGGGCGGCAGCGAGGGAATCGACGTGGCCCTGCGGGCCATGCTGGATCCGGGGGACGAGGTGCTGATTCCCCAGCCCAGCTACGTTTCCTATCTGCCCTGCGTGATCCTGGCGGACGGGGTTCCGGTGATCATCGAGCTCCAGGAAAAGAATCAGTTCCGCCTGACGAAGGAGGAGGTGCTGGAGCATATTACGGATAAGACCAAAATGCTGATCCTGCCCTTCCCCAACAACCCCACCGGAGCGGTGATGCGGAGGGAGGATCTGGAGGCTGTGGCCCAGGTATGTATCGAGAAGGATATTTTTGTTCTCTCCGATGAAATTTATTCGGAGCTGACCTACGGCGAGGATCATGTGTCCATCGCCAGCCTGCCGGGAATGAAGGAGCGGACACTGACGATCAACGGGTTTTCCAAGGCCTACGCCATGACGGGCTGGCGCCTTGGCTACATCTGCGGCCCCAGAGTGATCGTGGAGCAGATGACCAAGATTCATCAGTTTGCCATCATGTGCGCCCCCACCAACAGCCAGTATGCCGCCGTCCAGGCCCTGAGGCACGGCGACCAGGAGGTGGCTATGATGCGGGAGTCCTACAATCAGCGCAGGCGGTATCTGATGCACGCCTTCCAGGAGATGGGGCTGCCCTGCTTTGAGCCCTTTGGCGCCTTTTATGTCTTCCCCTGCATCAAGCAGTTCGGTATGACCTCCGAGGAATTTGCCACCAGACTTTTGGAGGAGGAGCACGTGGCGGTGGTGCCGGGCTCTGCCTTTGGAGCGTGCGGCGACGGATTCCTGCGCATCTCCTACGCCTATTCCTTGGAGGCCCTGAAGGCGGCCATGGAGCGGATTGGGCGGTTCGTAAAGAAATGTCATGAGGAAAAACGGGCATAGACTGTGAAAAAGGCCGCCCGGGCGCACCCTGGGGATCCGGAAGGATTTCTTGGCGCCGGGCGGCCATTTCTGCGGCCGGGGTGTCTCAGAAAATGGGACATGCTCTAGGGATACATGAAACTCAACAGGAGCGCGGAGAGATGGCAAATTTGAACATTGTTTTATACGAGCCGGAGATTCCGGCTAACACGGGAAATATCGGCCGTACCTGTGTCGCCACCGGCACCAGACTTCATCTGATCGAGCCCTTGGGCTTCCATCTGACAGAGAAGGCGCTGCGCAGGGCCGGGATGGACTATTGGCCCAGGCTGGATGTGACCCGGTACAGCAGCTATGAGGATTTCTTAAAGAAAAATCCGGGGGCAAAGATCTATATGGCCACCACGAAGGCCAGGCAGGTATACACAGAAGTCCGCTATGAGCCGGACTGCTATCTGATGTTTGGCAAGGAGAGCGCGGGAATACCGGAGGAGATCCTGAAGGAACACCCGGACACAGCGGTGCGGATCCCTATGATCGGGGACACCCGGTCTCTGAATCTGGGAAACTCGGCTGCGATCCTTCTCTATGAGGCGCTGCGCCAAAATGGGTTTGAGCAGCTGCGCCTCCGGGGCAATTTGACAAAATATGAGTGGTAGGAAAGAGAGCGGGAGGAGATGTGGCTATGAATTTGCCCCGGGAATTTTTGGAACGGATGGAGCGGATGCTGGGAGCGGAGTATGAGGATTTCCTCAGGACGTACCAGGAGCCGAGAAAATTTGGACTTCGGGTGAACACGATGAAAATCAGCGTGGAGGAATTTGTGGAGACGGCTCCCTTTCATCTGACAAGAATTCCCTGGATTCCAAACGGATTTTATTATGAGAGAGAGGATGATCCCGCCAGGCATCCCTTCTATCACGCGGGGCTCTATTATTTGCAGGAGCCAAGCGCCATGACCCCGGCGAATGTCCTTCCGGTGGAGCCGGGGGAGCGGGTGCTGGACCTGTGCGCCGCCCCCGGCGGAAAGGCCACCGCTCTGGGCGCCCGGCTGGAGGGCCGGGGCCTGCTGGTAGCCAATGACATCAGCGCCTCCCGGGCCAAAGCGCTGCTCAAAAATCTGGAAATATTCGGAATCAAAAATTCCTTTGTGACCAACGCCGCCCCGGCAAAGCTGGCCGCCCAGTTCCCGGAATACTTCGACAAAATTCTGGTGGACGCCCCCTGCTCCGGGGAGGGCATGTTCCGAAAGGACATCGCCAACGCCAATGCCTGGAGCACAAAAAAGGTGGAGGAGTGCGCGAAAGCCCAGCGGGAAATTATCCGCCAGTCCGCCGCCATGCTGCGTCCCGGCGGTATGCTGCTCTACTCCACCTGCACCTTCTCCCCGGAGGAAAACGAGGGGACCATCGCCTGGCTCCTGGAAAGGTTCCCGGACCTGGAGCTGGCGGAGATTCCCTGGTACGAAGGCTTCACCCATGGAAGGCCGGAGCTGGGGGAGGAAGTCCTCCGGGCAGAGCAGGCCCTGAGGCGGCGCCAGCCCGGCGAGGGGGAGCCAGAGACAGAGTGCCAGCCTCCGGACTTCCGGGAGCTGACCAAATGCGTCCGCATCTTTCCCCATAAGATGGAGGGAGAGGGGCATTTCCTGGCGCTGCTGCGGAAAAAGGCGGAGACAGCTCCGAGCTGGCCCGAAAATTTGAACCCCCGACCGGAGGCCAAAGGCGGCAGGCGCGCCGCAAAGCTTCGCAGAGGAACCGGAGGCGGCAGACAATCGCCGGACAACATGAAGGGAGCCGGGGAGGAAGCCGCGGTGCGGGAATTCTTTCAGGACATTCCCGCCTTCGACCGGTCAAAGCTGGAGATCCGGAAGGGCCAGGTCTACTACATACCGGAACCGCCCTCCGTGGCCGGCGGCATCCCCTTCCTGCGCAACGGCCTCTACACCGGAGAAATCCGGGCCGGCAGATTCGAGCCCTCCCAGTCCCTGGCGATGGCCCTGCGAAAGGAGGAATACACCTCCGTCCTGGATTTTGATCAGCAGGATATCCGAGTCCGCCGCTATCTGAGGGGCGAAACCATCGAGGTGGAGGACCTGAGTCCGGCCCGCCCAAAAGGCTGGCAGCTGGTCTGCGTTTCCGGCTATCCCCTGGGCTGGGGCAAGCTGGTCCAAGGCACTTTGAAAAACAAATACCACACCGGCTGGCGCATGACCAATTAGACCCTGCGAATACCGCATAGCTTTCTTTTTTGTTTATGTCGGCCGCACCGAGACCCGCCTTCTTCGAAGGTTTGCGAAAAATACAAAAAAATACTTGATTTTTCCAACCAGGAGTGCTATACTAAACAAGCTGAAACGAAAGCAAAGCGATGCGTGGCTCAGCTTGGTAGAGCGCTGCGTTCGGGACGCAGAGGTCGCAGGTTCAAATCCTGTCGCATCGACTCCTTGGCAGGGGCAAGCCGGAATATCAAATAGATGGTATTCCGGCTTTTTTTCTATCCATCAGAACTATTTTTGGCGACAGGATTTTTTGCGTCCGAATCCGTTTTTACAGTCTGTACAGTAAAGAGGCAGACCTGTCACGAAAATTCTGCCCCGTGCGCGCAAGGAGCTCCGGGGCAGAAAGGAGAATACATGAAAGAGGAAGCATGGAGGGAATCCATGAAAGAAAAAGATACCCGGCTGCGGGTGGCGGCTTACTGCCGCGTCAGCACAAGCCGGGATATGCAGGACGGATCCTTTGAGACCCAGATGAGTTATTATAGAGAATACATCGAAGGACATCCGGACATGATTCTGGTGGGGCTGTACGGAGACCAGGGAAAGAGCGGCCTTACCATGAAAAAGCGCCCGGAGCTGAACCGCCTGCTGAAGGACTGCGAAGACGGGAAGATCGATCTGATTCTCACAAAATCCGTATCCCGGTTCGCAAGGAACCTCTCAGAGTGCGTCAGCACCGTCCGCAAATTAAAGCAGCAGCAGGTAACCGTATACTTTGAAAAGGAAAACCTGGACACCTCGGATGAGAGGAATGAGCTGCTGCTCAGCATTTTGGCCACCATGGCTCAGGAGGAGAGCATCAGTATCAGCCAAAACATGCGCTGGTCAAAGAAGCGCCGCTACGAAATGGGTCAGCCGCCGGATGTGCCCAGCTACGCTTACCGGTCCGTGGGCAGCGACCACAAATGGGTGGTGGTGGAATCCCAGGCCAGGAGAGTGAGACTGGCATTTTATCTTGCCGGCATCGGCACGAAATATCCGGAGATACGGGAAGCGCTGAACGCACTGGAAAAAGCGGAGGACACCGGCAGAGTGTGGAATCATACATCCCTTCTCAAGCTTCTCACACATCTTTCCTATATTGGGGATTATTTATCCAACAGAGAATGCAGTATCGCCACAGAAGAAGGCGCGAAGCGTGTGAAGAATCGGGGATACGTAGACCAGTTTTATATGGAAGGACATCATGAGCCGCTTGTCAGCCGGGAACTCTTTTGGGGAGTCAGAGCGCTGATTGAGCGGCATCTTTTATCCGCAAGGAAAAGCAAGTACAGCGAGGAAGACCTGAGATTGATGGAATATTGCAGAGAATTGGCGGAAAAAGAAAGGAATGCGGAGGAGGGCGGAAATGAGATTGGAAAAGATTCTGGTGGAAGCGCCTGTGAAAAAGCAGAAAGCGGCCGGAAAAAATAATCTCCGGGTGGCGGCCTACTGCCGTGTCTCCACGGACAGCGATGAGCAGCTGACCAGCTACGAGGTCCAGCGGAAGGTTTACCGGAAAAAAATCGACGCGAATCCGGAGTGGGAATATGCGGGAATCTATGCCGATGAGGGGGTGACGGGGACAAGTGTGGCCCATCGGGAAGGCTTTAAGGATATGATCAGGGACTGTGAGGAGGGAAAAATTGATCTCATTCTGACAAAATCCATCTCCCGGTTCGCAAGAAATACGCTGGAGTGTCTGACTTACATCAAATATCTTAAGGGACGGGGCGTTCACCTGATCTTTGAAAAAGAGCGCATTGACACCAGAGAATCCTATTCCGAGATGCTGCTGACCATTTTAGCCGCCTTTGCCCAGGAAGAGTCCCGCTCAATTTCCGAAAACATTAAATGGGGGATCCGCAAACGATACGAAAAAGGCATTGACCGGTGGACCAACATCTACGGATACACCGTAAATGAAACAGAGACCTATGTGATCGTGGAGGAGGAGGCAAAGGTGGTGAGGACCATCTTTTCCCTCTATGAGCGAGGAAAAAGTATGGCCGGGATCCGGGACTATCTTTTGGAAAAGCATATTCCAAGTCCGGGCAATGGAAAAGAATGGGAGACCTCCACCATCATGCGGATGCTCCGAAATGAAAAATACGCGGGAGATATTCTGCTGCAAAAGGTCTACAACGAAGACCACATCAGCCACCGGAAGGTAAAAAATGACATGACCCAGATACCTGCTTATTACATCGAAAACCATCATAAGCCAATCGTGGACCGCAAGACCTACGACCGGGTGCGGAAAATCAGAGAATTGAACTGCCAGGGAGGAAAAAACGGAGAGGAGGGAAGGCCCGTCCAGTACCCCTTTGCGGATCTGCTGGTCTGCCCCTACTGCGGAGAGAGGCTGCGCCAGAGAAAATTAAAAATCCAGGACCACAGCCGGGGCTGGCGCTGCGATGCCTGCCGCCGCTTCATTCTGAAAAGCCGGCTGGTGGAGGAGGCGGTGCTCCGGGCGGCGGCAGAGAAAGGGCTGGAGGAGAAGACGGTGGAATACTGCTGGCTGGATGACCTGGTAAAGCGAATCGAATTCGGAAAGCACGAGCAAGAGACGGACAGGACAGTGACCGTTTTCTGGAAGGATGAAAGCCAAACCACCGTGGCCTCCGGCGTAAAGCAAAAATCCCAGAGTCCGGCCTATCTGGCCCAGCTTTACGAAAAATATCTGGAGAGGAGGGACATGCGTGCGGATAACCCAAATTAAGAGAACGAGGGATCAAAGAAGAAAGCGGGTGGCCGCCTACTGCAGGGTCTCCACCCGCCTGGGGGAGCAGGAAGAAAGCTATGAGACACAGATCAGAACCTACACCGATTACATCACGGCCAATCCCGAGTGGGAATTTGCCGCCGTCTATTCCGATGAAAAAAGCGCCACAAAGGCAGAAAACAGACCGGGATTTCAGCAGATGATACAGGATGCGGTAGACGGAAAAATCGACCTCATCCTGGTGAAATCCATCTCCCGATTCTCCCGCAACACCGTAGACTGTCAAAATTACGCCAACTATCTGAGAGGAAACGGCGTGGAGGTATTCTTTGAAAAAGAACAAATCAGCACAGACGATCCCTCCAGCAGCATGATCTTCTCCCTCATGGGAGCCATCGCTCAGGACGAAAGCCGCTCCATCGGAGAAAACGTCCGCTGGAGCTACCGGGAACGATACAGGAGAGGAGAGTACAATCTGGGAAACAACCGGATACTCGGTTACGATACAATAAACGGCGCCCTGGTACCCAACCGGGACGCCTGGGAAATTCAATACATTTTCCAGCTCTTCCTGGAGGGCAAGACGTACAAACAAATATCAGAAGCCGTAAAAACCGCCGGCGGCCGCAGACTTCGCAGTAAAAAACCGATGACCAGCTCCGTCATCCGAACCATTCTGAAAAATGAGACCTATGCGGGAGACAAGCTCCTGCAAAAACGGCCCCACACCAATTTCCTGACCAAAAGACCGGATCCCAGCATCCCCTGGGAAAGCACCTATCTATACCAGGAGCACACCCCCATCATCGACCGGAAAACATGGGATGCGGCGCAGGAAATCTTCCGCCTTCGCCAGAATGAAAAAGAAAAGGGCGTCAACAAAACCCGCCGTACCCACTTCCTCTACGGAAAACTATTCTGTGGGGAATGCCAGGCCCCCTACACCCGCCGTACCCGGCGGGCCTACGCTAAGATCCGGGAGGAAGGCGAAACCTACAAAGCCTGGATTTGCAGAGAAAGACGCAAATCAAAAAATGGAAACGGCTGCCAAAATAGCATTTTCAGAGAAGAAGAGCTGCTGAGGCAAATATCCGAGCAGCTGGGCTGGGAATGGAGTGGGGCGGACCGCTTTGAGTCAGAGAAATTTTGCGCGCTGGTGGAACGGGTGGAGGTGGAGGGAGATAAGGTGCGGGTGAAACGGGCCAATTCCGAATAAAAAAATGCGGCGGCCCTGCCTTCAGTCAACCGCCTCCCCCATTCATACGATCAAAAATTTAATAGCTGTGTAATATAACCGCTTGGGCATTTGCTTGAGCGGTTTTTTTAATAGGATCATTTCCGCGGGGAGTGATCCTTTTATGCTACAGGAAACTCCCCGTCCAACCCCTCCGGGGAATGTGTGCGGGGTTGCCCCAATCATCATTGTTGGAATTTGCGTGCAATGTGAGTTGAGAAACGCGCCGATCGGAAAAGCTCTGAAAATGAGCCCGCTCCTTCGAGAGAGGAAGAAAAAAATGTCTATATTAGTTTCACGCGCTTCAATGGCGGATATTGAGAGGTACTTGAGATGAAGAAAATGAATATACGGTGGCCGCTGTTTGTATATGATGTGTTGATTCTGTTTGCTGTAGATTTGCTCCTTTTATTTTTCTATCAAGGAGATAACACCTTATCAGCATCGGGCATTTTGACTCAGGCGGCCATCTCGTTTTTATGTATATTCACAGTCAGGTTTTCTGGTGGCATATATCGGCAGATTTGGCGATATGGAGGCATCCAGTGCTATATCCTTTTACTGGTTGTCGATGGAATCGCCTTTTTCCTAAATCTGGTATTAGAGATGCTGTTGCCAATCGAACACATAACATTTGCAAGGCTTCTCTCCATTTCGTGCATGAACCTGCTGGGCGCCTTGGCGATCCGCATGGTTTATCGTTACGCTTATAAATGTGGAAATAACCATTCCTTCCAAGGAAAGACGCTAAGCCTGCTGTTACGCGTTTTTTCCGGAGGAAAAATGCGGCCTGAAAAAGACAGTGAACATAGAAAGATAAAAATTGCGATTGTCGGCGCCGGG
>CAZGRM010000051.1:0-16688 GCA_964528295.1 uncultured Lachnospiraceae bacterium
GGGGATTCCCTATGCGAGACCCTTTATCAAATATACGCCCACCTGGCCCCGGTCCTTCATGCCCACAAAGCAGAGTCAGAGAAATCTGATCGCAAAGATGAAGCTGATACCGGTGAAGGCCCTGATACAGAATAAGAAGCTGCTGCTGATCGACGATTCCATCGTCAGGGGGACTCAGCTCAGGGAGACGACGGAATTTCTGTACCAGAGCGGGGCGAAGGAGGTCCATGTGCGCCCGGCCTGTCCGCCCCTTCTGTACGGCTGCAAATATCTGAACTTCTCCCGCTCCAAGTCAGAGATGGATCTGATCACCCGGAGAGTGATCAAGGACCGGGAGGGGGACGTGTCCCAGGAGATACTGGACGATTACGCGGACCCCACCAGCCAGCGGTATGCGGACATGCTGGAGGCGATTCGCAAGCAGCAGAATTTCACCACGCTGAGATATCACAGACTGGATGATCTGGAGAAATCCATCGGGATATCCCCCTGCAAGCTGTGCACCTACTGCTTCAATGGAAAAGAATAACAGGCGGGAAAGCGGCATATACTGTCACGAGGCGGACACGGAGTGACGGAATGCGGAAAAATCGGGGAAAAAATAGAATAGATCAATGGATCGAAAAGGCGGCAGGCATACTGTTAGTATGGCTTGCGGCCTTTTTTGCGGGCAGCGGTGCGGGACAGGTGGCACAGTGGAGGCAGGTGACTGCGGAGAGCGGGGCGGCACCTGCGGAGAATGGGGAGCCATCCGCAGAGAGTGAATCATCATCCACAGAGAGCGGGGCGGTGTCCGCGGAGAATGGAGAGCCATCCGCAGAGAGCGATGCGGAGTCCTCGGAGGAGACGGAGAAAAATTATATCCGATGGGTGGATTTCGATGTGACGAAGGAGGCGATGCTGCAGGCTTATGAATATGATGTGAATACGCATGGCACAGAGCATCCTTTAAACTGGATCGAGCTGCTGGCTTACCTCGGGGCGAAGTACGGCGGGGATTTTCAGAAGAACTATCAGGCTGCGGACCTGACAGAAACGGCGGAGCTGGTGGCGGCCGGCGAGACAACCATGGAAGAGCTGACCGAAGGCATGAAGTATTACGAATATTATCTGGAAGCGTATGGTGCGGTGCTTGGTGGCATGGTGGGAGAATATCAGATGGAGATATCCGGGGATCAGGAGGCGGAGACGGAGTTAGATTCAGAGAAGGATCAGGAGAAGGCGGAGCAGACAGAGTTAGACTCAGAGCAGGATCAGGAGAATGCGGAACGGATGGCGTTGGACTCGGGGAAGGATCATAAGAAGGCGGAGTTAGACTCAGAGCAGGATCGAGAAGAGACTGAGCGGACAGAGTTAGACTCGGAGCAGGAACAGGCGGAGACCGATGACCCGGACGAAATGGGACAGAGCGGGGAGAAAAATATGGTGACCTGCTACGGGCTGAAGGCCTTCCATCCCATCGCCAAGGGATTCCCCTACTCGGACTACGATGACTTTGGGGCCGCAAGGAGCTACGGATACAAGAGGGAGCATCTGGGTCACGATATGATGGGGCAGGTGGGGACGCCCATCATTGCGGTGGAATCCGGCTATGTGTCCGCATTGGGCTGGAACCAGTACGGCGGCTGGCGCGTCGGCATCAACAGCTTCGACGGCAAGCGCTACTATTACTATGCCCATCTGCGCCAGAATTTTCCTTATGCCGGATGGCTTCGGGAGGGCAGCGTCGTGGAGGCGGGGGATGTGATCGGCTATATGGGCCGCACCGGCTACAGCGCCACGGAAAACGTAAACAACATTGATACATACCACCTCCATTTCGGCCTCCAGCTCATTTTCGACGAATCCCAGCGGGACGGCCCGAATCAGATCTGGGTCAGCCTTTACGAGCTGGTCCGCTTCCTCTATCAGAACCAATGCGCCGTCCAGAGAAACGATGAGACAAAGGAGTGGACCAGAATCACCCAGACCAGGGATCCGGCGGTTTGGGAGTATCTCGTGAGCCAGTAAAGGAAGGAGCCGCCGGTTTTCCGGAATAAAACGGAATCAGGCCTTGCGCCGGGCGGCTTCCTGTGGTAAGATACCATCAGCAAACAGGGAAGAGGTGCGAAATGAGGAAATAATCTATTGGACGAAAACAGAAGAGCAGTGGTAGCCGGTACGTAGGTATGGGCCTGTTATGATGTTGTCAGAAGATAGATGATTTTCCCGGAGCAATTTTCCCTGTGCCTGAAAGGTCCTCTTTGCGGGCCCGCGAAGAACAGGGACTTAAGCATGGTGTGCCATAGGGAGTCTCCCTGGTTGGCGGACCGTTTTGGAAGAGAGTGGGAATCATCTGAATAACAGGTGGTTCCTTTTTTTGTGTGGAAAAGGTACCGGCAGGAAAGCGGAGGGCAGAGCAGGGAGGCCGGTTGGCAGTAAAGTGTTTGCGGAAGCTGTTTTGCCGGGATAGGAGTGTGATGAGATGTCACAGATTAAAGTGACGGGATTGACCTTTGGGTATGAGGGAAGCCCGGAAAATGTGTTTGAAAATGCCGCCTTCACGATCGATACGGATTGGAAGCTGGGATTAATCGGAAGAAACGGGAAGGGGAAGACCACCCTTCTGAGACTGCTGACCGGCGGGTATGAATACAAGGGAAGTATTGCGACGGATACCTGCTTTGATTACTTCCCCTATGAAACAGCGCCGGCGGATCTGGAAAGGGACACGATCGAGGTCCTTGAAAAGATACAGCCGGACTATGAGCTGTGGAGGATCTGCCGGGAGCTGGAGCTTTTGAGGCTGGACGGGGAGGTGCTGTACCGCTCCTTTGGCAGTCTGAGCCATGGAGAGCGGACGAAGGTGATGCTGGCGCTTTTGTTTTCCCGGGAAAACTACTTCCTGCTGATCGACGAGCCCACCAATCATCTGGATGGCCCCACCCGGGAGCTGGTGCGGGATTATCTGAACCGGAAGAAGGGCTTCATCCTGGTTTCCCACGACCGGTGGCTGCTGGACGGCTGCGTCGATCATGTGCTGGTGCTGGAGAGAAATGGGATACGGGTGGAGAGAGGAAATTTCAGCTCCTGGTGGGAAAATAAGGAGCGCCGGGACCAGTATGAGCGGGCGGAGAATGAAAAGCTGAAAAAGGAGATCGGAAAGCTGCGGGCCGCCGCTGACCGGACCGCCCGGTGGGCGGACAAGGTGGAAGGGACAAAAATCGGGTTTGATCCGGTAAAGGAGCCGGACCGGTGTAAGGGAACCAGATCCTATATTGGGGAAAAATCCCGGAAAATGCAGCAGCGCAGGAAAAACCTGGAGCGCAGGCAGCAGACCGCCATCGAGGAGAAGGAGGAGCTGCTGAAAAATGTGGAGGAGACAGCGGCGCTGAAGCTGGTTCCGCTGCGTCACCACAAGGAGGTGCTGGTGCGGGCGAAGGAGCTGAGTCTTTACTATGAGCCCCGGGACCGGGTCAGCGATACGGTATTGACCGGCGAGAGGGGAGGAAGGGAGCCGAAATGTGTGCTGAGGGATTTTGATTTGGAGCTCCGGCAGGGGGACCGGATTGTGATTCAGGGACCGAACGGCTGCGGAAAGTCCAGCCTGATCAAGGCCATTCTGGCCCGCGCGGGAGCGGAGGGGCGGGAGAGCGCCGGCCTTCTCACCGAGGGCATCCTCACCACCGCGGCCGCCCTCACCATCTCCTATATCAGCCAGGATACCTCCCACCTGAGGGGAACGCTGGAGGACTACTGTCAGCGGCTTGGAGCGGAGGAAACGCTGCTGAGGGCCGTGCTCCGGCAGATCGGCCTTGAACGAGGCCAGTTTGGCCGCCGCCTAGAGGAATATTCCGAGGGGCAAAAGAAGAAGGTGCTGATCGCCGGCAGTCTGATCCAGCCTGCCCATCTCTACATCTGGGACGAGCCCCTGAACTACATCGACGTGTTTTCCAGGATGCAGATTGAGGAGCTGATCCTCCGGTACGAGCCCACCATGCTGGTGGTGGAGCACGACCGGACCTTTGGAAAAAATTGCGGTACAAAGACTGTGCAATTGCGACAATTTTTCCTTCCATAATAGGAAAAAAAGTGCTAGAATAATAACAGCCCGACCGAATTTGCGGGAAAATATTAAAAAAGGAGAAAAGGATATGAAGAAAAAAGTATTGGCAGCAGCATTTTCCACAGCGATGATTGCCGCCCTGGCAGCATGTGGAACCACCGCCTTCGCGGAAGAGGGCAGCGACTTTAAGGTAGGTCTGATCACAGATGTAGGCGGTGTGAATGATGGTTCCTTCAACCAGTCCTCATGGGAAGGCCTCCAGAGAGCAATGGAAGATATGGGCATCGAGGCGAACTATCTGGAGTCCTCCACAGACGCGGATTACGCTCCCAACATCGAGACCTTTGTGGATGAGGAGTATGATCTGATCATCAGCGTAGGCTACATGCTGGCAGACGCCACCAAGGCGGCGGCAGAGGCGAACCCGGATATCAGATTCGCCATCATCGATGACGCGACCATCGATCTGGACAATGTGACCTGCCTGATGTTCCGTCAGGAGCAGGCTTCCTATCTGGTAGGCTATGTGGCAGGCCTGATGACCGAGACCGACAACATTGGCTTCGTTCTTGGTATGTCCAACGAGACCATGAACCTGTTCGGCTACGGCTACTGCGCCGGCGCCATCGACGCCAACCCGGACGTTAAGATTCAGCAGTTTAACGCCAACTCCTTCTCCGATTCCGCCACAGGAAAGACCAATGCCAACACCGCGATTACCAACGGCGCTGACATCGTGTTCCACGCGGCGGGAGCTACCGGCCTTGGTGTGATCGAGGCTTGCCAGGAGGCTGGCGTTTATGCCATCGGCGTGGACAGTGACCAGTCCAGCATCGCTCCCAACACAGTGATCACCTCCGCTATGAAGAGAGTGGACAATGCCGTATATGACGCGGTAGAGTCCCTGATCGCGGGCACCCTGGAGGGCGGCGTACATACGTATGATCTGTCCGTAGGCGGTGTTGATATCGCTCCGACACAGGATCTGCTTTCCGAGGATGTGATCGCGGCGGTAGAGGATGTGAAGGCACAGATCATCAGCGGCGACATCGTGGTTCCCTCTTCCAAGGAGGAGTTTGAGGAGAAGTACGGCGACGTTTATGAGCTGGACTAACGCGGACGTAAGAAAACGGCGCGGTGAGCGCTGAAGCATTTCAGGAGCTGTCCGGGGAGCTCACTCTCCGGACAGCGTCAGAGAGTGCCAGAAAATTCCTTTCCGGTGTGGGGAGAGGGATTTTCTGACATGCTCTGTTGTTTCAACAGAGCCAGTGTATAGAGAATGGAGGAAACTGATTTCATGAGAGATATTTCTATGGAACGTGTCAATGAGACGAGGGAGCGGATTCTTGGCATTATCGAGAGCCCTACGCTGACTCATGAGCAAAAGCTTACGAATCTGGCCTGTGCGGCGGATTCTCTGATGGAGGTACTGGAGCTGCCAAAGGGGCTGGATGAGCTTCTAAACGCGCCTGGCGACAGCCAGTGTATCTGTGATTTGAGCGAGGGACACGCGCCGATGCGCCCCAGATATATCGCACCGGATTATGCGAAGTTTATGCGGGAGGGCAGTGAGTTTTTGCAGCTGGCTCCCCCGACGGACCTCTACGAAGCGCTGAATGTCCTGCTGATCTTCTATAAGCATGTGCCCAGCGTGACGAACTATCCTGTGTATGTGGGGCAGCTGGATGAACTGTTGGAGCCCTTTATTGATACGGTGGACGAGGCTCAGGCCAAAAAGCTGCTGCGCCTTTTTATGACCCATATTGACCGGACCGTGCTGGATTCCTTCTCTCACGGAAATATCGGTCCCCGGCCCACCAAGGCCGGGCGCCTGCTTCTGGAGGTGGAGGAGGAGCTGGAAAACGCGGTTCCCAATCTGACCATGAAGTACCAGGAGGGTGTGACAGACGACGAGTTTGCCCTTAAGGCGATCCGCTGCGCCCTGCGTAGCGCAAAGCCCAGCTTCGCCAATCACGCCATGTTTTCCGAAGAGCTGACGGAGAATTACGTGATCGCCAGCTGCTACAATGGCCTGCCTCTGGGCGGCGGCTCCTATACCCTGTGCCGTCTGATTCTGGGGAATATCGCGAAGCGGGCGGAGAATATCCGGGACTTTAAGGAGCGGGCGCTGCCCTATGTGCTGGACATCATGGCCCGGTACATGGACGAGAGAATCCGCTTTGAGGTGGAGGAGAGCGGATTCTTTGAGAACCATTTTCTGATCCGGGAGGGCTTCGTCAGCAGAGAGCGGTTCACGGCGATGTTCGGCCTGGTGGGGCTGGCGGACTGCGTGAATCTTCTGCTGGAAAAGGAGGGAAAACCGGGCCGGTTCGGACACGACGAGGCGGCCAATGATCTGGGCGTGGAGATCATGGATATCATCAAGGATTTCAATGATCACCATGTGAATCCCTATTGCGAAGTGACGGGGGGCCATTTCCTGCTTCATGCCCAGGTGGGCCTGGCGGAGGACGTGAATGTGACTCCGGGCACCAGAATTCCCATCGGGGAGGAGCCGGAGGAGCTGATCGACCAGCTCTTGGTGCTGAACCGTTTCCACAAATATTTCCCGTCGGGTACCGGGGACATTTTCCCCATTGATCTCACCGTCCACAAAAACCCGGAGTATGTGCTGGACATCATCAAGGGCTCCTTCCGGCAGAAGCTGCGCTATCTGTCCTTCTATTCCAGCGACAGTGATGTGATCCGTGTGACCGGATACCTGGTGAAGCGGTCTGAGATGGAGAAGCTGGACGCAGGCCGGGCTGTGCTTCAGGACACCACGGCTCTCGGGCTGGGAGCTTCGAAAAACGGACACATCCTGGAGCGGAAGGTGCGATGAGCCGGGGCGGAGGCTGCCCGGCAAATGGCGGCCGCCGGGCAGTGGTGAACCGGATCATTCCCTTCAGCAGTGTGGACGGCCCGGGAAACAGGACGGCGGTATTTTTGCAGGGCTGTAATATCGACTGCAAATACTGCCACAATCCGGAGACCAGGAGGCGGTGTGTCCAGTGCGGCCTCTGCGTGTCCAGGTGTCCCGAGGGGGCTTTGTCTCTGGAGGAGGACGGGAGAGTGAGTTATGATTCCTCGAAATGCGTCCAGTGCGACACCTGCATCCATGTCTGTCCCCACGACAGCTCTCCCAGGACCTGGGAGCTGACGGCGGAGGAGACGTACCAGCGGGTGCGGCGGCAGATTCCCTTCATCCGGGGAATCACCGTATCGGGAGGGGAATGTATGCTGTGGCCGGAGTTTCTGAGGGAGCTGTTTACCCTGGCCAAGGGGGACGGACTGTCCACGCTGATTGACAGCAACGGCACGATTCCCTTTGAGGAGTATCCGGAGCTGATGGCGGTGACAGACGGCGTGATGCTGGATATCAAGGCCTTTGACGAGGAAGAGCACCGCCGGGTGACCGGGGCGTCAAACAGGCAGGTTTTGGAAAACGCTGTTTTTCTGGCCAGAGCGGGAAAGCTGTCTGAGGTGCGGGCGGTGATTGTCCCGGATCTTTACGATACGGAGCGAAGCGTCCGGGATATGGGCGAGTTTTTGGCCCCTCTTTTGCGGTGGCAGCCTTTTCGGATCAAGGTGATCGCCTACCGTCCCATGGGAGTGAGGGAGCAGTATGCCCATTACCAGGTGCCGGGGCAGGATTATCTCAGATACCTGGCGGAGCTTCTGCGGGAGCGGGGATTTGAGGATATTATCATAATATAGCGGAAAGAAATAACAGAAAAACCGGGGCAGTCAGGCTGCTGTCCCGCGAGGAGACAGAAGAAGGAGGCGGAAAAGTTGGGAAGAGTGAGCCACATGGATGAAGGTAAGGTTGTGATTTCCATGAAGGACATCGTAAAAAAATTCGGTGATTTTACGGCCAATGATCACATCAACCTTACGGTTCATAAAGGGGAGGTGCATGCGATCCTGGGTGAGAACGGCGCGGGAAAAAGTACGCTGATGAACGTACTCTGCGGCCTCTACAAGCCCACCAGCGGACAGATTTATATCAATGGGAAGGAAGCGCGTTTTTCCAGTCCGAAGGATGCCATTGACATCGGAATCGGTATGGTACACCAGCATTTCATGCTGATCCAGCCCTTCACGGTGACAGAGAATATCATTCTCGGTATCGAGCCGGTGAAGGGGATCGTGGTGGATAAGGAGACGGCGAAGAAAAAGGTGGTGGAGCTGTCGGAGCGGTATGGGATGAAGGTGGATCCGGATGCGAAGATCGAGGACATCTCCGTAGGTATGCAGCAGAGGGTGGAGATCCTGAAGGTGCTGTACCGGGGAGCGGATACGCTGATTTTGGACGAGCCCACCGCGTCCTTGACGCCGCAGGAGATTGAGGGCCTGATGGAGATCATCAGCAACCTGACGGCGGACGGCAAGAGTGTGATATTGATCACCCACAAGCTGAAGGAGATCACGGCCTGTTCCGATACCTGTACGATCATCCGCCAGGGAAAATATATCCGCACCGTGAAGGTGGACGAGGTGAATGAAAATGAACTGGCGGCCATGATGGTGGGCCGCGAGGTGAATTTCAAGGTGGACAAGAAGGAGCAGAAGCCCGGTGACGTGGTGCTGGAGGTGAGAAACATTCACGCCAGAGACTACCGGGGAGTGGAGATCCTGAAGGGGCTGAATCTGAATGTGCGCCGGGGTGAGATTGTGGGTCTGGCCGGCGTGGACGGCAACGGACAGACGGAGCTGGTGGAGATTCTGACAGGACTTCGCAAGGCGGATGCCGGTGAGGCCAGGATCCTGGGGAAGGACGTGTTTAACCGGACTCCCAGGGAGACCTTCGGCAGCGGGATTTCCAGCATTCCGGCGGACCGGCAGAAGCACGGGCTGATTCTGGATTTCTCCAATGAGGACAATTTGATCCTCCAGCATTTTGAGGAGGAGCCCTATTCCAGGAAGGGGATTCTGAACCGGAAGGCGATCCGGCAGCACGCCACGGAGCTGATGGAAAAGTTCGACGTGCGGCCCCGGGGAACGGAGGGCAAGCCGGCCGGGACGCTTTCCGGAGGAAACCAGCAGAAGGTGATCATTGCCAGGGAGGTTTCCAACGATAAGGAGCTGCTGATTGCGGTGAATCCCACCAGAGGACTGGACGTGGGCGCCATTGAGTTTGTGCACAAGTATCTGGTGGAGCAGAGAAATAAGAACCGGGCCGTCCTGCTGGTATCCTTCGAGCTGGACGAGATCATGAGCCTGTCGGATCGGATCGAGGTGATTTTTGACGGGCAGATTACCGGCAGCGTGGCCGGAAAGGGCGCGGATGAGAAGGAGCTTGGATTTATGATGGCGGGAGGTAAGAGGCATGAATAAAAAGAAAAGTATCCTGGAGAGCAATGTGCTTTATACCATAATCGCGATCGTTGTGGGCTTTCTCATCGGAGCGATTTTCCTGCTGATCGCGGGAATCAGTCCGGCGGTGGCCTACGGCAAGCTGATTAACAGTGTATTTGGAAAGACGAAGTACCTGGTGTGGACACTGACCTATGCCAGCCCGCTGATTTTTACGGGACTCAGCGTAGCTTTCTCCTTCCGGACCGGAGTCTTTAATATCGGTGCGGAGGGACAGTTTGTGGTGGGCGCTCTGGCGGCCTGCTGTGTTGGGATTCTGGTGGATGTGCCGGCGTGGATTCATGTGCCGCTGTGCATTCTGGCGGCCGCGGCGGCGGGCTGTATCTGGTCTCTGGTGGTGGGCCTTTTGAAGGTGAAGAGAGGAATCCACGAGGTGCTTTCCTTCATTATGTTTAACTGGATCGCCTTTTATCTGTCCAACTATGTGGTGAATCTGAACGGCATCCACAAGGACGGCGGCGAGGCCACAAAGGATGTGCTGGAGTCCGCCCGGATTTTGATGCCGGAGGGCATTCGGAATGCGCTGGGCTGCACCGCGGCGAACTGGGGCATCGTGCTGGCGGTGGTGGCGGCTATCGTGATTTGGGTAATCATCGAGAAGACCACGCTGGGCTACAAGCTGAAGGCGGTGGGCTTCAACAGCAGCGGAGCCCTGTATGCGGGCATCAATGCCGACGGTTCCGTGCTGACGGCTCTTGGCATTTCCGGCGCTTTAGCGGGCCTTGGAGGAGCGGTACAGATTTTGGGTATGGCCGGACGTCTGAGCCAGTTTGCGGGTCAGGAGGGCTATGGCTTTGAGGGGATCACCGTGGCGCTGATCGGTTCCTCCAGCCCCATCGGATGTATTTTCGCCGGACTGTTTTACGGAGCCATGAAGTACGGCGGCTCCAAGCTCAGTATTGTAAAGGCGCCGTCAGAGGTAGTGGATATTATCATGGGCTGCGTAATCCTTTTTATCGCGATCTCGCAGATCTTCCGCGTCCTGTTTCAGAATATCATGAAGAAGAGGGAGGGAAAATAAATGGATGCTATTATTAAAAATCTCGGACTTTTGATTAACGCGACGCTGATCGCGACCCCGCCCCTTCTTCTGGCGGCTCTTGGCTCCTGCTTTTCGGAGCGGAGCGGCGTGGTAAATATCGGAATCGAGGGAATGATGACCATCGGAGCCTACACGGGTGCCGTGATGGGACTGTATACCGGAAATGGCTGGATTGCCTTTTTGTGCGCGGGGCTGGCGGGAGCGCTGTTCGGCGTGATTCACGCCATCGCCTGCATATCCTTCCATGCGGACCAGACCATTGCCGGTACGGCGATCAACTTCCTTGGACCTGGCCTTGCGGTATTTCTGTGTAAAGCGATGTTTAACAATTCCTCGGATACCCCGGCTATGGATCCCTCCTGCAAGCTGCCGAAGCTGTTTGAGGGGGTATTTCCGGCAGGCTCCTTCTGGAGCAATGTGCTGAATGTGTACGCAGTGGCCTATCTGGTATTTGTCTTGGCCTTTGTGTGCTGGTTTGTATTTTACAAGACCCGGTTCGGAAGCCATCTGCGGGCCGTGGGAGAGCATCCCGAGGCCTGTGAGTCTCTTGGTATCGACGTGTACAAGGTGCGGTATAGCTGTGTGATTCTGTCCGGCTTTTTGGCAGGGCTGGGCGGGGCCTTCGTGACGCTGGCCACCATCAACCAGTTCCGCCCCAGCGTGATTGTGGGTCAGGGCTTCATCGCCATCGCGGCGGTGATTTTCGGAAAGTTTTCTCCGGGGGGAGCCACAAAGGCCTGCCTGCTCTTTGGATTTTGCAGCGGTGTCAAGTCGCTGGTGGGGCAGAGCAATACGGTTTCACCCAACCTGATTTCCATGATTCCTTATATTGTGACAATTTTGGCTTTGGTGCTGTTTGTGGGTAAGGCTCATACGCCGGCGGCCAACGGAAAGCCGTTTGTGAAGTCGAGATAGGTTGATCATCCTGCAGCCGCCCGCCGTGGCGGCTGTTTTTATCCAATCATGATTGGGAAGCTTTGGCAAGGGAGGTGTCTTTCTATATGAAAAATTATTCGGAAAATCCTGAAAAGCAGTATCATACTCAGGTGGGAAAGGGAGAGGTGGGCAGGTATGTGATTCTGCCCGGTGATCCCAAGCGGTGCGCAAAGATCGCGAAGTATTTTGATGACGGGGAGCTGGTGGCGGACAGCAGAGAATATGTGACCTACACGGGGACTCTGGATGGGGTGAAGGTGAGCGTGACGTCCACGGGGATCGGCGGCCCTTCCGCCTCCATCGCCATGGAGGAGCTGGTGAAATGCGGGGCCGATACCTTTATCCGGGTGGGTACCTGCGGCGGGATGCAGCCGGAGGTGCGCAGCGGAGATTCGGTGATCGCCACGGGCGCCATCCGCATGGAGGGAACCAGCCGGGAGTACGCGCCCATTGAGTTTCCGGCGGTGGCGGATGTGGGGATCGTGAACGCTCTGGTGAGGGCGGCGGAAAAGCTGGGACAGAGGTTTCATGTGGGAGTGGTCCAGTGCAAGGACGCCTTTTTCGGACAGCACGCGCCGGAAACGATGCCGGTGGGATATGAGCTGCTGGATAAGTGGGAAGCCTGGAAGCGGCTGGGATGCCTGGCCTCGGAGATGGAGTCGGCGGCCCTGTTTGTGGTGGGAAGCGCGCGGCGGGTGCGGGTCGGCTCGGTGTTTCTTGTGGTGGCGAACCAGGAGCGGGAGAAGGCCGGACTGGAGAACCCGGTGGTACATGATACGGATATGGCGATTCGGATCGCGGTGGAGGCGATCCGGGAGTTGATCCGCGGGGATGAAGCCCGGGTGTAGGGTTTTGATGAATGGGTTTGGGATTTTGTTTTCATATATTATAATATAGTAGAAAAGGAGAATGGAATTATGATGGAAGTGAAGGATATTTTGAAGCATGTGGATCATACCCTGCTGACGCAGACAGCGACCTGGGAGGAGATCCGGCAGATCTGTGATGACGCCATTGCTTACGGGACGGCGTCGGTGTGTATTCCGCCAAGCTATGTGAAGCGGGTGAAGGAGTATGTGGGAGATCGGATGGCTGTGTGTACGGTGATCGGATTTCCAAATGGGTATATGACTACGGCGGCGAAGGAGTTTGAGACGAAGGACGCGCTGGCCAATGGGGCGGATGAGATTGATATGGTGATTAATATTGGCTGGGTGAAGGATGGAAGGTTTGACTGTGTGGAGGAGGAGATCCGGACTTTGAAGGCGGCTTGCGGGGAGAAGATTTTGAAGGTGATTATTGAGACCTGCCTGCTGACGGATGAGGAGAAGGTGAGGATGTGCCAGGCGGTGACGGGAGCTGGGGCGGATTATATTAAGACTTCCACGGGATTTTCTAAGGCGGGGGCTACTTTCGCGGATATTGAGTTGTTTGCGGCTCATGTGGGCGCGGGGGTGAAGATGAAGGCTGCTGGGGGGATTTCTTCGATGGAGGACGCGGAGAGGTTTTTGGAGCTGGGAGCGGACCGGCTGGGGACTAGTAGGATTGTGAAGCTGGTGAAGAAGGAAGAGGGGGCGGGGTATTGAGTGGGGTGAGGATATGATGTTTGGTTAGAGGCTTGCGCGGGGGATGGTGGCTGCCGGTGGGTGGTGGCTTATGCGGGGAGATGTGGCTGCCGGTGGGGGTGGCTTACGCAGGACGCCCGCAGGACAGGATATCTCCCGTGTGCCGCCTGCGCCTCGGACATCCGCATGGAATGTTCGCCGTCCGAAGACAAGAATGTCTTCTGCCGTCGGACATTCCACGCAAATGTCCGCTGCGATGTCGGACACGCGGAGACACCCTGTCCTGTGGGCTGTGATGTTGGAGGGCGGATGAGACGCTGTTCGGTGAGCTGGGGAGTTTTGCTCTGCGGGGTGTGGGCTGGAAGAAGTTTTGGGTTGGGGGTTGTGGTGTTGGAGGGCGGAAGAAGGGCTGCTCGGTGAGTTGGGGAGTTTTGGGTTGCGGGGTGTGGGCTGGAAGAAGTTTTGGGGTGCGGGTTGTGATGTTGGAGGGCGGAAGAAGGGCTGCTCGGTGAGTTGGGGAGTTTTGTTTTGTGGGTTGTGGTGAGGGGATTTTTTTGGATTGCGGGAGGTAGGGTGGTTGTATGGATAATGAGAGGATTCAGGAGCTGATTGGGACGGCGGTGGAGATGATGGGGTTTGCTTATGTGCCTTACTCGGGGTTTCGGGTGGGGGCGGCTTTGTTGGGGAGGAATGGGAAGGTTTTTACGGGGTGTAATGTGGAGAACGCGGCGTATACGCCTAGTAATTGCGCGGAGCGGACTGCTTTTTTTAAGGCGGTTAGTGAAGGGGTGACGGAGTTTGAGGCGATTTGTGTGGTGGGGGGTAAGGATGGTGTGCTGACGGAGTACACGCCGCCCTGCGGGGTGTGCCGCCAGGTGATGATGGAATTTTGTGATCCGGAGCGGTTTCAGATTATTTTGGCGGTCAGCCGGGAGGAATATAAGATTTTTTCGTTGAAGGAGCTGCTGCCGCTGGGGTTTGGGCCGGGAAATTTGGCATAGACTTTGGGTGGAGCGGCAGGTGAGACGGCGGGGGCGATCGTCGGGTTGGTTTGTTTATTCTGGAAATTTTGATAGAAGGGGTGGAATGGAATATGGAAAAATATGGACGTATTTTTGTGATTGTGATGGATTCGCTGGGGGTGGGGGCGATGGAGGACTCACCGGAATTTGGAGATGTGGGGGTGAATACCCTGGGGCATATTTCGGAGTCGGTGGAGCGCTTTGAGATTCCCAATCTTCAGCGGCTGGGGATGGCGAATATTACGCCGCTTCGGCAGGTGGAGGCGGTGCCGGAGCCTCTGGGATATTACGCGAAGATGAATGAGCGGAGCAAGAGCAAGGATACCATGACGGGGCACTGGGAGATGATGGGGCTGGAGGTGAAGACCCCCTTTAAGACCTTTTCGGATCACGGATTTCCGCCGGATCTGATTCGGGAGCTGGAGGAGCGGACCGGGCACGTGGTGATCGGGAACAAGAGCGCCAGCGGAACGGAGATTCTGGAGGAGCTGGCGGAGGAGGAAATCGCCACGGGGCACATGATTGTCTATACCTCGGCGGACTCGGTATTGCAGATCTGCGGAAATGAGGAGACCTTTGATCTGGCGGAGCTGTACCGGTGCTGCGAGATTGCCCGGGAGATTACCATGAGGGACGAGTGGAGAGTGGGCCGGGTGATCGCCAGACCCTACGTGGGGAAAAAGCGGGGAGAGTTTAAGCGGACCAGCAACCGCCACGATTACGCGCTGAAGCCCATCGGGAAGACGGCGCTGGACGCTCTGAAGGAGGCCGGGCTGGACGTGATCTCCATCGGAAAGATCAAGGATATTTTTGACGGGGAGGGCATCACGGAGGCCATGAAGTCCAAGAGCTCTGTTCACGGTATGGAGCAGGCCATCGAGGTGGAGAAAAAGGATTTCCACGGGCTCTGCTTTGTGAATCTGGTGGATTTTGACGCTCTGTGGGGGCACAGGAGAAATCCCCAGGGCTATGCTGCGGAGATCGAGCGGTTCGATGTGAACCTGGGTGTCTTTCTGGAGGGGATGCGCAGGGACGATCTGCTGATCATTACGGCGGACCACGGCAACGATCCCACCTACACCGGGACGGACCACACCAGAGAAAAGGTGCCCTTCCTGGCCTACTCCCCCTCCATGGAGGGCAGCGGTGAGCTGCCGGAGACGGATACCTTCGGGGCGGTGGGCGCCACGGTGGCGGATAATTTCGGGGTGAGTATGCCGGAGGGAACCATCGGCGCCTCCCTTTTGGAGCTGCTGAAGTAGAGGAGACCCCGGCGCTGTTCCGCATAAAGGATAGACAAAGGAGGAAGGCCATAGATGGATAAGAAGGAGCTGGCTCTTGAGATCATAGAGAGGCTGAAGAAGGAGTATCCGGACGCCGGATGTACGCTGGACTACGATCAGGCCTGGAAGCTGCTGGTCAGCGTCCGGCTGGCGGCTCAGTGCACGGATGCCAGGGTCAATGTAGTGGTGGAGAAGCTTTATGAGAAGTTCCCGGATGTGGACGCTCTGGCCCTGGCGGAGCCGGAGGAGATCGAGGAGATCGTGCGCCCCTGCGGCCTTGGCAGGAGCAAGGCCCGGGATATCAGCGCCTGTATGAGGATTTTGAAGGAGGAGTACGGCGGCAGGGTCCCGGATGATTTTGATACCCTGCTGAAGCTTCCGGGGGTGGGGAGAAAGAGCGCGAACCTGATTATGGGAGACGTGTTTGGAAAGCCCGCCATCGTCACCGACACCCACTGTATCCGCCTGACCAACCGCATGGGTCTGGTGGACGGCGTCAAGGAGCCTAAGAAGGTGGAGATGGCGCTGTGGAAGATCATTCCGGCTGAGGAGGGCAGCGATTTCTGCCACCGCCTCGTTTTTCATGGCCGGGATGTCTGCACCGCCCGCACCGCTCCCTACTGTGACCGGTGCTGCGTGGCGGATATCTGCGCCAAACGGATATAAACGGAATAGCCGGACCGCTTCGGATGGAGATACATCCGCAAGGTCCGGCTGTCTGTGTTTTGGGACAGATTCCGGTTCTGATTTGGCGCCGGCGGGAATATTCATAAAAATAAGAAGCACAAGGCGGCAGCGGCATGCAGTTTGTTCTATATCTCTCACAGCTTATCATTCCCTTTTTAATTTTTTACATCGTGGCCCTCGGTCTGCTGACGAAGGTGCCTGTCTATGACAGCTTCGTCCGGGGAGCCGGGGAGGGGCTGCGGACTGTGGTGAAAATTATGCCCACGCTGATTGGGCTGATGGTGGCCTCCGGGGTGCTGCGGGCCTCCGGATTTCTGGATCTGGCCGGCGCGGTGCTGGAGCGGGCCGTCCGGGGACTGTCATTTCCGGGAGCTTTGGTACCTCTGGCGATTCTCCGCATGTTTTCCTCCAGCGCGGCCACCGGGCTTTTGCTGGACGTGTATAAGGAGTACGGCACAGACTCCGGCGTGGGACTGACGGCCTCGATTATGATGTGCTGCACGGAAACGATTTTCTATACCATGAGCATCTACTTCATGACCGCGGGTGTCCGAAAGACCCGCCATACCCTGCCCGGCGCGCTGCTGTCCACCGTGACCGGGATTGCCGCCAGCGTGGTGCTGGCAGGGTGGATGGCATAAATGCCTCGTGAAACTGTTCACCCGCCAGCTAGTATACAGCCGCCGGGGCGGGTAGGGGACTTTCCAAAACAATGTAAGGGCGCTTTTAGGC
>CAZGRM010000052.1:0-16681 GCA_964528295.1 uncultured Lachnospiraceae bacterium
TTCGACGAACGTGTGTTTCTTTTTGCCCTCTCTAAAATCGGAATTTCCTATAAAGCAAAATAAGAGCTGCCTGACTTTCTCGTCATCAGGCAGCTCTACCGGTGAATAATCTGAAGCTTCACTATATAACCTCCTTTTTCTTTATTTGTCTTTTTACAATCCATTTAGTATCCCATTGGACTGTCCTCCTGTGTTTTTGCCTCTTGTTTTTTGTTGTCTTTATTGTAATATAAGTTCTTCGTTTTGTCAAGCTTTTTTCTTTTAACTTTTTTATTTTTAAATAGTTGTCTGATTTTTATATAAAATTATAATTATTTGTGAAAAAAGGACAGTTTTTGGGCCCCCGGCCTGACGGCGGGAGCCCGGGGCTTTTCCATTGTTTATTTTTCTACGGTAAAGCGGTAGCTGGTGGTGGTGTCGTACTTTTCACCGGCCTTCAGCAGGGGGCTGGCGAAGGCGGGGGCGTTGATGGAGTCGGGATAATACTGGGACTCCAGGCAGAAGCCCTGGCGCTTATCGTAGCGGGCGCCCTGCTTTCCCCCATGCTCCGTGATATAGTTGCCGGCATAGAACTGCACGCCGCAGCAGTCGGTGAAGGCTTCCATTCGGATGCCTGTCTTTTCGCAGAAGGCCTCCGCCATCTTCCTCTGGGTGCCCGGCTCCTGGCAGAGGGCGTAATTGTGGTCAAAGCCGCCGGCAAAGTTCAGCTGGTCAAAGTCCGCGTCGATATCCCGGCCGATGGGCTTCGGCGCGCGGAAATCCATGGGAGTGCCCTCCACCGGGGCCACCGTCCCGTAGGGGATGGACTGCTCGTCCGCCGGAGTATAATTCTCCGCATGGATGGTCAGCACGTGATCCAGGATGGTGCCGCTGTCCTGCCCGCCAAGGTTGAAGTAGCTGTGATTCGTCAGGTTCGCCACGGTATCCTGATCGGAAACTCCCTCATAGTGGAGCACCACCGCGTTGTCCTCCGTCAGGGTGTAGGTGATGGTGACCTGGAAGCGTCCCGGGAAGCCCTGATCTCCGTCCGGGCTGTCCAGCCCCAGGGTGATGCGGTTCTCCTCCTCGCTGATCTCCTTTACCTCCCATTTCCGGCGGTCGTAGCCGTCGGGGCCGCTGTGGAGATTGTTGTCATTGTCGTTGATGGCCATCTGGTAGGTCCGGCCATTGATGACAAAGCTGCCCTTGGCGATCCGGTTGCCGTTGCGGCCGATCACAGCGCCGAAGTAGCAGGTGTGGTCCAGATAATCCTGGGGAGCGTCATAGCCCAGCACCACGTCCCGAGGGCAGCCGTCCTTGTCCGGCACCACCACCCGGACCAGGGTGGCCCCCAGATCCGTGACGGTCATTGTCACATTATTTTTGTTGGTGAAGGAATAGAGCTGAAATTCTCTGCCATCCTCCGTTTTTCCGAAAAATTTCTTTTCCATGAAAAAATCTCCTCTCAGAAAAGGGCCGCCGCAGTTCCGCGGCAGCCCTGCTGTTTTTCTGTCCGGGCTGCTGTCCGGACAGTCACTCATGATTTACGCAAAAGGGTTCTCTGTGCGGTAGGGCACACTGGCCGGATGATTGTAGCCAATCTCGTCCGGGCATACGCCGATGAGCTTGAATACCTCAAAGAGGGCCTTGCCGTGATGCCCGAAGGCCACCGCTCCGTGATGGGGGTAATTGCCCTCGATCAGCACGTGGCGGTAAAAACGTCCCATCTCAGGAATGGCGAATACACCGATGCCTCCGAAGGACTTGGTGGCCACCGGAAGGACCTCGCCTTCCGCCACATAAGCCCGAAGGATGCTGTCCGCCGTGCTCTGCAGGCGGTAGAAGGTGATGTCACCCGGAACGATGTCTCCCTCCAGGGTACCGTTGGTCACCTCCACCGGCAGGCTTCTCGCCATGATCTTCTGATACTTCATGTTGAAGCTGGTCAGCTTGGAGGAACAGGTATTTCCACAGTGGAAGCCCATGAAGGTATCCTTGTGGCTGTAATTGAATTTGCCCTTGATGGACTCCTCGTACATATCCGCCGGCACAGAGTTGTTGATATCCAGCAGAGTCACGGCGTCGTCGCTGACGCAGGTACCGATGAACTCGCTGAGGGTGCCGTAGATATCCACCTCACAGGATACCGGGATGCCTCTGCCGGTGAGACGGCTGTTCACATAGCAGGGAACGAAGCCGAACTGAGTCTGGAAGGCAGGCCAGCACTTGCCGGTGAGAGCCACGTACTGTCTGTAGCCCTTGTGAGCCTCCACCCAGTCAAGAAGGGTCAGCTCATACTGGGCCAGCTTCGCCAGCACCTCCGGCTTCTTGTTGCCGGCGCCCAGCTCCTTCTCCATGTCTGCCACCACCTCGGGGATACGGGCGTCTCCCGCATGCTTGTTGAAGGACTCAAACAGGTCAAGCTCCGAGTTCTCCTCGATCTCCACGCCCAGGTTGTAGAGCTGCTTGATGGGTGCGTTGCAGGCAAGGAAGTTCAGCGGACGGGGACCGAAGCTGATGATCTTCAGATTCTTCAGACCTACCACCGCCCGGGCGATGGGAAGGAAGTCATGGATCATATCGGCACACTCCGCGGCCGTTCCCACCGGATACTCCGGAATGTAGGCCCGGATGTTGCGCAGCTTCAGATTGTAGCTGGCGTTCAGCATACCGCAGTAGGCGTCGCCCCGGCCGTCACTGAGATCGTTCTGGCTCTCCTCGGCCGCCGCGATAAACATGGCGGGTCCGTCAAAATGCTTCGCCAGCAGAGTCTCGGAAATCTCCGGTCCGAAGTTCCCCAGATACACCACCAGAGCGTTGCAGCCCGCGGCCTTCACATCCTCCAGCGCCTGTACCATGTGGATCTCACTCTCAACAATACAAACGGGACATTCGTAAATATCGTTCTCATCATATTTTGCCTTGTAGGCATCTACCAGTGCTTTTCTTCTGTTCACGGAAAGGGACTCCGGGAAGCAGTCACGGCTCACAGCCACGATACCCACTTTCGCTTTGGGAATGTTGTTCATTGGTTTTATCCTCCTGTCTTTTATTTATAGCGGCCCTCCCTCTGGGAGAGCCGTCAATCACCTCCGCCCGGAAAGCCGCGCGGAGGATCATCTCAAAATATCAGCCCCGGTCTCTACACCAGCACGTCAAACAGCGGCTTGCAGGCGGGATAGATCTGGCGGAATCTCTCATATCTCTCATCATACTTCGCCGCCAGCTCCGGATCCGGCTCCACCGTGTCAATGATCTTCACCAGCTTCGCCGCCGCTTCCTCCACGGAGGCGAACTCGCCGCAGGCCACGGCCGCCAGCATGGCTCCGCCGTATCCCGGACCCTCCTCACTCTCGATCACATCCACCTTCAGATTCAGTACATTGGCGATGATCTTTTTCCACAGGGGGCTCTTGGCTCCGCCGCCGCAGATCTTGGTCCGCTCGATGTGGATCCCCAGCTGCTTCGCCACCTCCAGGGAATCCCGGAGCGCAAAAGCCACACCCTCCAGCACCGCCTGGGTCATGTCCGCCCTGGTGGTGTCCATGGTCATACCGATGAAGGTGCCTCTGGCGTTGGGGTTGTTGTGGGGGGAGCGCTCTCCCATCAGATAGGGCAGGAAATACACCCGGTTCTCTCCCAGCTTCCCGATGGCCGCCTGCTCTCCCGCATAGTCCTGAGTGCCCACGATCTCATCCATCCACCACTTATTGCAGGAGGCGGCGCTGAGCATACAGCCCATGAGATGGTAATGGCCGTCCGCATGGGCGAAGGCGTGGAGGGCATTGAATTTGTCCACGCCGAACTTCTCCGAGGAGATAAAGATGGTGCCGCTGGTGCCAAGGGAGATGTTGCACATTCCCTCTCCCACCGTGCCGGTCCCCACCGCGGCGGCCGCGTTGTCACCGGCTCCCGCCGCCACCTTCACCTGCTCAGAGATCCCAAGCTCCGCGGCGATCTCCGGCAGCACGGTGCCTACCGCCTCATAGCTCTCAAAGACCTGGGCCATCTGATCCCGGCGGATGCCGCAGATCTCCAGCATTTCCTCCGACCAGCAGCGGTTCTTCACATCAAACAGCAGCATACCGGAGGCGTCGGACACGTCGGTGCAGTGTACGCCGGACAGCCGGTAGGCGATATAGTCCTTGGGCAGCATGATCTTCGCGATCCTGGCGAAATTTTCCGGCTCCTTATTCTTCACCCACAGCACCTTGGGAGCGGTGAAGCCGGTGAAGGCGATATTTGCGGTGTACTCCGACAGCTTCTCCTTGCCGATCACCTGATTCAGATAGTCCGTCTCCTCCCAGGTGCGCCCGTCATTCCACAGCAGCGCCGGGCGGATCACCCGGTCCTCCTGATCCAGGATCACCAGGCCGTGCATCTGGCCTCCGAAGCTGATCCCGGCCAGCTGGCTCCTGTCACAGTCGGACAGCAGCTCCTTCAATCCGGCCATGGTCTCCCGGTACCAATCCTCCGGGTTCTGCTCCGACCAGCCGGGCTGTGGAAAATACAGCGGATACTCCTTTGACACAATTTTGTGAATCTTGCCCGTCTCATCCATCAGCAGCAGCTTTACCGCCGAGGTCCCCAGGTCAATTCCCGCATACAGCATATCGATACTCCTTTCCTCCACGCACTGCCCCACACGGCAAATACCTGGAGGAGTAACGTAGTTTCTTCTTATTTTTAACTTAATGGAGCGCCATGGGGCACCGGCTCCAGGCTGCTCGCGGTCATGATATCCAGCACCTGCTGCAGATTCGTAAGCTCCACCCTGGTATGCTCCCCGCCATTTTCTCCGTCTCTGGTCCAGGCCACCGGCGCGTCGGAGGTGATTACCATGTGATCCGTCTTGAAGCGCACCACGATCCGGCTTCTCTCATCGTGGGTCAGCACCGCCCCCACGGCTTCCTGCCACTCGATCAGATTCTGGGGGGTGCGCACCAGCGTCACCTCAAAAAGCCCGTCATTCAGCTCCACATTTTTGCCCGGGAGACCCTTGACACCGCCCACCGAATTGGAATTGGTCACCATGCCAAACACAAAATCCCCCTCGTCCCGGAATTCCTCACTCTCCACCCGGAGGCGAACACTTTTCCAGGACCCCAGCCGCTTCATTCCCTCCAGTATGTAGGCCATGTGGCCCAGGACATTTTTCAGCTCCTGCTTTGTCTGGTAGGAGACGTCCGTAAACATACCGAAGGCGGCCACATAGACGAAATATTCGTTCTGGTTAAATTTTCCAAGATCACAGGCGAAGGGCTCTCCCTCCACAATGACCCTGGCCGCCTGCTCCATGGATCTGGGCAGGCCGAGACTGTTGGCGAAATCATTGGTACTGCCTGCCGGAATATACCCGACGGTGCGGTGGGTTCCGCTGCTCATCACTCCGGCCACCACCTCGTCCAGCGTCCCGTCTCCGCCGCAGCATACGATCAAATCGAACTCCGCCGCCCGCTTTTTCACCGTCTCGCAGGCATCCATCTCTTTCTTTGTGGGATAAACCGTCACATCATACTCCTTGTCAGAAAATGTCTCAATAATATTAGACAAACTGTTCTTAATCAGCCCTTTTCCTGACCGGGGATTGTAAATAAATAACAGCTTTTCCATATAAACTGAACACTCCATTTCGTTCTTTTTTCATTTTACTACGCTATTTTATGAATAACAAGTGAATTATTGGTCTTTTATTGTTAAATTTATGTCCTGATTTACTGTTCACACGCCAGCCAATATACAGCCTCCGGGGCGGGTAGAGGACTTTCCAAAACAATGTAAGGGCGCTTTTAGGCGCAGGTGAGATCCACTGCTTACGGAGACTTGAGGACGAAGGCTCTCCTGAGTCCTCTAGTCGCAGTTAGCAGTTAGCTCACCGGAGCCGTTGCCCGGTTTTGGAAAGTTTTCTACCCGACACGGCGGCGTCCGAGGGAACAGTAACTGTCCTGATTTCTGGCTCTCAGTCCAGCTTCAGACCGGCCAGAGCCGCCGCCATGGCGTTGTTCACCGGCTCCTTCGCCTCCTGCTGCTGCCTCTTCATATAGGCGGCCACATCCCGCTTGGTGACTCCGGCCCCCTCCTTCTGGCGGCGCTCCTTAAACTTATCCAGCCGCTCCTTGTGCCCGCACTTGCAGACAAACATGGAGGCGTCGCCGCTGCCCACCAGCTCCATTTTTTTGTGGCAGACGGGGCAGCGGGCGTTGGAGACGCGGGACACGGTCTCCCGGTAGCCGCAGCTTCTGTCCTGGCAAACCAGCAGCTTCGCGTTTTTCCCGTTCACGGCCAGCAGCCGTTTGCCGCAGCTGGGGCATTTTTTGTTGGTCATATTTTCGTGGCGGTAGGTGCCCTCCTGGGTGTTGATCTCCGTCAGCAGCTCTCTGGTATAGTCCCGGATCTCCGCCATGAAGTCCCCCCGGCGGATGGCACCGGCGGCGATCTTCCCCAGCTTCAGCTCCCAGTCCGCCGTCAGCTCCGGCTTTTTCAGGTCCTCCGGCACCAGCTCCAAAAGCTGGCGTCCCTTGGCGGTCATGTAGATGTCCTGATCCCGCTTTTCCACCAGGAAGCTGCCGAACAGCTTGTCAATGATATCCGCCCGGGTGGCCACGGTGCCCAGCCCTCCGGTCTGGGTCAGGGTCTTTGCCATGGTTTTGTCCTGGCTCTCCATGTAGCCCACCGGATTTTCCATGGCGGACAGCAGGGTGGCCTCCCGGAAATGGGCCGGGGGCTTCGTCTTTCCCTCTCTGCATGAGACGCTTTGCGCCATCAGGCTCTCGCCCTGCCGGATCTGGGGCAGGAGCTGGTCCCGCAGCTCCTCCTCCCCCTCCTCTTCCTCCTCAGAGAGATCTCCGTAAGCCTCCTTCCAGCCCAAAGCCAGCACCGCCTTGCCCTTTGCCCCGAAGAGCTGGCCGCCGCACTCCGCGGTGAGCACCGTCTCTTCATATTCAAAGGGCGGATAGAGCACGGCAAAGAAACGCCGCGCCACCAGGTCATAGATCCTCCGCTCATCGATGGTCATATGGGTAAACTCCGGCGGCTGCTCCGTGGGGATCAGGGCGTGGTGGTCCGATACCTTCCCGTCGTTCACGAAGGGCAGCTTTCCGGTCAGGGGCCTGTTTCGCGCCTTCCCCGCCAGAGCCCGGTAGGGTCCGATGCCGCAGGCCGCGATCCGCTCCTTCAGGGTGGGCACGATGTCCGCGGTCAGATACCGGGAATCGGTCCTGGGGTAGGTGAGCACCTTGTGGTTCTCATACAGCCGCTGCATGATATTCAGCGTCTCCTTGGCCGAGTAGCCGAACCGCCGGTTGGCCTCCCGCTGCAATTCGGTCAAATCATAGAGCAGCGGGGCCTGGGAGGACTTCTTTTTCCGCTCCACCTTCGTCACCCGCAGGCTCTTGCCCTCCGTCCCGGCGCGTACCTGCTCCGCCTTTTCCTTTGAGAAGGTGCGGCAGCTCCCCGACTTTTCATCCCGCCACTGGAAGCGGACGCCCCCCGCCTCCGCCTCCACCGAATAGTAGGGCTGGGGGCGGAAGCTTTTGATCTCCTCCTCCCGCCGGGCAATGATGGCCAGAGTGGGGGTCTGTACCCGGCCGCAGGAGAGCTGGGCGTTATATTTGCAGGTCAGGGCCCGGGTGGCGTTGATCCCCAGCAGCCAGTCCGCCTCCGCCCGGGAGAGGGCGGCGTAGAATAAATTGTCGTACTCCCGGCCATCCCTCAGCTGGGAGAAGCCCTCCCGGATGGCCTTGTCCGTCACCGAGGAGATCCAGAGCCGGCGGCATTTCTTTTTGTTCCCCGCCTTCAAAAGAATCCACCGGGCCACCAGCTCTCCCTCCCGGCCCGCGTCGGTGGCAATCACCACATCCCCCACGTCTCCTCTTTGCAGCAGCCGCTGTATCGTCTTATACTGCTTTCCGGTCTGGGGAATCACCCGGGTCAACAGCTTCTCCGGCATGATGGGCAGATCCTCGCTCTTCCATTCCTTATATTTTCCGTCGTAGCCCTCCGGCTCCAAAAGCTCCACCAGGTGGCCCATGGCCCAGGTCACCACGTAATCCTTTCCCTCCAGATAGCCGTCGGCCTTCTGGCCGCAGCGCAGCACCCGGGCGATATCTCTCCCCACAGAGGGCTTTTCCGCCAAAACTAATGTCTTCATACGATCCGCGCTCCGTCCTTAATCACCGCCACCAGCCGAAGCTCCTGATCCAGCAGCACCACATTTCCCTTCTTTCCCGGGGTGATGGAGCCGTACTGGTCATAGACGCCCAGGCTCTTCGCGGGATTCATGGTGGCGCAGGCCACCGCCGTCTCCAGAGGCAGGCCCATCTGCTTCACCGCCACCCGCACGCAGTCCGGCAGATTGGTGGCGGAACCGGCCAGAGCGCCGTCCAGCACCAGGGTAGCCCGGTTTCCCCTCACATCCACGGCCAGACCGCCCAGAGTGTACCGCCCGTCCGGCATCCCGGTGGCCCGCATACTGTCACTGATCAGAATCATCCGGTCCTCCCCCATCATCTTGAAGGTGGCCCGCACCACAGCCGGGTGAATGTGGACGCCATCGCAGATCAGCTCCGCCATCACATGCCCGCTGTCCGAGACCGCCCCCACCACGCCGGGAGCCCGGTGGGTGAAGGGGGGCATGGCGTTGTAGAGATGGACCGCATGGTTGGCGCCGCGGGAAAAGGCCGCCATGGCGTCCTGGTAGTCCGCGTTGGTATGGGCCAGGGACACGTTCACCTCATCCTTCACCTCATCAATGAAGTCCAGAGCCCCCTCCCGCTCGGCGGCCACGCCGATAAACTTCACCAGGCCCCTGGCCGCCTTCTGAAACCGGCGGTAGACCTGGGGATCGCAGTTGATAATATTGGAGGCGTCCTGGGCCCCCTTCTTTTCCGCGCTGATAAAGGGGCCCTCCATATTTACGCCGATCAGATCCGCCCCGGACTGCTGGCTGTCCCGGAAATCCGCCGCCACGGAAAGCACCCGCTCCAGCTCCTCCACCGGCAGCGTCATGGTGGCGGGGCAGATGGCCGTCACTCCCACGGAGGCCTCGTATTCCGCGATTTTTTCCAGCGCCTCCCTGGTGCCGTCGCAGAAATCCGCCCCCATACAGCCGTGGAAATGGAGATCGATCATCCCCGGTATGGCGTAGCAGCCCCCGCCGTCCAGCACCTCTCCCTCCGGCTCCTCCCCGGGCATGGCGAACCGGCCCTCCCGGATCAAAATTTCACCCTCCTGAAACTTTTTATTTTCCTGAAATATCTTCACATTCTTAATAATCATAGCACACCCTCCTAACTGGTCTTTACCGGTATTATTTCCCTCTCAGTATATCATCGCCCCCAAAAATAGCAACTTTTTTATAAAGATTTAACGATTTCAAAACCCCTCCGTCAATCTTTTGAATCTACTTTCCTTATTTTAGGGTCCGTTCAGCTTTTCAACCAGACATCTCCTCCATCGAAAAAACTTTTTTGTCACCTTGCACAACTTTCTATTGAAAATGCGTTTTAAGTAGTATATAATAGTTTTATCTATATTATTTTAGATTTTTCTAAAATAATCGCATCTGGAAACCAAAGTACTTTAGAAAGGAGCGCATGCCTTGCATGCAACGTAAAATCATGAAACGATCAAAGCTGTTTCAAAAACTTCTGGCCGGGACCCTGACGGCCGCTTTGTCCGTCAGCCTGCTGGCCACCGTCCAGGCGGAGGAGGCCCAGACCGCCGCCGAGACAGAGACTGTGACGGAGACCGGGGAGCTGGACGCCGCCGGTGACGCGGCGGACGCCCAGGCCGGCTCTGACGCGGTCAGCCCCGTCCATGTGACGGTACACGATCCCTCCATCGTGAAGGGTGAGGACGGCACCTACTATGTACTGGGCTCCCACACCGCCTCAGCCAGCTCCTCGGATCTGATTCAGTGGAATCAGATGAACTTCGACTACGGCAATGTGGACAACACCCCCTTCTACGGAAATCTCCTGGAGACCTTTGAGGAGCCCTTCCTCTGGGCCGGCTACAATGACGGCGACTGCGTGGGCGGCTACGCCATCTGGGCTCCCGACGCCATCTGGAATCCCTACTATGAGTGGGAGGACGGCACCGCGGGAGCCTACATGCTCTACTGCTGTACCTCCTCCACCTGGCGCAGATCCGCCATCTGCTACCTGGTATCAAAGACCTGCGCGGGCCCCTATGAGTATGTGGACACCATCATCTACTCCGGCTTCACCAAGACCGGGGCGGCCGACGGCAACAGCTCCCGCAGTACCAAGTGGGACAACGACTACCTGAATCTGGCAGAGCTGATCGAGCTGGGCTCCGCGAACGGCGGCATCGACGAGATCAGCGACAACTGGTTCGACTCCACGGGAGGCTGGAATAACCTTTACGCCCCCAACGCCATCGATCCCAACCTGTTCTTTGACGCGGAGGGCGAGAAGCTCTACATGTCCTACGGCTCCTGGTCCGGCGGACTGTTCCTGCTGGAGCTGGACCGGACCACAGGCGAGGCCATCTATCCCGGCGTGGACTCCGTCGATGAGGTGTCCGGCAACTTCATGGACCGGTACTTCGGCATCCATCTGGCCGGCGGCAATCACCAGTCCGGCGAAGCTCCCTACATCGAGTATGACCCGGAGACCGGCTACTACTATCTGTATGAGACCTACGGCGGGCTGACGGCGGACGGCGGCTACAATATGCGTCTCTTCCGCTCCGAGAACCCCAGCGGCCCCTACCTGGACGCGGCAGGCGGAAACGCGGCGGACAGCGGAGCCAACAATGACAACTACGGCATCAAGCTCATCGGCAACTATGCCTTCTACAACCAGATAGGCAAAAAGGCGGCCGGACACAACTCGGCTCTGATCGACGACGACGGCTCCCATTACCTGTTTTACCATCAGCGCTTCGACGTGACTCCCCAGACCGAGGGGCACGAGGTGCGGGTACATCAGCAGTTCCTCAACGAGGATCTGTGGCCGGTGACCGCCGTGTATGAATACCGGGGACAGCAGCCGGAGCATTATGAGGACTCCGAGGTGGTGGGCTCCTACGAGTTTATCGACCACGGCACCAATTCCACCGGTGATATGCTGACCACCTTAATGCTGACTCTGAACGAGGACGGCACCGTATCCGGCGCCGCCACCGGCACCTGGACCAAATCGGATTCCGGCCGGGGCTTCGATTATGTCACCCTGGTGATGGACGATGTGACCTACAAGGGATATTTCTTCCGCCAGCTGAAGGAAAACAGCGACACCGAGCCGGTGATGACCTTCTCCGCCATCGGAGACAACAACACCAGCATCTGGGGCAGCATGATTGACATGGAGGATGAGGAGATGGTGGCAACCATGGCCGCCACCTACATCAAGCAGACTCTTCCCTCCGCCATCAGTGAGAGCATCGAGCTGCCCGCCACCGTGATGGGCGCGGATGTGGTGTGGAGCAGCGAGGACGCCTCCGTTCTCAGCGAGACCGGAGAGGTAACTCCCCAGGAGGAGGATACCCGGGTGGTACTGACCGCCGATATCACAGTGGGCAGCGTCACCGTATCCCAGTCTGTCAAGATCAAGGTACGGGGAAAAGCCACCCTCATTTACGGCTTTGACTTTGAGTCCCCGGCGGAGGACGGCGCCATCGCTCCGGTGGAGGGCTCCAGCGGAACAGAAAGCGCTCAGCTGGTGGGTGAGGCCTCTGTCATTGCGGACGAGACCAGAGGAAACGTGCTTCAGGTCGCCAACGAGGAGGGCGCCCAGGGTGTGAATTACCTGCGTCTCCCGGAGGACACCATGACCTCCGTAAGCTCCTCCGGCTTCACGGTGGCCATGTGGGTCAACATCGGCGAGGACACCTTCGAGCACAGCGCCCTCTTTGAGGCGGACGCAGCCAACGCCTATCCTCTCACCAGAATCGGCGCCAACCTGATCGCCCGGGTCAACGCCAACGGCGACTACAGCGACGTGATGGGATCTCTGCTGAGCACCAGCGGAGAGCGCGGCGCATGGCAGCATGTGGTTTACACGGCGGATCCCAACGGCATGAAGGTGTATCTGAACGGCGTTCTGGTGGGTGAGGAGTCCAAGGATATCACCGAATCCTTCAAGAAAAACAAGACCGGACTGAGCATGGCTAAGGATGTCATGGTCGGCAGCGGCTTCATCTGGGGCGACGAGGATGTGCGGGACGCTCTCTTTGATGGCGTAATGGTCTACAATGGTATACTGACCTCAGCCGAGGTACAGGCTCTGTACGAGGCGGGCTGATCCTTCGGTATCTCAGAAGAGAGGGGAAGCAGAAATGCTTCCTCTCTTTATTATGTTGTGATAGCAAATTATTTTTTCCTGTAGTATAATTGAGAAATAGTATAGGATTTCCGCGGAGGTGATGGTGTGAGGCTGCGAGACGCTCTTTCTTCTATAAAATCTCAAAAATCAACGGTGGCCGGAGTTCCAAGGCTGCGGACGGCCTGGAGCGAGCCGCTGGACCCGGATCATGTGCTGGAGGAATATCCCAGACCTCAGTTTCGGAGGCGGGACTGGATCTGCCTCAACGGCATCTGGGAGTACGCTTTTACCCGGGACAAGACACGGCCCCTGATGCCGGACGGACAGATTCTCGTACCCTTCTCCCCGGAAAGCCGCCTCTCCGGCGTGGAGAAACGGCTGGAGCCCGGGCGGTACCTCTGGTACTTCCGGCATCTGGTTTTCCAGGAGCTCCCGGAAAAGAAGCGGCTGCTGCTCCACTTCGGGGCGGTGGACGACAGCTGCGGCGTCTGGTGGAACGGAAACTTTCTCGGCAGCCACCAGGGCGGCTATCTGCCCTTCTCCTTCGACGTGACGGACTGTGTCCACACCGGCAGAAACACCCTTTTTCTCCGGGTGAAGGACGACTCGGACGCCGGGGAACAGAGCCGGGGCAAGCAGACGCTTCACCCCTCCGGCATGTTTTATCCGGCCCAGAGCGGCATCTGGCAGACCGTCTGGATGGAGTGGGTGCCGGAGCATTCTGTGGAAAATGTGAAGATTACTCCCCTTTTCGACCAGGAAGCGGTGCGGATGGAGTTTTCCCTCACCCAGCCCCAGCGAATGAAAATCTGGATCACGGGCCAGTCCGACTCCCTGTGCTGCTACGTGGACCCCAGCGAATTTTCCGGGAATGGCCGGCAGGTCACAAAGGAGATTCCCCTCCCCGAGTTTCACCCCTGGAGCCCCGAGGATCCCTTCCTCTATGAGGTCCAGATCCAGACCGGGGAGGATTACGTGGAGAGCTATTTTGCCATGCGGAAGTTTTCCGTGGGGACGGATGAGAAGGGAATTGCCCGGCTGATGCTGAACAACCGGCCCTACTTTTTCAACGGAGTGCTGGACCAGGGATACTGGCCGGAAAGTCTCTACACGCCTCCCAGCGACGAGGCCATGATTTTCGATATCCAGAAAATGAAGGAGCTGGGCTTCAATATGCTGCGGAAGCATCTGAAGGTGGAGCCTCTGCGGTGGTATTACCACTGCGACCGGCTGGGCATGGTGGTGTGGCAGGATATGGTGAATGGGGGCGGGAAGCTCTCCATGCCCTTTGTCTGCTACCTTCCCACCGTACTTCCCCTGGTGACAAATAAGGTCAGCGACCGGCTGTACTTCCTTTTCGCCCGCTCCGGCAAAAGGATGAGAAAGCAGTGGGAGCGGGAATGCGCGGATACGGTGAGCCATCTCTATAACTGCCCCTGCGTCGGGCTCTGGGTGGCCTTCAACGAGGGCTGGGGCCAGTTCGACTCCCTTCGGATCACGGAGAAAATCCGGCGGGCCGATCCCACCCGGCCGGTGGACCACGCCAGCGGCTGGTACGATCAGGGCGGCGGGGATGTAAAGAGCGCGCATAATTATTTCCGCCCCCTAAAGGTTAAGACGGAGCGGCGGCCCTTCGTCCTCTCCGAGTACGGCGGCTCCTCCTGCCCCATCCCCGGCCACACCTGCGCCGACAAGGTTTACGGCTACCGAGGCTACCGCTCCGCGGAGGAGTTTACCGCCGCCTTTCTCGCACAGCAGCAGAAGGTGCGGGAGCTGTGGGAAAAGGGACTGTCCGGGGCGGTCTACACCCAGGTCTCGGATGTGGAGGAGGAGATGAACGGGCTCCTCACCTACGACAGGAAGGTGTGCAAGGTGGTACGCCGCCGTTACTGTTCAGACAGTACCTGAGCACTTAGCTGCTCAGGTACGTAAGAACGTGATTCAGGTGTGAGCAGGCTCCTTTTGCGAAGCAAAACTTAAAATGAGCCTGCGAATTGTTACTGGAACGAGGTACGAGTGAACAGTAACACGCCGCCCCTCCTGAGGAGAGGATGTCTGAATTATGGTATTTGCCTATGGAGAGCATTTGTGATATAATTGGTCAGGCATATATTTATTTTGACTTAACATCAGGAAAAACCTGTGCCGCTTTGGAATAAAAAATGGAGGCACGGGTATGACAAGTAGATTTTTTTGATTAATTCTGGAGGTGTCATATGACCCAAAAAAAGGAAACAAAGACCACTGATACAAAAAAAGCCCCGGCGAAGAGGGTGACAAAGAAGGCGGCGGCGGAAGCTGTCAATGAGGCGGCGGTAGAGGCGAAAGCGGATACGGCGGCAGAGACGGCAAAGCCTAAGACGAGAACGAGAAAATCGGCGGCAAAGACGGAGAGCGCCGCGGTTGAAGAAAAAGCTGCTGAGACAACGGCGAAAACGGCGGATAAAGGAAAAGAAAAAAAGACCGCGGCAAAGACGGCGGGCAAAAAGGCCGTGACCAAGGCCGCGGCGGAGACAGAGGCGGCGGCCGAAGGGGCAGAGAAGAAAGAAAAGCCGAAGGCTAAGACTACCAGAAGGACCAAAGCGGCGGAGGAAGCCAAGCCCGCGAAGACCAGGGCGAAGGCTACCAGGAAGACAAAGGCCGCGGCGGAGGAAACAAAAGCCGCCGAGGCTGTGGCGGAGGTGCCGGTCGTGGAGGCTGAAGCGGAAGCGGCAGAGATGGCTCCGGCAGAGGAGATTCTTGTGGAAACGGCGGCGGATGTACCGGCTGTGAAGGCGGTTGCGGAAGAAACGGCGGAGGAAGCTCCGGTGATTGAGGCCGTTGTGGAGGAAGCGGCGGAGGCTCCGGTGGCACAGGCTGCGGAAGAGGCGGAAGAAGCTCCGGCAGAGGAGACTGTGGAAGAAGCGGCGAAGACTCCGGTAGAGGAGGCTGCGGAGGAAGCGGCAGAGACTCCGGCGGTGGAGGCTGCGGAAGAAGCGGCGGACGCCGTAGCGGAGGAAGCGGCGAAGACTCCGGCGGTGGAGACTGTGGAAGAAGCAGCGAAGGCTACGGCAGAGGCCGTTGTGGAGGAAGCGGCGGAAGAAGCAGCGGAGGCTCCGGTGGCACAGGCTGCGGAAGAGGCGGCGGAAACTCCGGCGGCAGAGGCTACGGAGGCTCCGGCAGCCGAGGCGGTTGTGGAAGAGCCGGCGTACGAGGTGTATTCTACTCCCAGAAGGAGCATCGCCTTCATCGGCTCCGAATGCTATCCCTTCGTAAAGACCGGCGGTCTGGGCGATGTGATGTACGCGCTTCCCAAGGCGCTGGTGAAGCAGAACTGCGACGTGAAGGTTATCCTTCCCCGCTACAAGTGCATCCCCTGGAAATATCAGGAGAAGATGGTATTCCGGGGATCCTTTGAGATGGATCTGTGCGCCGACGGCCGGTCCTTCTACGTAGGCATCATGGAGTATGTCTGGGACGGCGTCGTATATGATTTCATCGACAACGAAGAATTCTTCAGCAACGGAAATCCCTACACAAACCTGGTAGACGATATTCCGAAATACTGCTTCTTCGCAAAAGCCGCACTGGCCGCGCTGAACTATATGGACTGGATCCCGAACATCATCCACTGCCACGACTGGCAGGCGGCCCTGACTCCCGTATATCTCAGAACCCTGTTCGAGAACACAAAGCTGGCCTCCGCAAAGACCATCCTGACCATCCACAACCTGCGGTTCCAGGGAATCTACAACATTCCCACCATCCGCTACTGGTCAGGCCTTCCGGACTACGTATTTAATAAGGACGCTCTGAAGGAGGGCTACGAGGACGCCAACATGATGAAGGGCGGTCTGACCTACTCCAACATCATCACCACCGTCAGCGGCACCTACGCGGGCGAGATCCAGACCCCCTACTACGGCGAGCATCTGGACGCCCACCTGAGATATCACTCCGGAAAATTGAGAGGCATCGTAAACGGCATCGACTACGACATCTGGAACTCCGCCACGGACTCCAGACTGTATGCGAATTACGACATCACCAACGTACTGGATAAGAAAAAAGAAAACAAGCGGAACCTGCAGGAGGAGCTGGGCCTGGTACAGGACGACCACAAATTCGTCATCGGCCTGATCTCCAGACTGACGGACCAGAAGGGCCTGGATCTGGTGAACGCCATCATCCCCCAGATCATGGATGAGCACACCCAGATCGTGGTGCTGGGCACCGGCGAGCCGGTTTACGAGGATTCCTTCCGGTACTACGAGAATGCCTACAAGGGAAATATCTGCTCCAACATCATGTACGATGAGACGAGAGCCCACAAAATCTACGCGGGCGCCGACGCCCTGCTGGTGCCCTCCCAGTTCGAGCCCTGCGGCCTGACCCAGCTCATCGCCATGCACTACGGCACCGTGCCCATCGTC
>CAZGRM010000053.1:0-16627 GCA_964528295.1 uncultured Lachnospiraceae bacterium
GACATTTCTTTGATATGGTGGGTTTTCGGACGCCGGATAATGTGATTTATCTTGCCGATTGTCTGTCAAGCCGTGAAACGTTGGATAAATACCAAATCGGATTTATCTACGATGTCGCCGCTTACCTAAAGACACTTGAAATGGTAAAATCCCTGTCCGCGAACATGTTTGTCCCGGCTCACGCCGAAGCGACGGCAGATATTTCCGAGCTGGCGCAATACAACATTGACAAAGTGCGCGAGATAGAAGAAAAAATCATGGACCTCTGTTCAAAGCCGCTTTGCTTTGAAGTTCTCCTGGGGAGGCTGTTCGCGGAATATGATTTGACTATGAATTTCGAGCAGTATGTTCTTGTAGGCAGTACCGTTCGCTCCTATCTTGCGTGGCTGAAGGATGCGGGAAAATTAAACGCTAAGTTTGAAAATAATATGTTGCTTTGGGAGCGGGTACTGTAAAATAGGGCAAATGATTTTATCAGCGGAAAGAAAGGCAGGCTTATGAAGCAGTTAAGTTTATTTGATATGGCGGATGACCGGGTGACGAACGCGCCTCTCGCAAGCCGCCTGCGCCCGGAGACTCTGGAGGAGTACGTGGGCCAGGAGCATCTGGTGGGAAAGGGAAAGCTTCTGCGGCAGCTCATTGAGCGGGATCAGATATCCTCCATGATCTTCTGGGGACCGCCGGGCGTCGGCAAGACGACGCTGGCCCGGATTATCGCAAAGCGGACGAAGGCTGAATTTGTAGAATTCAGCGCGGTAAACAGCGGAATCAAGGAAATCAAGGAGGTCATGACCCAGGCGGAGCAGAGCAGGCGCGTGGGTGTTCGGACACTGTTGTTCGCGGACGAGATTCACCGGTTTAACAAAGCCCAGCAGGACGCGTTTCTCCCCTATGTGGAGAAGGGCAGCATCATTCTGGTGGGAGCCACGACGGAGAATCCCTCCTTTGAGATTAACTCGGCTCTTCTGTCGAGATGCAAGGTATTTCTGATGAAGGCGCTGGAGGAGGGAGACATCCGCAGGCTGCTGGAACAGGCGCTGAAAAGCCCCAAAGGCTTCGGAAATATGGATATCGGGATCAAAAAAGAGCAGCTGGATGTGATTGCCCGGTTTGCCAACGGGGACGCGAGGACCGCTCTGAATACCCTGGAGATGGCGGTGCTGAACGGGTCCATGGACCGGAATGCCCGGCTGGTGGTGACGGATGAGATTCTGTCGGAGTGTATGAACCGCCGTTCCTTGCTGTACGACAAAACAGGCGAGGAGCATTACAATCTGATTTCCGCGCTCCATAAGTCGATGCGCAACAGTGACCCGGACGCGGCGGTCTACTGGATGTGCCGGATGCTGGACGGCGGAGAGGACCCTCTGTATATTGCCCGGCGGCTGGTGCGCTTTGCCAGCGAGGATGTGGGGATCGCGGATCCCCAGGCGCTTCCGGTTGCGGTCAGCGCGTATCAGGCGTGCCATTTCCTTGGCGTGCCGGAGTGCGATGTAAACCTGACGCAGGCGGTGGTCTATCTGTCCATGGCGCCGAAGTCCAACGCCCTTTACCGGGCCTGTGAGGCGGCTAAGGAGGATATCCGAAAGCTGCCGGCGGAGCCCGTGCCGCTGTGGATTTGCAATGCTCCCACGAATCTGATGAAGGAGCTCCACTACGGGGAGGGCTACGTTTACGCCCACAATACCGAAGAAAAGCTGACCCGGATGCGGTGTCTGCCGGACTCCCTTGCGGGAAGAAGGTATTATGAGCCCACCGCGCAGGGGCAGGAGAAGCGGGTGAAGGAACGGCTGGAGGGGATACTGGCGTGGAAGCGGATGCCAGAGGAGCAGAGCGGGCAGCCGGAAAAGGCGTGAGGCGGGCCGTGGGACGGGGAAAACGATTTACTTAAATTCCGTCATGTGCTTCCGGTACCACAGAGGCAGCATGGTTCTCTGGCACCTGGGATTTGTGCGGGCCCCGATGCCGATGGTATCAAAGAACTCCTGCCACAGGTCGGTGTAGACATCCCGGTTTTTCTCCAGCTCCAGCAGATGAGCAAGCTCCTCCCGGGAGAGGCTGGTTAAGTAAAGAGGCTGATCCTTCGGATGGATGGCCGCCAAGCGCCGGGTGTCATCTATCATCATCCAGTGCTCCGACGGCATCCGGTCCTCGAAATGCCGGGCGGTGATGGTCAGAATATTACATTTTGGCTCAATATGGGCCACATAGATCTTCTCGGGAGAAGCCTGCCAGGGCGCAGGTGCCCGGCCGGGAGACAGGGCCGGCGCCCCACCCTTGGGGGAAGGGGAGAGATCCACGAGGACAAAGCGGGTAAACTCGCGGAAAAAGTGGGCCTCATTTCCCACCTTTCGGCTCAGCTCCAGGATGCGGATCACAGGCGGCTCAGCCAGCATGTCCGTCACCTTCCCTCCGTAGGCAAAGCCCAGCAGGAGAAAGCGGTAGATCGCGTCCAGCCGGTCCGGCTCAAAGGACATGGCGGCCATGAAGATCTGGCGGTAGGCCTCGTCGGAGATCTTCCGCCGGATGGAGCGTATCACCTTCTCCGTCTTTTCTGTGTCGCTGTCCACATGAATATAATCGCAGAACAGCTCCTGCTGGTCTACAGGCTCCAGCGCCAGCCGGATATTCCTGTGTCCCAGTCTGCTGTCCCAGGCCTGATAGACGCAGGTCATCATGGATTCAAAGGAATCATCGCAGGTAAATATGGTGGTCATGTCGGATCGCTCCCTCTGTGATAAAGGTGTAAAAGTGTCAAACTCCCGGAAGCTCTGTACTCGGTTCCCGGACTGTCCGGGGGCGGGGAGGAGGAAAAGGAGGCTCCCGGTGCTTCTCACCCTGGGGAGAGGGAGAAATCATCAAAGAGAGACATCTGCCGGCAGACCTGTTCATTTTGATGAGCGATCTGCCAGTTTTCTTTTCCGTTCGTGCCGATGAGCTGGCGGGTAATGTACTGCTCCTCAATGGGGGTCCGGTACATCATCCGGCCGGAGCAGGTAATGAAATAGTGGGCCCGTTTCAGCACCACGCCCATCTTTTTCAGATGGGGAAAATCCAGAGAGCTGTGGCGGCGGGCCTGTACAATGCGCAGGGCGGATTTTGGCCCGATCCCGGGAACCCGCAGGATTACGTCGTAGCTGGCCGAGTTGATTTCCACGGGAAACATCTCCAGATGGCGCAGCGCCCAGTCGCATTTCGGATCGAGGAGTTCATTAAAATTCGGCCGCTCAGCGCTCAGCAGCTCGTCCGCCTGAAAACCGTAAAACCGCAGCAGCCAGTCCGCCTGGTACAGCCGGTGCTCCCTCAGCAGGGGGGCGGGAGTGCCAAGGGGCGGAAGGGCGCTGTCCTCATTCAGGGGCACATAGGCGGAGAAAAAGACCCGCTTCAGATCATAGGACTGGTACAGAAACTGGGAGGTCTTGATCAAATGGTAGTCCGTCTCCGGCGTCGCTCCGATAATCATCTGGGTACTCTGCCCCGCCGGGGCAAAGGGCCGCAGCCAATCCATCTTCCGAAGCCGGGGCGAGATGGATAAGCAGTGAGTCCCGGGCTGGTTGGGAGAGGCGGCTAAGGAGCCTGCCCCGGGCCAGGTGGGAGAGGCGGCTAAGGAGTCCGCCCCGGGCTGGTTGGGAGAGGCGGCTAAGGAGCCTGCCCCGAGCCGGCCGGGAGAAGCGGATAAACAGTCCGCCTTGGGCTGGCCGGGAGCCGCCGCCCATTCACTGCCGAAGCCCTGGGGGAGGGAGGTGGAGCCGCCGGGAAGCTGCCCGGGGGAGAAGATGCTGCTCCGCAAATGCCGGGTAGAGCCGCTTCGCTCCATCCGGGCGTCCTTGCCGATGGCCAGGCGGTGCTGGGCGATGGTGTCCGTCATCATGCGCATGGGACGGAGAATCGCCTTGTGAGTCTTATTCGGGGCCAGCTTTTTCAAGCTGTCGCCGGTGGGGAGTTCCAGGTTGACACTCATACGGTCAGCCAGATATCCGGCTTCAGCCAGCAGCTCATCCGGCGCGCCGGGGATCGCCTTCACATGAATGTAGCCGTTAAATTTGTACTCATTCCGCAATAGATACAGCGCCTCACACATCCGCTCCATGGTGTAGGCCGGATTTTTCATGACACCTGAGCTTAGAAAAAGTCCCTCGATATAATTTCTTTTATAGAATTCAATGGTGAGCTCACAAACCTCCCGGGGAGTGAAGGCCGTCCTGGTCACATCATTGGAGGAACGATTGACGCAGTATTTGCAGTCGTAGATACAGTGATTCGTCAGCAGAATCTTCAGCAGGGAAATACACCGCCCATCCGAGGCGAAGCTATGGCAGATCCCGGCGGCCTCCGCGTTTCCCAGATATCCCTTTTTCCCTTTTCGGTCCACTCCGCTGGAAGTACACGCCACATCATACTTTGCCGCGTCCGCCAAGATATGGAGCTTTTCCTGAAGCGTCAAGTCCATACAATAGTTCATCCTCTTCCCCCCTCGCCGTATTCTTCACAAGAACAAAACGTACGTTCTACTGCATTATAGAACAAATGTTCTAAAAAAGCAACCCCCTGTCACATTATTTTATAAAAAATCCGTCCCCGCCCAGCATGGATGCTGGCCGGGGCGCAATTCGCCCGACACAAAGAAAAATAAATCCTCAAAAATGTGCCTCAGCCCCGGCAAAGGCGTCACGAACGCTCCAAAACGGCCCGGCATATAATAAAGCAGCCTCTGACAGGGCCAAACGTTATCAAAGCAAAAAGGATGGAAGAAAAAATGTATTTGCTTCTTGGTATCTTGCTTATATTCTGTCTGCTGTTTGGCGGATGGTGTTTCTTTAAAAAAAGGAGACTGCGAAAGAAAATCCGCGCGATGGATCCATGTGAAAAAATCTGCCGGGTGAATGAGCTGCTGGCGCCTTTTGGGTTTGTATATAAGGAAGCTCAGAATGTTGTCAGCACCCGCCGGGACGCCTGGCAGCGGGAATTCGGCTACCGGGGCGCTTTTGACAGGACGGCGGCGCGTTTTAACATGGTTTTCGACTGCCTGCCGGTTTACTTCGAATATGAGGGAAGGACCTGGCTGATTGAATTCTGGAAGGGTCAGTACGGCATCAATACGGGAGCGGAAATCGGAATCTACCATGCGGATAAAATACTCACCGGGAAGGAGCTGAGAAGAGCTCTTTTCCACAGCGCCTCAGAGGAGGAGGAGCTTCCCATATCCATGTGGCTTTTCCGGTCAGGCAAGCCCCGGTTTGAGCTTAGAGAGGTTCACTGGTGGCTTGCCGGGTTTGGCGTTGGGGAATACTGCGCCCCGAAGGAGCTTTCCCTGATGGCCTCTGTCACATTCAGAAATGAGAGAATGCGGGACCGCTTTGTGGAAGGAATGCTCCGCGCGGGCTACCGGTTCCGCGATCTGAGAATTTGCGGAGAGACTGTTTCTTTCCTGTTTCAGCATTCCAATTGCGGCCGGCGGGGGATAGCTCGGAAAATACTCGTCTGCTGGGCCCAGCTGAAAAACAGGCTCTTTGTTCATCTGTACCGGTGGGTGACGAAACCCTTCGAGGATACACCTGACCGCATTTTGTACCTCTATGAATCCCTGCCCTTTGCCTTCCGGCGTATGCTCCGCTTCAAGCGAAACCGCGGACAGCGAAGACGAATCCCCAAAAGCAGGAAAAAGGAAAAACGAAACGCCAGGAGACAAAAAGAAAGAGAAAGCGGCTGCCGCAAAAGGGATTGTCCTCAGGACAGGTGCCAAAGATGAGCGCCGCCGCCCGGCTGGAGGCGTCCTTCTCCGGGGCGCCGCGTCTGCCTCTGAGGAGGAATTCCCGGTATATTGTGTTCAGTGACTGCCACCGGGGCGTGGGAAATGGCAATGACAATTTCCTGAAAAACGAATACCTGTATCTGGCGGCCCTGAACTATTACTACGAAAAGGACTTCACTTACCTGGAGCTGGGAGACGGAGATGAGCTGTGGGAAAACCGGTCCATCGGCGGAATCAAGGAAATGCACCGCCACAGCTTTGAACTGATTGACCGTTTTTATCAGGCGGGCCGTTTCTATGCCGTATACGGCAATCACGACATGATAAAAAAGAATCCGCGCTTCGCGAAAAAATATGAGAGCGGTTATTACTGTGAAAAAAGCTTCTGTGAGCGTCCGCTCTGTTTTGGCATTCGGTTTTATCCTGCTATTATTTTGGAGGATCAGGAGGGAGGCGCCGATCTGTGCCTGACCCACGGACATCAAGCCGACCTGTGGAACAGTACCTTCTGGCGGCTGTCCCGCTTTCTGGTCCGGTATCTGTGGCGTCCGCTGGAGGGTCTGGGAATCCCGGATCCCACCAGCGCGGCCAAAAACAACCAAAGAAAAAAGAAAACCGAAAAGCGGTTGACCGAGTGGGCAAAAGAAAATGAAAAAATCTTGATCACGGGACACACTCACCGCCCCATGGCCGGAGGGGTGGATTCGCCCTATTTCAACACGGGAAGCTGCGTTCACCCAGGCGGAATCACGGGCATCGAGATAGAAAACCGCCGCGTCACCCTGGTAAAATGGAGCGTGACCGCGGGAGATAATCTGCAAATGCGGGTGTTCCGGGAGATACTGGGAGAACCCTTATACTTAGGGAAGGCACAGAGCCGGTCCGATGGACCGCGGGGATAAATTTTCAAACACGCTTTAGCGTATGTCCGAAAATTTATCGCGCCTGTCCCGGGAAAGAGTGCCTCGTCATCTGTGGACAATGCCGGCCGGCAATAGTATAATGAGAGAAATGGAAGGCGCGGGCGGCTGGAAACGGACAGCGGACGATCTGCCGCCGTGCCGAAAGGGAAAAGAATCAGGAGGACAAAATCAATGAAGACAAAAATCTGGGCGCACAGAGGGGCATCCGGCCATGCCCCGGAAAATACATTGGAGGCCTTTGAGCTGGCAGTCAGGCAGGGGGCCGACGGGGTGGAGCTGGACGTGCAGCTTACCCGGGATGGGGAGCTGGTGGTGATTCACGACGAGGAGGTGGACCGGGTCAGCGGGGTGAAAGGCTTTGTGAAGGATTTTACCCTGGCGGAGCTGAAAAAACTGAACGTAAACCGCCCCTGTCCAAAGTATGAAAACGTGCGGATCCCCACACTGCGGGAGGTTTACGAGCTGCTGCGTCCCAGCGGCCTGGAGATCAACGTGGAGCTGAAAACAGGGATATTCTTTTACTCCGGAATCGAGGAGAAGGTGCTGGAGCTGTCATGGGAATGGAGGAACGGCTATGGTACTCTTCCTTCAATCACCTTTCCCTGGTCACGCTGAAAAAATTAAACCCCGCCGCGCGAACCGGAATCCTTTACGAAGATGGCTGGCTGAATGTACCGGAATATGCCGGACACATCCGGGCCGAGGCGCTCCATCCGGCCTATTACAACCTCCGCTACCCCGGCTTCCTTGACGAATGCCGCGTCAGGGGCCTGAAGCTTCACGTCTGGACTGTGGATGACGAGGAAATGATGAAATCCATGGCGAGGGAACAGATCGATGCCATCATCACCGACTATCCCGACCGGGCCAGGAGGGTGCTTAGGGAGGAATAAAGACCGGGCCGAGGCCCGGTTTTTTACAGGCCGGATCACAGAGGGGAAGGCTTCAGTATTTTTGCAAAAAGAGATAGGGGAACGAAAAGATGAAAAAAACAGGAATATCTGTGATTCAGATCATGCGGAGAGTAAAAATATTTTATCGCCTGCTGATTACATTTTTATTGGCTACCTTACTTCCAATCCTTTTTTTCAGTATCTGGTCTTATAATAAAAATAGTAAGGTGATCCGGGAAAAGGTTTTTGTGTCGGTGAACGCGATGTTAAATCGGGTCAGCGGGGAGCTGAACGAAAAAATTGTTAAAATGCGCAATGACAGTATTGAGATCAGCTATATGACAGAGATTCAGAATGTACTGACGGATTATGAGGACTATACCGACCGGCAGCTGAATCTGGTTAATATCGCTGTGACTCAGGCTATGAGTAAAAAATATGTGTTTGACAACATCGTATCCAGTATTGTTCTGTATACTCCGAAGCTTGACAAGATCGTCGTCTATGGTTCCTACGGAGCTTATATGAATCTGAATGAGGATTATCTGGAAGAATTTTTGGGGACCTGCCGGGAGCAGAATGGAAAATGTGTGTTTCGTGCCGTGAACCGGGCGGATGAGAGGGAGACCTCCGGTTTGGGAAAGGAAAACGCGATTGTCGTCGGGAAGGCGGTGAAGCAGAGCAGTACAGGGAGCATTGTAGGATATATGCTGATGGAGATTGAGGAGAATAAGCTTTCTGATCTCTATAAAGACGTAAGTAACGCCATGGAAGCCCGTGCTTTTATTTTAGATGAAGCGGGGGAGGTCATATCCACCGCAGGGGAGTACGCTCGGGTGGGGGATCCCTGTTCCCAGGAGGAGCTTTGCGGCGTGGCCGCTTCCGGGGAAGAGACAGGGGAGGACTATACCCTTGTGACAGAAGACGGCATTACCAGGACGGTATTGACCCGGAGAATGGAAGAAAATGGCTGGCAGCTGTTTTTGATGCTTCCGGAGGAGTATTTGCAGGCGGGGCTGTCCACTGCTCTTGGCAGCTTTGCCGAAATAAGCCTTGGCTGTATATTGCTGGGAATTTTGGTGACCTTTGCCTTCTCTGCCAGCATTGTGCGGCCTCTGGGCAAGGTCATGGAGGGAATTGAACAATTTCAGGGAGGAAATCTTTCGGTAGAGCTGGACGAGACAGGGGCTGACGAAATTACAAAGCTGGCAGAACAGTTCAACCGGATGTCCAAGGAGATAAGCAGCCTGATGGAGCGGGAGAAAAACAGTGAAAAGCAGAAACGGAAATTAGAAATTCAGGCGCTTCAGGCCCAGATTAACCCGCATTTCTTGGCAAATACTCTGAATACGGTCTCTTATATCGCCAAGCTGAGGAAGGAAGAAACCATAGAAAATTTGATCAATGCCATCATTGAACTGCTCCGGGACAGTATGAAAAATGATGACAGCCTGCACCCCGTAGAGGAGGAAATGGCGCTCATTAAAAGCTATATCACGATTCAGGATTACCGGCTGCTGGGGAAATTTTCTGTAGATATCAAGGTGGAGCGGGATATTTTGCCCCTCCTTATGCCCCGATTTATTTTGCAGCCGGTGATGGAAAATGCCATTATCCATGGCATTGAGCCGTTGAAGCGCAGAGGGGCCGTCTCCCTCAAGGGTTACCGGCGGGGCGAAGAGCTGGTATTTCTGATTTCGGATAACGGAACCGGAATGGAAAAGGAGAAAATTCAGGAGATTCTCCAGGAGCGCCGCAATGTGGAGCGGCTGCGCTTTTCCGGTATGGGGATTGGAAATGTAGATAAACGGATTAAGCTGCTGATGGGAAAAGAGTACGGAGTATCCATAAAAAGTGAAAAGGATATTTTTACTTCTGTCATGATCCGGCTGCCTGTAATAGAAAAGGGGGAGGGATAAATGTATAAAGTATTATTGGTGGATGATGATCCGCTTGTGCTGGTGCAGCTTAGGAAAATGATCGACTGGGACAGGCTGGACTGCGAGCTGACAGCAGAGGCCGCGAATGGGGAGGAGGCCATTTTGGCCATTGACAGGTACCGCCCTCAGATTGTCATTACGGATATCAGCATGCCGGGGATCAGCGGAGTAGATTTGATTCAGTATATCAACAAACGGGGCGGAAATGTTCAGGTAATTGCCATCAGCGCTTTTGACGATTTCTGTTATGTGAGGGGGAGCCTGAAGGGAGGCGCGGGGGATTACCTTTTGAAACACCAGCTCACCCAGAAGCAGCTGGAGGAGGCCATCTTGGGAGCTGTTTCAAAGCTGGATCAGAAGGGCGAAAACAGACTTACCTATTCTGTTCAGGAAAAAAAGGAATATCTTTTGTACCAGCTTCTCCACACCGGTATTTCGGAGAGGGATCTTCAATCGCTGGAGGAGCTGAATCTTGGCTGGCTGAGAGGCGGAATTGTGCTGGCGCTGGGCAGTATCCCCGGTTTGGCGGATGATGAGAACCGGGAGGTGGCGTTTGTATTGATGGATGAGACCATCAAATATTATCATGATTACCAGATTCTTCCGCTGGAAAAGGGGCTTTTCCTGATCCTGTTTCGGGCGGATGAAAAGGAGCAAAAAGAGCTGGGGGCGATAGCGGAGCAGATTCAGAGAAATTTGAAACGGTTCTGTGATATGGATCCCTCCTTTGTGATTTCGGATTCGGTTTTAGGATATGGGGAAATTCCGGGGACACTGGAAAGATGCGTTGATATTTTGGAAGCATACTATTTTCGCGGGAAACAGCCCTTTCTTGCTTATTTTCAGGAGCAGCGCGGTGCCGCGCAGTGTCACCTGACACCAGAGCAGGAGGAGATTCTTCTGGAAAAAATATGTGACGGTGAGGAGGTGGAGGCCCTGTTTGACCGGCTCTTTTTGGAGTGCGGGATAGAAGCCTGTTCCAGAAACCAGATTCAGTTTTTCTTCGTGGAGCTTATCAGCGTGCTAATGCGGAGGCTGGAGAATCTGCCAGACGGAGAGAAGGAGCTGTTTTCAGACAGAGATGTGTATGAAGAATTTTTTAGTATGGAAACGGCGGAGGAGATGAAGAGGTATCTGGTGGATCAATATCAGACGCTACAGCGGCTGATCATCCAGACAAACAAGCTGGCGGGGTGCGGTGAGGTGGTGAGGGAAGCGGTGCGGTATATCGAACAGAACTACCGGAGGAGAATTTCTCTGGCGGATGTGTCCAGAGAGCTGTCGGTGAGTCCTTCCTATCTCAGTCGGATTTTTAAGAAGGATATGGGCGTGAATATTGTAAATTATGTGAATCAAATAAAAATGGAGAAGGCCAGGGAGCTGATGAGCGAGGGAAAATTATCTATGAATGAAATCGCGCTGGAGCTGGGAATCCAGAATTACAATTATTTTTATACACTGTTTAAGGAAATATATGGAATTACTCCGTCAGATTATGTAAAAAACAAAAAGAATTCAGATAGAAAACGGACAAAATAGAGAGAGTTTTGGATAAAATTGTTAATGGAAGAAAGTATAGAAAGAAAATATAATGAAACTACCAAAAAATCATTATAGTTCAACCATAGGAGGAAAAAGAATGAGAAGAAGAAAAATGGCGGGTGTTTTGGCAGTTTCATTGATCGCTGGAATGATGGGCGGCACTGTCACAGGTCAGGCGGAAGAGGTGGAAAAGACTCCGCTTACCTTTTGGACCTATGTGGAGCAGCATACGGAATTCATGCAGGATGCGGTGGACACGTGGAATGAGAATCATCCCGATGAACCTATCGAGCTGACCACAGAGACTTATCCCACTGAGGATATGCACAGCAAGCTGCTGATCACACTGCAGTCCGGTGACGGGGCTCCGGATCTAGTGGATGTGAATGTGGCAAGATTCAGTGATTTCATGCAGGGGGACACCAAAGTATTCGTGGAGTTGAACGACATCATCGAGCCGGAAAAGGAGGCGTTTTTGGAGCCGGTACTGGATATTTACAAGTATGATGGAAATTATTACGGGATCGAGTATCATGTGGGAGCTCCTATCATGTTTTATAACACAGAGATTTTGGACGCGGCCGGTGTGAAGGTGGAGGATATTGTTACCTGGGAGGATCTTCATGAGGCCGGGAAAAAGGTATTGGAGGCCACTGGAAAGCCCATTATTACTTTTGAGGTGAATGATTCCTGGAGCTACTATATCATGACCGGTGAGAAAGGCGGGGATTATTTCGATGAGAATGGGGAATGTATCATTGACAGCGAGACAAACGCGGAGGTACTGGATTTCATGCTGGAGATGATCGAGGATGGCACGGCGGTGACCACACCGGGCGGCGGTTTCCATACGGAGGAATATTACGGCTACATGTCCCAGGGCGGCGCGGCGTCCATGCTGGAATGCATGTGGTACATGGGGCGTTTCACGGACTACATGCCTGAGCTGGCAGGCAAGATAACCCTTGCGGCTCCGCCGGTATGGGATGAAAACAGTGTATATCCGGTATTCGGAGGAACGGCGACCAGTATTACTACTCAATGCGAAAATCAGGATCTGGCAAAGCGTTTTTTGGCGGAGGCCAAAATCAGTAAGGAGGGCGCGGCGAAGATCTGGAATGTGCTTGGCTTTGACCCGCTTCGCTGGGACATTTGGGATACGGATGTGATGAAGCAGGAGAATAAGTATACGGACTACTTTGGGGCCGATATTTTTGACACGGTACTGGCTATGAAGGATAAGTTCCATCCCTCAAATATTACCACCTCACCTCAATTCTCCCTGGCCAATTCTCTGGTATCCAGTGATATCCTCTTTCGGGTGCTGAATGAAAAGAGCGCGACCCCCGAGGAAGCATTGGGAAGCGCGGCGGCAGAGATTAAGAACGCGCAGTGAGAGATCCGCAGGGGCGCCCGTGAGAAGGGCGCCCTTTTTTGACGGCAGCTTTATCAGGAAAAGCCGTCGTACGGGATGGAAAGGAGGAAGCTTATGAAGAAAAAAAGATTGATTACACGGAAAACAGCGCCCTATATTTTCTGCGCTCCCTTTATATTGTCCTTCTGTGTTTTTCTGGTATATCCCATGATTAGTATGATTGGTACCAGCTTTCAGAAAATGCAGGGAATCAACAGCTACCGTTTTGTAGGGTTGGATAATTACCGGCGTCTGCTGACAGATTCCCATATCGAAACGGCGGTAAAAAACAGTCTGGGCTTTACCGTTGGCATCATTGTGGTAAATGTGGTGCTTGCCCTTTTGCTGGCCGTGATCTTGAATAATAAATTGACGCCGCTTCGAAATATATTTCGGTCCGCCATTTATATTCCGGCATTGACCTCAATTATTGTAGCGGGAATTTTCTTTCGGTTGTTTTTTGGCAGTAACGCGGATACGCCTCTGAACACACTGCTGCGTTTTCTGGGAGCCGAGCCAAAAGAATGGCTGTATGACACGAAGCTGACAGGAGTGATTACACTGGTGATCACCTCCACCTGGCGCTGGCTTGGAACAAATGTGCTTTATTTTCTGTCAGCGCTTCAGACGATTCCGGAGGATTTGTACGATGCTGCTTATGTGGATGGAGCGAACGCGTGGCAGCGCTTTTGGCATGTGACATTGCCGGGCATCAAACCGATTTTGATTTTTGTGGTAACGATTCTTACCTATGGCGGCCTGCGTATGTTTGGGGAGAGCTATGTCTTGTGGCCAAACAGTACTACACCGGGGGATATCGGTTTGACGGTGGTTTTGTATATTTACCGGACTGCCTTTGGACAGTTTGATATGGGCTACGCTTCCGCCATGTCGGTGGTGCTGTTTCTCGGCTTGATGGTGGTGAACGCGGTTTATATCCGGTTTTTTGGAATAGGAAGAAGGGAGAACGGGATATGAAGAATAAAAGCCGGAAAATTCTTTTCAAATTTGTGTCAGTATTCTTTTTGCTTCTGGTCACAGTGGTCTCTCTGACTCCCTTCGTTTATCTGCTGGCGACCTCTTTTGTGTCAGATATGAGCCAGGTTTTTAAAAATGGAATTGCCCTGAAGCTCACCAGAGATATGCTGGATACGGGAAATTATGTGCTGCTGTGGACGGAGGATGGAGGACTGTATTTTTCCTGGTTTAAAAATAGTGTGTGCATTGCCGTATTGTTTACGGTGCTTTCGATTCTTTTGTCGGCTATGGTGGGCTATGGAGTGGCTATGTATGAGTTCAGGGGGAGGAGGCTGCTGGTGGTGCTGATCATGAGCACCATGATGATTCCCATTGAGACATTGATGATTCCTCTCTACAATGAGGTAAGCAGGCTGGGGCTTTTAAACAGCTACCTGGGGGTAGTGCTTCCCTTTGCGGTGTCTGCCTTTACGATTTATTTCTTTATGCAGTTTGCCGGGTCCTTGTCCCATGAGTTTATGGACGCGGCCAGAATCGACGGGTGCGGGGAAATTCAGATTTTTACAAAAATTATGGGACCGCTGATGAAACCGGCCTTTGCTTCGATGATTATTCTCCAGGCCACGAATTCCTGGAATGACTTCCTATGGCCGTTAATTGTCATGTCAAAAAATACCAGATTTACGTTGACGGTGGGCCTTCAGACGTATCTTTCTCCCTATGGAAATAATTATAATCTCCTATTCGCCGGCGCGGTTGTGTCAGTGGTGCCGGTCATGGTTTTGTTTTTTCTGTGTCAGAAGCTATTTATGGAGGGGATGATTGCGGGAGGGATTAAGGGTTAGACAAACGTGTTTTAATGGAGATAGCCGCATTGCTGACAGAGGGAATCTTTGTCAGCAATTTTTTTGAAAAATCCAGTTGGCAATTAATAATATGAGCATTAATAAAAATAAAAAGATGTATAAAGAAACCGCTATTAAAAAAGAAAAAATTGTGATAAGATGAAGGAGACACAGATGGGGAAAATGATAAATATGGTACCGCTAAAAGAGCTGAACCTGGCAGACCGTTTTTTATTTGATGAGGTTATGGAGGATCCGGGGGCGCATCAGGATGTGCTGAGTATTATTTTTGGGAGGGAGATTCCCATACTGGAGAGAAATGAGACAGAGAAGGAGAGCCGCCTGTCGCCGGCTATTCGCTCCATCCGGATGGATGTATACGCGGTGGATGAGGACCAGGTGGTATATAATACGGAGATGCAGTCCAGGCGGAAGAAGGATCTGGCCAGACGGAGCCGGTATTACCAGTCCATGGTGGACACATCGCTGCTGGAGCCGGGGATTCCCGATTACAACAGGCTGAATACCTCTTACATTATCATGATTATGACCTTTGACCTGTTTGGATTGGGAAAGTACATCTACAGCTTTGAGAACATATGCCGGGAGGCGCCGGAGCTGTGCCTGGGGGACGGAGCCCATCGGATTTTTCTGAACACAAAGGGTGAGAATGACCAGGAAGTATCCGGGGAATTGAGGGAATTTCTCCATTATGTGGAAAATACTACGGATGAGATGGCGGCGCGGTCCGGCAGCGAGCGAATCAGGCGGATTCACGCCCGGGTATGTAAGGTTCGGGCCAGCGAGGAGGAGGGAGTGAAGTATATGCAGGCATGGGAAGAGAAATACTATGACCGGCAGGAAGCAAGGGAAGAAGGAGAGGTGCGTTTCGCCTCACTGGTAGAGCGGTTGATCCAGGATTCCAGAATGGATGATTTGAAAAAGGCGGCGGAGGACAAAACGATTCGTGAAGCTTTGTATCTGGAGTATGGAATAGAGGGATAGCTATGCGGTGAAGATGGAAAAATGAAGGTATGAGCTTCAGAAGAAGTTTTATGGCGGCAGCCGGGAAAGAGGAGGAATACCGGCGGCAGAGGATTGAAAAACTGGCGGGAATGGTATAGAATTAGACCAGCTTAACAGGAAGAAGGCAAAGTTATGAGCTATAAAATAGGATGTGCCCTGGGAGCTGCTGGGGCGTATTTGCTGGCGATTATGCCGGGGGTGAAGCGGCGGGCCGGGTGGATGAATGGAATCTTTTATGCTCACAGAGGGCTTCATGACAGGGAGGCCGGGGTGCCGGAGAACACGCTGACGGCCTTTCGCCGGGCCGTGGAAGCGGGATACGGGATTGAGCTGGACGTTCAGCTCTCCAGAGATGGCCAGCCGGTGGTGTTTCATGATTTTACATTGAAGCGGCTGTGTGCGGTGGACGGAGAGGTGAAGGACTATACGTATGAGGAGCTGCGGCGGTTTCCGGTGGACGGGACAAAGGAGAGGATCCCTCTTTTGTCCGAGGTGCTGGAGCTGGTGGACGGAAGGGTGCCCCTGCTGGTGGAGATGAAGTGCGAAGACTTTTCGGTCCAGGTGTGTAAAAAGGCGGATGAGCTGCTTTGCGGGTATAAGGGCGAGTATTCCATGGAGTCCTTTCATCCCTGGGCCCTTATGTGGTACAAAAAGCACCGGCCGGATATCTGCCGGGGGCAGCTTGCCATGAATTTTCAGCGTCAGGAGGGCAGCTTCAGGGTGGAGCAGCTTGTGGTCCGGCACCTTCTGCTGAATTTCCTGACCAGGCCGGATTTCATCGCCTATGATATCCGGGACAAGGAGGCGGTCTCCAAGAATATCTGCCGGAAGCTTTTCGGCTGCCCCTGCGCGGCCTGGACGGTCAGGTCGCCGGAGCAGCTGAGAAAGGTCAGGCCCTATTACGATTCCTTTATTTTTGAGGGCTTTCGCCCGACGATTCACAATCCCTCCTGAGATCCGGGGCTTCCGGGGGGACGGACGGTATTTTTGTGCTTTTTTACCAATTTCTAAAAAGAATTTGTTGTGAATCGGGATAAAATGCGGTATACTACTTGTATCAATTTTGAAAGGAACGTGATTCATCATGAAACGAGTGGGACTTTTGACCAGCGGCGGCGACTGCCAGGCGCTGAATGCGACAATGCGAGGTGTGGTAAAGGGACTTTCCAGCAATCTGTCCGAGCTGGAGGTTTACGGCTTTATGAATGGTTATAAGGGACTGATTTACGGAGACTACAGACTGCTGACCTCCCGGGACTTTTCCGGTATCCTGACCAAGGGCGGCACGATCCTGGGTTCCTCCAGACAGCCCTT